>JANOGB010000380.1:0-32005 GCA_031413955.1 Planctomycetota bacterium | reverse complement strand
ACGCCCAGCCAGGTCCCGCCGGCATCGCTGTCCACCGGCAAGAGCACGCGCACGCCCGCCAGCACGAGCTCTTCCGGCGCGCGCGCCGGGCCGCGCCGCAGCGACTCGTCGCGGTTGAAGAACAGCTCGAAGCCCTGCGGGTGGATCAGCCAGCTTGCGGTGCACACGCCTGGCTCCCGGCTGGCGCCGGACTCTTCCTCGGGCTCTCCCCGTGCCAGTGCGCGAGCGTGGAGGGCGCGATCCCGAGCTCGGGCGGCGGCTCGACGCCGCGCGCGCGCAGCAGCACGGCGATCAGGGCGTAGTGATGGACGGTGTGGCTGAGCAGGGCTCCGAGCTCGCGCGCCAGGCTCGAAGGCTGCCACGCCGCACCCACCAGGCAGGCCTCGGCGCGCACGCGGAGCTCCTGGGCCGGATCGCGGCGTTCCAGGCGTTGCACCTCGGCGCACAGGGCCAGCAGCCGCGCGCGCGCACGCGCGGGCTCGCGCTCCGTGCGTTCGTCGCGTTCGCGCCGGTCGTAGTCGACCGCACCGCCCTCGAGATCGCGCAGCAGGGCCGCGACGAAGTCGGCCACGTGCCGCAGGTGCGCGCCGACGCTCCCGCCGGGCGCCAACGCGGAGAGGCAGGCGAAGGACTCGCGCTCGAGTCCGGCGGCGAGGTCGGCGCCTTGCTCGAGCAGTGCGCACAGGGCTCGGGTCCACGAACGACAGTCAGACATGAGGCTGAGACAGGGGTTGGAGGCGCTCCAGGACCGCGTTCCGCAGGCGCACGGCGAGGGTTTTTCGGTCGGGAGCGAGAATGGCCTCGGATCCGAAGCACACGCGCGCCGCGATGCGCGGGAGCCGTAGCAGCTCCAGCACGTGCGCGCCGAAGGTCATGTCGCCCCACCAGCACACGACCTCGGAGGCGGGACGCTCGCCGCTCGGCGTGTCGTAGTGCAGCGCGGCGTACGAAACCGGCAGGCCGAGCGCGACGGCCGGCGCGAGCAGCGCCGGGCGAAAGGGCAGCACCTCGCTCCCGGCCGTGCTCGTGCCCTCGGGGAACAGGACCAGCGTCTCGCCGCGCGCCAGGCGCGCGCGCATGCGCTGGCCGAGCCCGGGCAGCGCGCGCCGGTTCTCGCGCTCGACAAAAAGAGTGCCCATCGAGCGCGCCAAAAAGCCCAGCACCGGCCAGCGCGCGACCTCGCTCTTGGCCACGAAGGCGCACGGCAGGAGCGCTCCCAGTACGACCACGTCCAGGTAGGAGAGGTGGTTGGCGGCCAGGAGGCACGCCTGGCGCGGAGGGTGGCCCTGGATCTCGAAATGCACGCCGAGGATGCGGCACACACCCCGCGACCAGGCCTGCTGAACGCGTGCGCGCCAGCGCGGCAGGCGCCTCGCGAGGACCGCTCCCGGAGCGCACAGGGCCCAGATCAGGAACAGCGCCAGGGTCCAGGAGGCGAACGCCAGCAGGCGCAGGAACAGGCGTGCGTCCCTCAATCGACGATCTCCGCCTGGGAGGCCAGGAAGCTGCTGAAGAACAGGCGCCACAGGCGCGCGGGCATGGCGCGCGCGTCCAGCACGACCAGGTAGTCGATGGTCCGGAACTCGCGATCGAGAGCTGGCGCGGACACGACCTTGGCGCCGTACCGCAGGTACGTCCCGAACAACTTGGGCAGCGCCACCGTCGGCCAGGGTTCTTCGCCGTCTCCACGCGGGAGCAGGCAGGCATGGCTCGCGTGCGGCGCGACGTGGAGCTCGCGGTGCACGTGGCCCTCCTGCTCCAGCCAGCGCTGCAGCGCGAGCCCGGCACGCGGATCCTGGCTGGTGAGCGAGCAGCAGCCGAACAGGTAGCGCTTCCGGGCCCAGGCGAGGTAGGCCGAGATCCCGCGCCAGAGCGCGAAGAGCGCGCTGCCTTGGCGGTGCTCGCGCAGGATGCAGGCACGACCGAGCTCGACTCCGTGCGAGACGATGCGCGCGAGCGGCGCCAGCTCGAACTCGCCCGCGCAATACAGCCCGGCGCCCGCGCGCGCTTGCTCGGCGGTCTGCAGGCGATACGTCCCGACCACGGTGTCGCTGGCCGCCTCGACCAGCATCAGATGGTGGCACACCTCGTCGAAACGGTCGCGGTCCATGCCGGTGCGCCAGGATTCCTCCAGGCCCTCGCCCAGCTCGCGGTTGAAGACCTCGAAGCGCAGCCGCAGAACGCGCTCGACGTCGGCCGGATCGCGCGCGAAGCGCACCAGATACGGACCCTCGCGCAAGGCCGAGAGGCCACTCGGAAACGCGACGCGCAACGGGCTCTGGGGCCTGGGCAGGGTCTGGATCGACGTCTGGTTCGTCACTCGAGCCTCCGATACGTGGCCGGGTCGGCGCGCAGGACCAGAATGTCGCCGCGGCGCTCGACCTCGCCCGTGATCTCCACGGGTTCGGCCACGAAGTCGAGGACCGCATGGTTGAGCGCTTCCCCCGCACTCGAGACCAGCAGGAAGTAGCTGGCCCGACCGGCCGCATCGCGTACGCACAGGACCGGCGGGATGCCGCCCGAGATGCAGCGCACCGCGCAGGCGCGGTGCGGCTTGAGCTCGCCCGGATTCATCACCCCGAAGAAGCACTTCGAGTCCACGATCTCGCCCACCAGGGTGCGCCGGCCGAGGTCTTGGGGGGCGGGAGCGGGCGTGCTCGGCCCGGGCTCGCGGCGCACGGAGCCGGGTTCGAGCTCGGCCACGACCACTCCGTCGCGGTAGGCGAGGGTCGCGCGCAGGCGCACGTTCTCGCCGTCGAAGCCGGCGACGAGCGCGTCGGCGCCGTGCTTCCAGGGAGCGACGAGCGCGTAGCTCGACACGGGCGCGAGGGTACCCACGCGCCCCGGACGCCGGACGTTCAAATGCGGGTAAGGGCGGGCCACCACGGTGCCGGCGAGCTCCACCGGAGCACCGTACTCGAAACGGGCGGCGGGACGAAGCCCATGGGAGCAGACGACCAGCACGGCCACCAAGCCCACGAATCCAAGGAGCGCCAGAGCCCGCCAGCGCAGCGCGCGCGCGAGGCCCGCGGGCGCGTGTGGCAAGTAGCCGACGTAGAACTCGCCGCCGTCCGCGTTCATGCGCCGCCCTCGATGCGCGCGGGCTCGAGGAGCGTGCCGGCCGGCTGCGCGCGCGCCTCGACCTGCACGCGGCCGGCGACCAGCCGCACCGCGTAGGTCGGCACCTTCTCGCTGAAGGGCGGCGGCGAGCAACCGTCCTCGGGCCGGTACTGGTAACCGTGCCAGGGGCAGGTGATGCAGCCGTCGATCACGCGCCCCTCGCCCAGCGGCCCGTTCTGGTGCTGGCACACGTTGGAGAGCGCCGCGACCTTGCCGTCGTAACGGAACACGGCCACGCGTTCGCCGGCGATGGTGAGCACGCGCGCGCGCTTCTCCGGGATGTCCGCCACCGCGCCTGCATCGACCCAGCCGCTCTCCGGCACGGCCTCGCGGTCGCGCGCGCGCTCGCGCCAGCCGGCCGCGAGGTGCAGCCCGACGATCCAAGCGCAGCCGAGCGCGAGCAGCGCCGCGAGCACGGGACTGCGCTCGGCCTGCAGGGTCCCGAGAGCGACGTGCCCGACCAGCAGCGCGTAGGCGAGGTACACCAGCATGTGCAGCGCCTTCCACACGCGCGCCGAGAGACTCGCGAGCCAGAAGTCGTGGCTGGTGGCGGCCATCAGGAACAGGATCGCCAACGCGCCGAGCCCGAGCACCTCGAAGGGAAAGTCCGGCAGGCTCGTGTAGCGCCGGTTGGCCGTCAGCACGCTGACCAGCGGGTGCTCGTCGCCGAAGGCGTGGAACTGCACCACCGCGAAGCCTGCGTGCGCGAGGGCGACCAGGAACATGCACACGCCGAGGTGCCGGCGGTTGTAGAGCAACGGCAGGAAGCGCGCGTCGAGCCGCGCCAGCGGCCCGATCGAGAGGATCAGGTGCAGTAGCAGGAACGCGAGCGAGCCGAGGCCGCGGATCAGCAGCGTCTCGAGGGTGACGAACTCGTCCAGCGACCCCAGGCCCACGAACAGGAACAGGTACAGCACGACACCAGCGCCGATCAGCGTGTCGTAGAGACGCTTCTGCCGATTCCAGCCGACGGCCTGGTACCCGACGCTCAATCGCTTCGCTCCAAGGAGATCCGTTCGCCGTGGGCGAGGCTGTAGGTGATGGCGCGTTTGCCGGGCGGAGGCTGGAGCCCGTACGCACCCGAACTCACCGTGCCGACCAGCTCGGCATCCGCCGGCAGCGTGCTCGAATCGTCAGGCGCTGCCGAGGTCCAGTACACGAGCTCGTCCCCGTGTGCCCTGGCAGGCCACTCGCTGTCCGGGCTCCAGACCGGTAGGAGCTCTGGAGCCAGAGCCTGTGCGAGCGTGCCACGCCGCACCTTCCAAGCGCTTGCGAGCAGCGCCGGAAGGAGCAACGCCAGAGCCAGGAAGGCCGAACGATGGACACGGCGCAACGGCAGGATCACGCCGGCCCGTCCCTTCGCGGCCGGACGAGGCGCAGCACGAGCCACGGCCAGAGCGCGGCACAGCCGGGCAGGATCAGGATCCGGAATCCGCGTGTGCCCGCATGCGCGCTCGGGTCGACGCGCTCGACCAGGCGCAACGCGAAGACGAGGCCGAAAACGAATCCGATCCCGAGGTAGAGCTCGACGAAGAGGACCAGGGCGTGCGCGAAGGTCATCGGGGTCTGGAGCCAGAGCGGCGCAGGATAGCAACGGTCACTCGCTTCCCGCTCTGGCGAGGTACGCCCTTGGATGCGAACCCGGCGGCAGCGTTTCAGCGCAAGTCGCCGCGCTCTTCCAGCACCTCACGCAGAGTCGTGAAGCGAAAGCGCTGCACCAGGGCCTCGAGGCGCGGCAGGGTCCGGCTCAGGTTCAGGTAGTGCCGGAAGCGCTTCAGCGCCGTGGTCTTCTGGCGCGGCTGGCCCGGATCGAACTCCCAGGGGTGCAGGTAGAGCGCCGCCGGCCGCCCGCGCCGCTCCAGGGCCGCGATCGCGGCGCTCGTGACGGCCAGGGGCAACAAGCGGAAGTAGCCGCCGCCCCCCACCGGCAGGTTGCGACCGAGGAACGGGAGCGTGGCGACCGGGAACTCGACGATCTCCCCGGCCTGGCAGCGCACGACGCTGATGCCGGGCTCGAAGTCGGGCACGCCGTAGGTCGGATGGTGCACGGGATGCACCGAGGAATCGTAGCGATAACCGCGCCGCGCGAGCACGTCGAAGGCCCACCAGGTCTGCCGGGTGAGCGTGAAGGTCGAGGCGCGAAAACCGATCGGGCGTGCGGCGCCCGCGGCGGCCAGCGCGCGCTCGGTGCGCTCGAGATCCACGTCGAGCCCGGCCTCGCCCAGCTCGTCCAGGAACTTGTGCTCGTAGCCGTGGCTCGCGATCTCGTGGCCCGCGGCCAGGCACGCGCGCACGAGATCGGGCCGGCGTTCGGCCACCCAGCCCAGGAAGAAGAACGTCGCGCGCGCGTCGTGGCGCGCCAGGCAGTCCAGCACCGCGCGCATGCCCACGTCCAGGCGCGAAGGCACGGAGGCCCACTGCTCGCTCGGGAAGTTCGCGCGCAGGTTGGCGACCTGGAAAAATTCCTCGACGTCGAAGGAGAGCGCGTGCTTCATGTCCTGGATGCGGGCAGCGCCTCGACCGCCGCGAGCACGCGCCGCGCGTTGCCCTGCCAGGTGAGGTCGAGGGCCGTGACCTTGGCGCGCGCGGCCGCCCCGAGGCGCGTGCGCAGGCGCGCGTCGCCCACCAGGCGCACGAGAGCGGCGCGCAGGCTCGCCAGATTCCCGCTCTCGACCAGCAGCGCGTCGCTCTCGTGCGCCAGCACCTCGCGCAGGTTGGGCTGGTCGGGCGCGATCACCGCCAGCCCCGCGGCCATGTACTCGAACAGCTTGAGCGGCGAGGCATAGGGGTTGATCGCCGGCACCAGCGCCACGTCGAAGGCCGGGAGCAGCGCGGGGATCTCGCCGTGCGGGCGCGGGCCGGCGAAGTGGACGCGCGCGGAGAGCCCGCCGCCTGCGGCGACCCGCTCGAGCTCGGCGCGCGCCGGACCCTCGCCCACCAGCACCAGGCGCGTCGCGCAGAGCTCCGGCGCGGCCATGGCCGCGAGCACCAGGTCGAGGCGGTGCCAGTCGCGATAGAAGCCCACGAAGCCGAGCACGAGCTCGCCGGCATGCTCGCCCTGGAGTCCCAGGGCGGCGCGCGCGCGCTGGCGCGCTCCGTCCGCGCTGCTATAGCGTTCCAGGTCGACGCCGTTCGGCGTCACCAGGATGCGTTCGCGCGCCACGCCGAGCTCGACCAGCATGTCGCGCAGCACGCCCGTCACCGCGCACACCAGGGTGGCCGAGCGGAAGATGTGGTTCTCGACGCGCCGCCCGAGGCCCGGGAAGGCCAGTCCGCGGGTGCGCTCGAGCTCGAGCACCATGGGCGAGTTGACCTCCAGCACCAGCGGCTTCGAGAGCGCGCGCGCGACGCGCACGCCGGCCGTGTTGCCGAAGGCGTAGCGCTCGTACAGGAAGTGCGGCTCGAAGGCGCGCGCGGCCCGCAGCAGGCGCCCGCGCGCGACGTGTCCATAGCCGTACTCGAGGAGCTCGCGCGCGAAGCGCGGCGTGTGCGCGACCCAGCCGTAGCGCGAACGCGCCGCGCTCCCCGCCGCGTGGGCCGGGCTCGGAGGCGCCTCGCGCGACACCAGCGCGGCTTCGCGCACCTCGTGTCCGAGCGCGCGAAAAGCCGCGATCAGGGCGCGGATGTGCACCGCCTGGCCGTCCTCGGCCTGGGTGCGATGGTGGTAGAGGATCTTCATCCCACGACGCGCTCGTTCGCGGCGCAGGCCACGTCCAAGCATTGCTCGAGCGCCTCCGCGCTCTTCTCCCAGGTGAGATGCACGACCGTTTCGCGGAGCTCTTCGGGCTCGCGCGGCGTGGCGAGCAGCGCGCCGAGCTGCTGCGCCAGCGCCGCCGGGTCGCGCGTGCGCGCCAGCATGTCCGCCGCCAGATCGCCCAGCACCTCGGCCGTCCCGCCGGCGTCGGTGGCGAGCACCGGCCGGCCGCAGGCCAGGGCTTCGAGCACGACGTTGGGCCGGCCCTCGCGCCGGCTGGTGAGCAGCAGGAGATCGCAGGCCGCGTACCAGCGCACCAGCTCTTCGGGCGGGACCTCGCCGCGCAGCTCGACCTGGCCTTCCAGTCCGCGCGCGCGGACGGCGGCAGACAGCTCGGCCTCGAGCGGCCCGCGCCCCAGGAACACCAGGCGATCCTCGGGCGCACGCGCGCGCGCGAAGACCTCGAGCGCGAGCAACGGGTCCTTGCGCGCGATCAGATGCGCGCACACGAGCACGAGGCGCCCGCGCGCGGGTAGCGCCAGCGCGGCGCGCGCTTCGCGCTGCGGATGCGGGCGGAACAGCTCGAGGTCGATGCCGTTCGGCACCAGCACGCCCCGGCCCGCCTGCGCGCCGAGGCGATCCATGTGCGTGAGCAGGTCCCGCGAGACCGCGCACCAGTGGCCGGCGGTGCGCAGGGCGTAGGCGAGCTCGTCGGCCAGCTCGGCCTCGCCCGCGACCTCGAGCACGTCGCTGCCGCGCCCGCTGACGACGCACGCGAAGCGCAGCTCGCGCAGCGCCGGCACGGCCGCGGCCGCCGGCCAGGCGTAGTCGAGCACGACCACGTCCGGCCGCGGGTGCTGCAGGAGTGCGCGCAGCCCCGCGCGCGCAAAGGCCGCGGCGTTGGCGCGCGCGCGCCCCGGCAGGTGCAGATAGCGCGGACGCTCCACGGAGATACCGCCGCGCGTCTCGCGGGCCGGCATGCGCGCCAGCGCGCGCCAGCGCGCGCGCGGCAACCAGCGGCTCGCCAGCGGCAACGGCTGCGTCACGCGCACCTCGTGTCCGCGCTTGTGCATCTCCAGCCAGCGGCGCTCGGCGAAGACGCCTTCCACCGGGAACACCTCGGAGGGATAGAGCGAGGTCAGGACCTCGATCCGGAGGCTCATGGGGCGAGGCCCGTGACGCCGTGGCGCGTACGCCACTGCTCGAGCACGAGCAGGCTCCACAGCAGGCGATCATGGTTGCGCGCGCCCGCGACGTGCTGGGCGAGCAGCGTGCGCAGGCGCGCGCGCACGAACCAGTCCTCGGGCAGGCGCTCGAGCGCGGCGCGCACCGGCTCGGCCAGCGGGCCACGGATCCACTTCCCGAGCGGCGTGTCGAAGCCGCGCTTCACGCCGTCGAGCACCTCGGCGGGGATACGGCCGCGCAGGGCTTCGCGCAGGGCGTGCTTGCCGCGTCCGGCGCGCACCTTCTCTTGCGCCGGAAGGTTGGCGAAGCGCTCGACGAAACGGTGGTCGAGCAGCGGCACGCGCACCTCCAGCGACACGGCCATCGAAGCGCGGTCGGCCTTGGCCAGGATCTGGTCGGGCAGGTAGGTGTGGAAGTCGGCGTACTGCGCGCGGTACAGCGGGTCGTCCACCTCCGGCGCGGCGTAGTGGCGCGCGAAGGCGTCGAACGGGTCGTGGGTGGCGAGCCGCGCGGCCAGCTCGGGAGCGAGCAGCGCCAGAGCCTCGTGGCGCTCGATACGCGTCACGCTGCGCCAGTAGGCGCGCGCCGGATCATCGCCGACGTTGGTCAAGAAAGTGCGCCCGCGCAGGACGCGCGGAGCCCAGTCGAAGCGCGGGTAGACGCGCCCGAGAGCGCGCACGGCGGCCCGCCCGCGCGCACCGAGCGCGGCCCGCACGCGGTTCTCGGCCACGTCGTGCACGTAGCGGCGATAGCCGGCGAAGGTCTCGTCCCCACCGTCGCCCGAGAGCGCCACCGTGACGTGTTCGCGCGCCATCTTCGAGACCATGTAGGTCGGCACGGTCGAGGGATCGGCCAGGGGTTCGTCGAAGAACCAGGGCAGGGTCTCGAGCGCCAGCGCGGGGTCGGGCTCCAGCACCTGCGTGTGGTGCACGGCGCCGAGGCCTTCGGCCGTGCGGCGCGCGATCGGCAGCTCGTCGTGCGAGCGCTCGCGGAAGCCGACCGAACACAGGACCAGCGGGCCGGCCTCGGCGCGGCGCATGCTGGTCGCGACGGCCGTGCTGTCGATGCCGCCCGAGAGGAACGCCCCCAGCGGCACGTCGCTCACCATCTCGTCGGCCACGCAGCGGTCGAGCCACTCGAGCACCTCGCCTGCCTGCGCCGGACCGCGCAGCGTGAGCGGCAAGTCCCAGTAGCGTCGCGTGCGCAGCACGCGCCCGTCCTGTGCCTCGAGGATGTGCCCGGGGGACAAGCGCCGCATGCCCTCCCAGGCCGCCTCTTCGCCGCCCACATAGCCCTGCACCAAGTAATCGAGCAGCGCGCTCGGCCGCAGGCGCCGCGGCAGATATTCGCTCGCGAGCAGGGCCTTGGGCTCGCTCCCGAACAGGAGCCCATGCTGGCCTTCGGCGTAGTAGAGCGGCTTGATGCCCAGCGGATCCCGCGCCAGCAGCAGGCGCTCCGCAGCGCCACGCCGATCGACCAGCGCGAAGGCGAACTGGCCCACCAGGTGCTCGACCAGGCGCTGGCCGTGCTGCTCGTAGAGGTGCGCCAGCACCTCCGCATCGGAGCCCGTGCGGAACACGTGGCCGGCCTGCTCGAGTTCCGCGCGCAGCGCGCGGAAGTTGAAGATCTCGCCGTTCATGAGCACGGCGATGTCGCGCGCCTCGTTGAAAACCGGCTGGCGGCCACCGGCGGGGTCGATGATCGCGAGGCGCTGAAAACCGAGCCCCACGCTGCCCGCGAGGTGCAGCGTGCGGTCGTCCGGCCCACGGTGCGCCAGGGCGTCGGTCATGGCCGCGAGCACGCGCTCGTCGACGCGCTGTCCGGCTCGCACGAAGATGCCCGTGATACCGCACATGGCCTCAGGCTCCGTGCGCGGGTTGCGCGCTCCGGTAGCCGCTCGCGCGCACGCGCCGGCCGAAGCCGAGGTGCGTCACGTGCTCGAGCTCGCCGCGGCCGCCCTGGCCGCGAGTCGGGGAGCGCAGCTCGTCCTCCATCTCGCGCCGCGCGATCACCCCGAAGGCGATCACCAGCGCGACCCAGTGATAGAAGAGGTCGAAGTGCGCGCGATTCAGGAAGGCCGAGCCGACCACGAAGGCCACCAGCGAGGCCTCGAACATGCCGGCGTAGTTGATGATCCAGCTCGTGTGGTAGCGCCGCTGCGCCTCCGCGCGCACGCGCCAGCAGGTGTAGAAGGATCCCAAGATGAGACTGAAGTAGAGCAGCAGCGCCGGGGTCCCGCACTCGGCCCAGATCTGGAAGTACGAGGAGTGCGCCACGATCACCTCGTCGCCCAGCTGGAAACCCGGGTCGTACTCGCGGTAGTGCAGCTGGAAGCGGTACATCCCGACGCCGAGGACAGGGTTGTCCACGGCCATGCGCGTGGCGACGCCCCAGGCCTTCAGGCGACTCGCGGCCGAGCCCTCCTTGCTCGGCTCGAGCATGGTCAGCAGGCGCTCCTTGTAGTCCTTCGGCGCCGCCAGCACGGCCACGAGCGCGACCAGACAGCCCACCAGGATGCCCACCAGCCGGTTCTTCGAGCGCCACACCAGGCACGCGATCGCGGCCGAAACCGCCAGGAAGCCGCCGCGCGAGTGCGTGAGCCCGACCGTGATCACGGTCAACGGCAGGGCGATCCAGAAGACCTTGCGGATCTCGGGGCGGCGCTCGGTCCAGCCCAGGTAGAACAGCATCGGCACGGCCATCGACATCGCCAGTGAGAAGTCGTTGTTGTCGGCCAGCATCCCGCCGGGTCCGCGGATGATGGCGCGACTCCCGAGGCTGGCGATGCCCCAGATCCCCGACTTGACCCCGAAGAAGCCAAAGCTGAGGGCGATGATCCACATCAGCACCCGCAAACGCTCCTTGGTGTTCACGACCGCGGTCGTGAACAGCGCCACGGCCACGATCTTCCCGTACTCGAGGTAGCGATCGAACTGGCGCAGATTCGGACTCCGCGACAGGAGGATGCCCACGCCCAGCAGGGGCACGAGCGCCATCATCACCTTGCAACGCCAGTCCTGCAGGAACCAGCGCCGGCGCTCCTTCGACACGAGGTAGCCCGCGAAGGTGACGATGGCCACGTAGTAGGACCAGCGCATGTAGCGCGCGAAACCCCAGGTCAGATCCTGCACGCGCATGTACGCCAGCCACGAGAACACGGCCAAGCCCACGAAGGGCTTGCGGTAACACACCGGCATCAGCGCCAGCAGGACCAGCGTGAGGATCAGGTCCCGCACGGGTCGGCCCTTATTTGAGCGCCGAGCGCAGGCGTTCGATCGCGTCCTGGACGTCGAGCGGCAGACGCTCTGGTGAGGAATACCAGAGCCAGGTGATCCAGCCGATCGTGCCCACGATCATGGCCGTGGAAAGCCCCGCCAGCGCGCGCGAGAGCTGCAGGCGGCGGCGCTCGCGGCGCGTCACGATGGTGTCGATGGCGCCCAGCACCGGCACGCTCATCACCCCGGCGAGCTCGCCCACGCTGCGGTAGGAGCTGCGCGCGAACTCCGAGACGAATGCCAGGCCCAAGCCCAGCGCCAGGCCGCCGACCACGGCCATGACCGAGATCAGCCAGGGATTGGGCTGGGTCGTGGCCGAGACCGGGATGGGCGGCTGGGAGATGCGCCAGGGGATGGGCGAGGAATCCAGCATCTGCAGCGACTTGTCGCGCGCCTGCCACTCGCGGCGGGTCTCGTTGGCGAGCAGACGCGCCTCGCCGACCTGGTTGCGCAGGTCCTCGAGGTTCTTGTGGTGCCCCGTGCGCGCCTTCGTCTCCTGATCCAGCTCGGCGATGCGCGCCGTCAGCGCCAGGCGCTGGTCCTGCAAGCGCCCGACCGTGTCCTCCCTCAGGCGCACGTCCAGCTCGTACTCCGCGCGCAGCGGGTTGTCCTCTTCTTTCCAGCTCACGGTCGCCTCGGGCTCGAGCGCGCGCAGTTCCGCGAGTTCGACCAGGAGCGCTTCCAGCTTGGGCTTCAGGCGCCGGTAGGTGGAGTTGTTCGGCCGCAGGTTGGCGAGCTGCTCCTCGAGCGCGTCCCGTACCTCTTCGAGCTTCTCGATCTTGGCCTCCGGGGAATCGGCCTCGACCTCCACGGGCTTCGGGATCGTCGGCGGTTCCACCGTCAGGCGCGCGCGCGACTGCTGCAGCTCGAACTCGGCCGTGCGCAGCTCGAGCTCGACTTCCTCCAGGTCGGTCTTGGCCTTCTCCAGGGTCCGGAAGGTCCAGTCTCCGCGCTCGTCGCGCCGGACGTCACCGCTCTGCACCGTCGGGTCCTGGCCGAGCAGCTCGATCAGGGCGTAGTAGCGGTCCTCCTTCTCTTTCAGGTCCTTCTCCTGGACGTCGAGGATCTCCTGCAGCTCGGCGCGTTCCTTGATGAGCGTGCTGCGGTCGGACTCGCGCATCTCCTCCAGCCACGATTCCGTCAAGCTCTGCAGGAACTTCGCGGCGCGCGCCTTGTCCTCGTCGTAGTAGGTCGCGTCGATGAAGATCGTGCCGCCCTTGGGGTCCTTGTTGGTCGGAGCGGCCGTCAGGTTGCGCGTCAGGATGCGCTCGCGGATGTACTGGACGCGTTCGCTCTCGGAACGCGCCTGGCGGTAGTCGGGCCACGAGGCGGGGTCGCCGTCGAGGATCTTCTTGACGCGCGCGTAGTTCACGAGGTGGTCGTAGGCCGAGGAGGCCTCGCGGCGGATGGCCACCTCCTGCGGGTTCTTCAGGCGCGCGTCGGTTTCCACGCGCGTCCGGTCGCTGATCTCGATGCGCGTCGAGACCCGGTAGCGCTTGGGCACGATGACCGCGAAGGCGATCCCCACGGTGGCGACCAGCAGAGTAGGCACGATCACCTGGTAGCGGCGCCGTCGGAGCGCGCGCAAGAGGTCGATCAACTGGTTCGGGCCCTGGATGCCGGCCATGGCACTGCTAGGAATTGTCGAAGTTGTTCCGGCGGCCGCGGAACAGGATGTTCGGATTGTCGAAGGCGAAGATCGTGTAGAGCACGTCGCGCAGGACCGAGGTGACGGGCACGAAGAGGGCCGAGACCAGGTCGGCCGCCGACTGCAGCAGCGTGGGCGGCACGTACACGATGTCGTACTCGTGCACCTGGACGTTGTAGGTCGAGTCGCCCGAGCTCCAGATCTCGGTCACGTCGGCCGTGATCACCAGCGGATCGCGCGGATCGGCGCGGATCAGGCGCACGCGGCCCAGGTTGGCGCCGAACTCGTCGGGCGCGGCCAGCGTCACGGCCTCGTACAGCGTCACGTCGCCGGTGTAGGGGTATGGTCCCTGGCGCCGCACCTCGCCCATCACGTAGTAGACCTTCTTTCCGCCCGTGCGGATCTGGACCTTGACGTCGCTGTCGATGTAGTAGGGCGCGAGCTTCTGGGTCAGGTAGCTCTCCAGCTCGTTGCGCGTGAAGCCGGCCACGTACACGGCCCCGGCCTCGGGGATCAGGATCGTGCCGTCGATGTCGACCACCTGGGTGCCGCGCACGTCCTCGTTGTAGGTGTCGAGGAACTGGATCGTGTCGCCGATGGAAACGTAGTTCTGCTCCTGAGAGTTGCCGAAGTAACGCTTGCCGAAACCGCTCTGGTTCAGGTACTGGAGGATGCGCTTGTTCTCCAGGGTGGCCGAGCAGCTCGCCAGGCCGCCCAACACCAGGACGAGGAGCACGACGCACGCGGGTGCGTTCGTCCAGCGGGCGAGCGGAGAGGGCATCGGGGAAAGGCTTTCCAGGCCCGGGCGCGGGGCCCGCGCGGGCGCATGCGGATTGGCGAAACTATCGACTGGCCCGCGCAGGCGGTTGAACCGCGTGCGGCGAGCCGGGTCCCGGTGGCGCTCAACGCCCGTACTGGCGGGCGTAATACTCACGGTATGCACCGCTCCTAACCCGTTGCAGCCAAACGGCATGGGCCTGGTACCACTGGATGGTCCGGGGCAGCGCCTGCGCGAAGCGGAAGCGCGGCTCCCAGCCGAGTTCGCGGCGGATCTTGCCGGCATCGATCGCGTAGCGGCGGTCGTGACCCGGGCGATCCTTGACGAAGCGGATCAGACTCTCGGGCTTCTTCAGAGTCGCGAGGATCAGGCGCACGATGGCCAGGTTCGGGTACTCGTTGTTGCCGCCGATGTTGTAGACCTCGCCCGGATGGCCGCGCTCGAGCACGGCCAGGAGGGCCTCGCAATGGTCCTCGACGTACAGCCAGTCGCGCACGTTCTGACCGTCGCCGTAGACCGGCAGCGGCTGGTCCTCGCTGGCGTTGGCGATCATCAGCGGGATGAGCTTCTCGGGGAACTGATACGGCCCGTAGTTGTTCGAGCAGCGTGTGATCAAGCCGGGGAAGCCGTGCGTGTGGAAGGCCGCACGTACCAGGAGATCGCTGGCGGCCTTGCTGGCCGAGTAGGGCGAGTTCGGCGCCAGCGGCGTCTCTTCCGTGAATTTGCCTTCCGCCGCGAGCGAGCCGTAGACCTCGTCGGTCGAGACGTGCAGGAAGCGCTCGACCTTGCGCGCGCGCGCCTCGTCCAGCAGGACCTGCGTCCCGATCACGTTGGTGTGCACGAAAGGCAGGCCCGACTGGATCGAGCGGTCCACGTGGCTCTCGGCCGCGAAGTGCACCACGGAGACCGCTGGCGCGCGACACTGCTCGAGGGCGCGCGCGACGTCGGCCGGTTCGCAGATGTCGCCGTGGACGAAGGCGTAGCGCGAGTCCTTCTCCACGGCCGCGAGGTTCTCCAGATTGCCGGCGTAGGTCAGGGCGTCGAGGTTGACCACCTGCCAGTCGGCGCGCTCGCGCAGCAGGAGCTCGACGAAGTTGCTGCCGATGAAGCCCGCGCCGCCGGTGACCAGGATCGAACGCTTGGTCATGTCGTCG
The DNA here is from genome assembly GCA_031413955.1 of Planctomycetota bacterium. Lineage (GTDB taxonomy): Bacteria > Planctomycetota > UBA1135 > UBA1135 > JABFRZ01. Next base: position 17,151 of record JANOGB010000380.1, on the reverse strand, counting down.
AGCGGCTGGGGGCCGCAGCCAGGAGCTTCTCGTGCACCAGGAACTCGCGCAGGGCTTCGCGCCAGGGCGCGAGCGGCCGCCCGCGCAGGGCCGTGAGGCGCGCGCAGTCGAGCACGCTGTAGGCCGGACGGTGGGCCGGGCGTGGGAACTCGCTGGTGGTACAGGGCCGGACGGGGGTCTTCCGGCCGCACAGCTCGAGCGTCGCGGCGGCGAAGTCGTACCAGCTCGCGCGGCCCTCACAGGCCGCGTGGAAGAGCCCGGTGGCGCGCGCGGCGAGCACGTCCCACAGCGCGGGTGCGAGCTCCAGGGTCGAGGTCGGCGAGCCGCTCTGGTCGTTCACGACCTTGAGCTCGGGCCGCTCCGCTGCGAGCGCCAGGATCGTACCCGGGAAGTGCTTTCCACGCGGCCCGTAGAGCCACTGCGTGCGCACGATCGCGGCGCCGCGTGGATGAGCGGCGGTCACGCGCTCCTCGCCCTGCAGTTTGGTGCGCCCGTAGGCCGAGAGCGGCCGCGGCGCATCGGCGGTCGTGTAGGGCGTGCGCTTCGCACCGTCGAACACGAAGTCGGTGCTGACGTGGACGAGCGGGAGGCCATGACGCGCGCAGGCCTCGGCCACGACGCGCGGGACCTCGGCGTTGGCGAGCTCCGCGCGCGCTTCCTCCGCTTCGGCCTTGTCGACCGCCGTGTAGGCCGCGCCGTGGATCACGCCCGCCAGCGGCTGTAGCGAGCAGAACAGCGCCTCGACCGCGGAGGCCGAGGAGAGATCGAGGCCCGGCCGCGCGACATGCGGATTGCCCGCCGGCGCCGCGACGAGATCGGTGCCGACGGCCTCGACCCCGGGCGGAGCGCCGAGCAGGAGCTGGCTCCCGAGCATGCCGGCCGCGCCCGTGACGAGCACGCGACCCTCGAGACGGCGGACCGTCATTCTTTGCGGTTGGCGCCGCCCTCGGCCACCAGGTTCGCGGCGCGCAGCAGGGACTCGAACGTGCCCGCGTCCGTCCACCAGCCGTCGAGCACGTCGTAGGTCATCGTGCCGTCGCGGATGTACCAGTTGTTGACGTCGGTGATCTCCAGCTCGCCGCGGTCCGAGGGCTCGAGCGTCTTGATGATCTCGAACACGCGCGCGTCGTAGAGGTAGATGCCGATCACGGCCAGGTTCGACTTCGGGCGCTTGGGCTTCTCCTCGATCGCGAGCACGCGCTCGCCCTTGAGCTCGGCCACCCCGAAACGCTCGGGGTCGTGCACTTCCTTGAGCATGATCTTGGCCCCGCTCTTCTGCTCGCGGAAGTCGCGCACGGCCTTGGCGATGTTCTTCTCGATGAGGTTGTCGCCCAGGATCACGCACACCGGCTCGCCCGCGGCCCAGTGCGCGCACAGGCCGAGGGCCTCGGCAATGCCGCCCTCGCCCTTCTGGTAGGTGTAGTTCAGGTGCTTGAGGCCGAAGTCGCTGCCGTTGCCCAGCAACGAGAGGAAGTCGCCCGACTTCTTGCCGCCGGTCACGATCATGATGTCGCGGATCCCGGCCTGGATCAGGGTCTCGATCGGGTAATAGATCATGGGCCGGTCGAAGACCGGCAGCAGGTGCTTGTTGGTGATCTTGGTGAGCGGATAGAGCCGCGTGCCCAGACCACCGGCGAGGATGACGCCTTTCATGTGTGCAAGATCTCGTTCGGGCTCGGGCTCGTCGCCCCGCGGCACGCGCGCGCGCCGGCGGCGGGAGGAAGGACGGACGCTAACCTAGCGGGCCAGCCCGGTGGCATCAATCGCCGCGCGCTCACCGGCGCTCCCGCAACCAGGCGAGGAAGCGCGCCAGGCCGTCGGCGAGCTCCGTGCGCGGCTCGTAGCCGAGCTCGGCGCGCGCCCTGGAGACGTCGGCGTAGGTGATCAGCACGTCACCCGGCTGCAGCGGCCGGCGGTCCAGGATCGGCTCGACCCCGCACTGCGCGCCAATGGCCGCGACCAGCTCGGCCAGCGAGATCGTGCGCGCTTCCCCGAGGTTGTAGATGGCATAGCCTTTGGCGCGGTCCAGGGCGCGCACGACGCCGTCGACGATGTCGTCGATGTAGGTGTAGTCGCGGCGCGTCGAGCCGTCGCCGAAGAACGGGATCGGCTCGCGCGCCAGGCACTTCTTCGTGAAGGCGTGGATGGCCATCTCCGGGCGCTGGCGCGGCCCGTAGACGGTGAAGAAGCGCAGGCAGGTGATGGGCGTGCCGTAGAGATGGTGGTGCGTGTAGCACAGGAGCTCGCCGGCACGCTTGGTGGCTGCGTAGGGCGAGATCGGCCGGTGGATGTCGTCGTCCTCGCGGAAGGGCACCTTGTCGTTGGCGCCGTACACGCTCGAGGAGGAGGCGAACACGAAGCGCACGCCCGGACGCTGCTCGAGCTCGCGCAGCAGGATCTGCGTACCGCGCACGTTCACGTCCGAATACAGCAGGGGATCGAGCAGCGACGGACGCACGCCGGCCATGGCCGCCAAGTGCACGACCGCCTCGAAGCGTCCTGCGCGGAAGAGGCGCGCCACGAGCGCTTGGTCGCGGATGTCGCCCTCGATCACGCGCGCGCCGCGCAGCCCTGCCGCGTTGGCACGCTTGATGGCCGGGTCGTAGAAGTCGTTGAAGTTGTCGAGCACGGTCAGCTCGTCGCCGCGCGCCAGCAGGCGCTCGCACAGATGGGAGCCGATGAAGCCCGCCCCGCCCGTGACCAGGACCCGAGTCATTCGACCGTCACGCTCTTGGCGAGATTGCGCGGCTTGTCGATGTCGCAGCCGCGCGCCAGGGCCACGTGGTAGGCGAAGAGTTGCAGCGGCACCACGTTCGCGATGGGCGAGAGCCAGGGCGAGAGCCCGGGCACGTGGATGCGCTCGTCCGCCACGGCCAGGCTCTCCTCGTCGTCGCCCACACACAGCACGGGCCCGCCGCGCGCGCGGATCTGCTCGATGTTCGAGCGCACCTTGCTGGCCACCGCGTCGCGCGAGGCGATCACGACCGTGGTCATGTCGCGGTCGATCATCGCGATCGGGCCGTGCTTCATCTCGCCCGCCGGGTAGCCCTCGGCGTGTCGATAGGAGATCTCCTTGAGCTTCAGCGCACCCTCCAGCGCGATCGGGAAGTTGATCCCGCGTCCGAGGAACAGGAACCCGCGCTGGTTTTTGTGCCGTTCGGCCAGCGCGCGGATCCCCTCCACCACCTCGCGCGTCAAGAGGTGCTCGAGGTTCATGCGCATGCGTCCGAGCTCGACCAACAGCGCGCGCGCATCGGCTGCGGACAGGACGCCGCGTGCGCGCCCCATACGCACAGCCAGGAGCACGCAGGCCACCAGCATGGCCACGAAGGCCTTGGTGCTGGCCACGCCGATCTCCGGCCCGGCCTGCAGCGTGATCACGCCCTCCGACTCGCGCACCATCGTGCTGCCGATCGAGTTGCACAGCGCGAGCTGGCGGCAGCCGAGCTCGCGCGCCAGGCGCAGGGCCGCGAGCGTGTCGGCCGTCTCGCCCGACTGCGAGATGCCGAGCGCCAGCGTGCCCGGCACGACCACCGGGCGGCGGTAGCGGAACTCCGAGGCGTAGTCCACGTCTACCGGCACCCCGGCCAGGCCCTCGATCAGGTAGCGCGCCACCAGGCCCGCGTGCAGGGCCGTGCCGCAGGCGCTGATCTGCACGCGTCGCACCGCCCGCAGGGCCTCGTCCGCGAAGAGCTCGCCCGGGAGCTCCACGTCGCCGCGCTCGGCGTCCACACGCCGGAAGAGCGCGCGCGCGACCACGTCCGGCTGCTCGTGGATCTCCTTGAGCATGAAGTGCGCGAAGCCGCCGCGTTCGGCGGACTCGGCCGACCAGTCGATGTGCGTGGGCCGGCGCGTCACGCTCGCGCCGTCCAGGCGCCGAACGACGAGCTTGCCGGGCGCGAGCTCGGCCACGTCGCCGTCCTCCAGGAACACGACCTCGCGCGTGTGCTCGATCAGCGCCAGCGGATCCGAGGCCAGCCAGGCCGCGTCGGGCGTGGTCGCCACGCACAGCGGCGGGCCCTCGCGCGAGGCCACCATCTGCGGGCGCTCCCCGCCGGACAGCACCGCGATCGCGTAATAGCCGTGCACCCGGCCGAGCGCGCGCCGCACGGCCTCGGCCAGGTCGCCCGCGGATTCGCCGAGCTCGATCCCGATCCAATGCGCCAGCACCTCGGTGTCGGTCTGCGAGGAGAGCGGGATCTTGCGCCGCTCCAGCTCGGCGCGCAGCTCCTGGTAGTTCTCGATGATGCCGTTGTGCACCAGCGCGAGCCGCCCGCGCCAGTCGAGGTGCGGGTGCGCGTTCTCGTCCGTGGGCGGACCATGGGTCGCCCAGCGCGAGTGGCCGATGCCGATCGAGACGCCGTCGAGCGCACGGTCCGAGAGCTCGCGCTCGAGCTCCTCGATGCGCCCGGCCTTGCGCCGCACCTGGATGCGTCCGTCCTGGATCACGCCCACGCCGACCGAGTCGTAGCCGCGGTACTCGAGCGTCCGCAGCCCGCGGATCAGGGCATCCAGACAGGGCTTGCCCCGCAGGTAGGCGCCGACGATCCCGCACATGCGGCTAGTGTCCCTTCACCGAAGTATCACCAACAATCCGCCGCACTGAATCGCCGCTGGCGGCGTTGCGCCTCCTCCGAGTATTACAGCGAATACGCTTCGTCGGCGCGCCTTGCCAGCGACGATCCATCACGGCGCTTTGTTGGCGCTACTTCGGGGAAGGAACACTAGCGCGCGACCACAGGCACGACGAACAGCGTCAGCAGCGCTCCGACGACAGCGATGGGAGCGATGCGTTCCCGGAAGTACTCGAGCGTGCGCCGCAGGCCCTCGTCGAGCGTGACCCTGGGCTCCCAGCCGAGCAGCTTCCGCGCCTTGGAGATGTCCGGCTGGCGCACCTTCGGGTCGTCCTGCGGCAGCGGGCGGTAGTCGATCTTCGACTTCGCGCCCGTCAGCGCCAGGACCCGCTCGGCGAACTGCAGGATGGTCATCTCGCTCGGGTTGCCGACGTTGGTGGGCATGACCTCGTCCGAGTGCAGCAGGCGCCAGATACCCTCCACCAGGTCGCTCACGTAGCAGAACGAGCGCGTCTGCGAGCCGTCGCCGAAGACGGTCAGGTCCTCGCCGCGCAGGGCCTGCGACATGAAGGCCGGCAGCGCGCGCCCGTCGTTCAGGCGCATGCGCGGGCCGTAGGTGTTGAAGATGCGCACGATGCGCGTGTCCACGCCGTGGTAGCGGTGGTAGGCCATGGTCATGGCCTCGGCGAAGCGCTTGGCTTCGTCGTACACGCCGCGCGGCCCGACCGGGTTCACGTTGCCCCAGTAGTCCTCGCGCTGCGGGTGCACCAGCGGGTCGCCGTAGCATTCGCTGGTGGAGGCCAGCAGGAAGCGCGCGCCCTTCGCGTGCGCCAGGCCGAGGGCCTTGTGCGTGCCGAGCGAACCCACCTTGAGAGTCTGGATCGGCAGCTCGAGGTAATCGATCGGGCTGGCGGGCGAGGCGAAGTGCATGACCACGTCCAGGCGTCCCGAGACGTGGATGAACTCGGTCACGTCCTGGTGGTGGAAGTGGAAGTCGGCGTCGGCGAACAGGTGCTCGACGTTGCGCAGGTCGCCGGTGATCAGGTTGTCCATGCAGATCACCTCGTAGCCATCGGCCAGGAAGCGATCGCACAGGTGGCTGCCCAGGAAGCCGGCACCGCCGGTGATCAGGACTCGGGGCTTGGACATGACGAGTGACTGTTAGCAGGCCGTTGAAAAAATCCCGTCGCGAGGCAAAGCGCGCTTCGACGGGGCTAGGAACGCGACGGAGAGACAGCGGAAGCGGCCTTCCCGGCCGCTGAGCATGGCCTGGCTTGACACGAAACGACGAGCGTGACGACGCCACGTCGAAGCGCGCGAGGCCGTAGCAGGGACGTTCTTCAACGGACGGCTTAGGGTTGGGCGTCCGGAGCGACCGGCGCGGCCTCGGGAAGCGGAGCGGGAACCGGAGCGGGAACCAGAGACAGACCGGAGAAACGGATCGTCTCCTTCTCGGCCAAGTGGGCCTCGATCCCGAGGCCCACTGCGCGCGTGGGTTCGAGGGCCGTGAGGAACACACCTTCCTCGTCCTCGCGCCGTTCGACGCGCCCCTGGAAGAAGATGGGCAGGCCCAGCAGCACGATCCGCTGCGCCTCGGTGCTTTCCTCGCTCGGCTGCGCACCCTGCGCGAGGATCGGGAGATCGATCGACTCGCCCGGGCCGAGTTCGAGGCGCTCGGCACGGTAGCGGATGCGGGCGAGGAGCTTGGATTGGTTGGTGACGCGCAGGATGGAGCCGGGCACGCTCTCCAGGAGGAATGGCCCGCTGGTGCTCAGAGAATCCCCCTCGAGCTGCGGGCCACCGACCAGCTCGACGCGGTCCTCGGGGGTCAGCACGAGGAGTGCGCGCGTCACGGAATGGAAGCGCAGGATCGGCTCGTCCCGCTCCGGGTCGCCCAGGGTGACGCGGCCCTCGTCGAACAGGGCCAGAGTCGTCGCGTCCGGCGACCACAAGAGCTCGGCGCGGCCGCCGGCGCCGGTGCGCACCAGCGACCCGACCGGCACGCGCTCGCGCTTCTGGTAGAAGGCGAGCGGGTAGTCGCCGCGCTCGCCGGGCCGACGGATCCACACCGGGTCCGAGTCGCGCTGCACGGTGACCGTCATGCCCGAGCCCCCCACGCGCGCGCCGGAGGGCTGCGCGGCCGCCGCGGACTCCTCCGCCAGAACGAGCGGCCCGGGCAAGCGCTGTGGATAGGCGTTGATGCAGGCCCCCAACCCGAACGCTGCGAGCGCCTGCGTCGTGACGAACCAGCTCGGGGACATCTCTCTCACGAAGGAATGCGCGGGTTGCTCGAAAAGTAGCGCTCGACGAAGCCCGTGTCATGCTCGCCCGCGCGGAAGTCGGAATGCGTGAGCACCTTGCGGTGCAGGGGGATGACGGTCTTCGGACCGACGATCTGGAACTCGTCCAGCGCCCGCAACATGGTGGCGATGGCCGAGCGGCGGTCGGCCCGGTGCGCCAGGAGCTTGCCGATCATCGAGTCGTAGTTCGGCGGAATGGTGTAGCCGCTGTAGCAGTGCGAATCGACGCGGATGCCCGGCCCGCCCGGCGGCACGAAGAGCTCGATGCGCCCGGGCGACGGCTGGAAGTTCTTGTCCGGGTCCTCGGCATTGATCCGGCACTGGATGGCGTGTCCGCTGAAGCGCACGTCGCCCTGCGCGAAGCGCAGGCGCTCGCCCCCGGCGACGAGGAGTTGCTCCTGGATCAGGTCCAGACCGGTGACCATCTCGGTCACGGTGTGCTCGACCTGGATGCGCGTGTTGACCTCGATGAAGTAGAAATTGCCCTTCTTGTCCAGCAGGAACTCGACCGTGCCCGCGTTGTGGTAGTTGGCCGCGCGCGCCAGGTCCAGGGCGGCCTTCATCATCGCCTTGCGCGTCTCGGGCGCGAGCGCGGGCGAGGGCGACTCCTCGATCAGCTTCTGGTGACGGCGCTGCACCGAGCAGTCGCGCTCCCCGAGGGCCACCAGGTTGCCGAAGCGATCCCCCAGGATCTGGATCTCGACGTGGCGCGGGTTCTCGATCAGCTTCTCGAGGTAGACCGCGCCGTTCTTGAAGGCAGCCTCGGCCTCGCTGCGCGCGGCGTGGAAGGCATTGATGAGACTCGGATCGTTGGAGGCCGCGCGCATGCCGCGCCCGCCGCCCCCGGCCGAGGCCTTGATCAGCACCGGATAGCCGATCTTGCGCGCCTCGCGCAGGGCCTCGTCCTCGTCGGCGATCTCCCCTTCCGAACCGGGCACGACCGGCACGCCGGCCTGGATGGCCATGGCCTTGGCGTTGGCCTTGTCACCCAGGGCGCGGATGGCCTCGGGCTCGGGGCCGACGAACTGGATGTTGCAGGAGCGGCACACCTCGGCGAAGTGCGCGTTCTCGGCCAGGAACCCGTAGCCCGGGACGATCGCCTCCACGTCGGCGATCTCGGCCGCGGAGATGATGGCGGGAATGTTCAGGTAGGACTTCGCGCTGGCCGCCGGGCCGATGCAGATCGTCTCGTCGGCCTGGCGCAAGTAGAGACAGTCGGCATCGGCCTCCGAGTAGATGGCCACCGTCTCGATGCCGAGTTCGCGGCAGGCGCGGATGATGCGCTGCGCGATCTCGCCGCGGTTCGCGATCAGGACCCTGCGGAACAAGGGCGCGGAGCCTCAGCTCTTCTTGATCAGGAACAGCGGCTGGCCGAACTCGACCGGTTCGCCGTTCTCCGCCAGGACCTCCAGGATCTGTCCGCGGAACTCGGCGCGGATCTCGTTCATGACCTTCATGGCCTCGATGATGCACAGCACCGTGCCCTCGTCGAACTCCTTGCCCGGCGAGACGAAGGGCTCGGCGTCCGGGGAAACGGCGCGGTAATACGTCCCCACGATCGGGCTCTTGAAGACCTCCGTCCCGGGCGGCGGCCCGCTCGGGGCGCTGGCGGTGGCCGGCAGGGCGGACGGCGCCAGGACGGCGCCCGACACCACGTTCGGCACGACCTGCACCATGCTGGCCAGGCCGCCCTCGGAGCCACGCCGACCGAGGTCGCGCTTGAGGTGCACGCGCAGGCCACGCTTCGAGTCGTCGAGCTCGAGCTCGGACAGGTCCGCTCGCAGCATGAGCTGGACCAGCTTGCGGAGTTCGATCAGATCCATGGAGGAGTAGGGTGGAACCGCGCTCGGCACGGGAAGGCTCGGCGGGCCCGGTGAAGGGTAAGGACGGGGGTTCCCCGCGGCCAGGTTGCGCGCGAACGACGAGGTCGCGCGTGCAGGGCCGCCGTGAAGTCCCCCGGCGGCGCAGAAGCATAGCGAGCGGCCTGGCCTGGTTCGCGAGCGAATCCGTTCCCGGCGCAAGCCAGGCCCGGCGGCGCCCCCCGAGGACCCGTGCCTCCCCCCGCGGGTACCTCCTCGCGCTCGCAGCTGGCAAAGGTGAAGAATGAACACGACTCCGATGCGGCGCACCCTGCCACGCCTGCTCGCCTTCGCGCTCTCGTCCCTGGTCGCCATGGTCGTGGTCGAACTCGGCTTGCGTGCCCGCGGGCCCGCGTCGGCGTTCCGGGTTTGGCCGCCCGGGCTGGAAGCCGAGCTCGAGCCGCGGGCGGAGATCATGTCCGGGGTCAGCGGGCCGGCGCTCTTCCGGGTCTCGACGCTCGGCTTCCGGGCCGACGAGCGCCCGGACGACGTGGAACTCGCGCTCCTCGCCCTGGGCGGCAGCGCGACCGAGTGTCTGTACCTCGATCAGGAGGAGGCCTGGCCCGCGCGGCTGCAGGCCGAGCTCGGCCTGCTCCTCGCGCGCCGCGTGTGGGTCGCCAATGCGGGCAAGAGCGGGCGCACGACGCGCGATCACGCGCTCCAGCTGAGCCACCTGCTCGCGCAGGAGCCGCGCTTCCAGCGCGTGCTCCTGCTGACGGGCGTCAACGACCTCTGCGCATGGCTGGCCGCGGGTGGGCAGCCCGCCGCGCACAGAGGCGTGGATCTGTCGCGCGCTTTCGACGTCGTGCCGGCGGATCCCGCGCTCGGCCGAGGGTGGAAACCCATGGCTCTGTGGCAGCTCCTGCGCACGCTCCGCATGCGCCTGGATGGCGCGCCCCTCGGACAGGATCGGGCCGGCACGATCTACAGCGCCTGGCGCGCCCAGCGCCAGGGCGCGCGACGCTGGCTGGAGGAGCTGCCGGATGCCGCCCCGGCGCTGGCCGAGTTCCGCGCCGTGCTGCTCGAGCTCTCCGCCAGCGCGACGCGCCACGGAACCGAACTCGTGCTCGTCACCCAGCCCGCGCTGTGGAGCGCGGACCTCGCGCCCGAGTTCGAGGCACGGCTGTGGCTGGGCGGCGTGGGCGATTTCCAGCATCGTCCGGGCTGCGACTATTACACGACGGCCGCCCTCGCCAGGGGCCTGGCGCTCTTCAACGCCGAGCTCCAGACCTTCGCGCGCGCACACAACCTCGCACTGCTCGATCTCGCACGCGCGCTCACCGGCGACCCGCGCTGCTTCTACGACGACGTGCACTTCAGCGAGGAAGGCGCGCGGCGCGTGGCGAGCTTCCTGGCGCAGGGCCTGAGCGCACTGGAAGCGCGCTGACCCGGCCGCGCGGCGCGGGATTTTTCAAGCCCCTCAGCGGGCACGCCAGGTGCCCGACTTGCCGCCGGTCTTCTCGCGCAACTCCAGGCGTTCGATGGTGATGCCCTTGTCGAGCGCCTTGGTCATGTCGTAGATCGCCAGCGCGGCCAGCGCGGCGCCGGTCAGGGCCTCCATCTCGACCCCGGTCTTGCCGGTGGTGCGCGCGCTGCAGCGCACCTCGAGCAGGTCCTCCCCGCGCGGCTCGATCACGAGCTCCACGTGCTCCAGGGGCAGCGGATGACACAGCGGGATCAGCTCGCTCGTGCGCTTGGCCGCCAGCAGGCCCGCACAGCGCGCGACCTCCGCGATCGGACCCTTCGGGCCGCCTCCGCTCCAGACCACGTCCCGCAGCCCGGCCGGAAAGCGCACCAGGGCCCGCGCCAGCGCGCTACGCCGCTGCGCCTTCTTTTTACCCACGTCTACCATGCGTGAGCGCGCGCCATCGGGTCCGGACTGGACGTGGCTGAGCCGGCCGCGGGCACGGTTCGTGAGAACGGATCGTCTGGCCATGGATGGTCGCGTGAAGAGGTCCTCTTTTTTGGCTCCGGCCTCCCCACCCGGAGGCCGAAAAGGCGAGCCGGCCCCGAAGCAGCGCAACGACCGCGCTCACCTTCGATACTAGACTACGCTTCGCCCGAGGGGACTCGCCACTCTCCTCGACGGACGCACCCACGTACTCCCCGCCATGATCGCGCGCACCCTCGCCGCCGTCCTGTTCCTTCCCGTCGTCCTCCTGTCGAGCACGGCCGCCGCGCCGCGCGCCGCACTCCAGCAGGACACGTTGTCCGCCCTGGTAGCGAGCGAGGTGGGCTCGGCCGACCAACGGGAGCTTCCAGAGCTGTGGAAACGCTCCGTCGGTCTGCGCGACGCCGAGCCGCTGGGCGAAAAGGGCGCGCTGGATCGGGCCCTCGACGAATGGCTCGTGAAGCCCGCCGAGCTCGCGCCCAAGGCCGCGCTGCTGGTCTCCGCCAGCCGCCTGCTGGGGACGGCGCCCGACGTCTCGCGTGTCGCCGAGGTGCTCGGTCCCTTGATCGACGGCGACGACGTGGCCCTGGCCGCGGCGGCCGCGCAGCTCTTCGCCGATCCCGCCTTCAAGGCCCTGGCGCCGATCCGGCGCGACCAGCTCGCCAACACGATGCTGGAGCGCGCCGAGGACGCCGCCCTCGCACCGCGCCTGCGCCTCGACTTCGCCAAGTCCGCCTACCGCACGGGCGGCGGCAAGGAACGCATCAAGGCCAACAGGGTCCTGCGCACCTTCCTCGAATCCCAGGATCCCGAGCTCAAGGTCGAGGGCGCCCTGTCCCTGGCCGAGCTGGATGCGGCCCTGATCGAGGGCGAGCTACGCAAGACGCTCGAACGTCTGTCGCGCGTACCCGACGAGCGCGGGCAGCTGGCCGGTTCCTACCTGCAGCGCGAGGACCTGCGCCGGCAAGTCGAACGCACGCGCACGAGCCTGCTCGAGCGCGCCAAGACCAGCGGGCCGCCCGAGATGAAGGAGTTCCTCACCGTGCTGCGCTTGATCCGCGACCGGCACCTGGAGGGGAAATCGGTCGAGCAGGAGAAGCTCTTCGAGGCCGCCATCGACGGCATGCTCGGCTACATGGACCAGCACTCGAGCCTGATGAACTCCGAGGTCTACGCGAAGTTCTATGGCGAGCTCGAGGCCGAGTACGGCGGCATCGGCGCCTATGTGCACGAGGACCAGGACGACCGCCTCTTCACCATCGTGCGCCCGATCTACTCGGGTCCGGCCTACCGCCAGGGCCTGATGACCGACGACAAGATCGTACGCATCGACGACTGGCCCACGCTGAGCCAGCCGGTCGACGAGACCATCAAGCACCTGAAGGGCAAGCCGGGCACCTCCGTCGACCTCTACATCTGGCGCCATGGCCTGGATCCCGGCCTGATCGAGCGCCCGAGCGAGGACATGAAGGTCACCGTCGTGCGCGAGCAGGTGCGCATCCCGCCCGGCACCTTCCAGATGCTGCCCGGCGGCGTGGGCCTGCTGCAGCTCGACGAGTTCAGCCAGGTGGCGATGCAGGAAGCCAAGCAGTGGATCCCCGAGATGCTCACGCTCGGGATGAAGGCCCTGGTATTCGACCTGCGCTACAACGGCGGTGGGCTCTTGACCGAGGCCCAGAAGGTGGCCGAGCTCTTCCTGCCGAAGGGCAAGGACGTGGTCACGACCGAGGGTCCGGACGAGGGCTCGGAAGAGCTGCGCCGGGAGACCCTGAAGACCCGCTCGGAGCAGCAGGTGCTGCCCGCCGACGTCCCGCTGGTGGTGCTGGTCGGCGGCGGCACCGCCTCGGCGGCGGAGATCGTCTCCGGGGCGCTGCAGGACCACGGCCGCGCCAAGCTGGTGGGCAAGACCACCTACGGAAAAGGCTCGGTCCAGCAGCTCATCCAGATCCTGCCCGAACTCGAGGACCAGTGGGACGACGAGGATGGCGACAACATCCGCGATCCCTGGGAAGACCTGAAGGTCGACCACGACGCGGACGGCGAGATGGACTACGCGCCGCGCGTCAAGCTGACCGTGGCACGCTACCTCCTGCCCAGCGGCCGCTCGATCCACCGCACCATCGACCGCGATGGACACGTCGTCAGCGAGGGCGGCGTGAAGCCCGACGTGGAGATCGAGGCGCCCATGATCGAGGGCTGGCGCGTGCGCGAGCAGCGCCGCGTCCTGCCCGCCATCAAGCGCCACATCGAGGAGAACTTCGCCCAGAACCGCGAGCTCTACGCCCACCTGGCGGTCAACGACATGAAGCGCGCGGACCTCTACCCCGGCTTCGAGGAGCTCATGGCGGAGCTCGGCACCACGCTGCCGCCCGACGACGTGCGGCGCGTGCTGCGCTACGAGGTGCGCCGCCGCGTGCAGGACGACCGCGGAGCAGCCTTCCCCATCGGCGACTTCGTCGAGGACGTGCAGCTCCAGAAGGCGATCGAAGTGGCGCTCGAGGGGCTCGGCAAGAAGCCCTCGGACGTGAGCGACTTCCACCTGGTCTTCGACCTGCCCCGCGGCGAGGCCAGCGGCCGCCTGGCGCTGGCGCGCGGCGAGGACAAGGACCTCTCGCGCGCGCTACAGGAGGCCCGCAGCGGCGGCAAGCCCCTGACCAGCGCGCAGTTCGAGCGCCTGATCGAGATCCTGGGGACGATCGACACGCGCAAGAACTGAGCTCCTATCCGGGAAGCGGAGAGGAAGAAAACGCACCACGGAGGCGCAGAGGACGCGGAGGCTCACAGAGGGCGGAAAGGGAAGAGCGGGCCTGCGGGGCTTCGGCTCTCCGCGCGTCGACGATCCGGAGGCCCCCCTCCTTCTTCCTCTGCGAGGCTCCGCGTCCTCTGCGCCTCTGTGGTGCGTTTGGGTTTGCAGCTGAGAGGCGAAACCGTCCGCCTGGTCAGCTCGTCTCGTCCGCGAACTGCTTCAGCGCAGGCGCGACGAACTCCTGGAACAGGATCACCAGCGTCGCCATCAGCGGCAGGGCGATGAGCAGCCCGAGCATGCCCAGGGCCGCGCCCCCGGCCAGCAAGGCGAAGAACACGACCAGCGGATGCAGGCCCAGCTTGTCGCCCAAGATCTTGGGCACGAGCACGTAGCCCTCGAGCACCTCTCCGGCCCCGAAGACGAGCGCCGTGCGCCAGACCGAACCGATCACGCCGTGATCGAGGACCCCGATCACGAGTGCCAGCACGAAGCCCGTGAAGGCGCCCACGAAGGGGATGATCGAGAGCGCGCCGGAGAGCATCCCGATCAGGAAGCCGTAGGGCATGTCGAAGGCCGTCAGGGCGAGCGCCAGGAACAGGCCCTTGGCGAAGGCCACCGACAGGCGCCCGCGGAAGAAGCTCGAGATCACCTCGCCGATGCGCTCGAAGACGCGCGACAGGCGCACGCGCTCGCGGCGCGGGAAGTAGCGCTGGACCGAGGCGTGCACGTCGCCGATCACGAACAGGAAGAAATACGTGTACAGCGGCACCAGGAGGAACAGCCCGAGCACCGAGAGGACCCCGCCGAGGAAGAGCTTGAGGTAGGCGAGCGCGCGGCCGACCAGGGTGAGGCCCGCCCGCCCGGCCTCGTCGCCGTACTCCTCCAGGAACACCTTGGCCTGCACGCGCAGGCCCTCGAAATCCGGCACCTCCCAGCGCTCGACCTCGAGCCCCCACTCGTTCAGCGTGCCCGTGAACTCGTCGGATCTGTGCTGCAGGCTCTCATGCAGGGGGATGCCCTCGTCCGGTGCGGCCGAGGCCGCGGCCTTGGCATTCGCGACCACGTCGAGCACGAGCGCGCGCAGCTGCCAGCCCAGGCCGACCAGCACCAGCAAGGCGAGCAGGAAGCCGGCCAGGAAGATCAGGTTCACCGCCGCGCGCCGCGAACGGCCGCGCCGCTCCACGGTGGCCACCAGCGGCAGCAGGATGTACGCCAGGATGTAACCGAGCAGCAGCGGATTGAGCACGCTGCGCACGGTCCAGCCGAACCAGACGACGAGCACCGCGAGCGCCAGCAGCACCAGGTTGCGCCGTGTGCGCGGGAGCCGTTCGAGCATGCTCAGCCTTCTTCGCCGCTCTTCGTGGGATCCGGCAAGGGCACGCGGTACTGGCGCACGAAGGCCTCCTCGAAGTCGAAGGCGGAGCGGAAGTCCTCGATCGTGTCCGACTCCTGGCGGTTCAGCAGGCCGTTGTCGACCAGCAGGAACACGACGCGCCCCCAGTCGAGCGTCTCGCGCACGCCCCAGGAGCGCCACACCGCCGCCGCCAGCGGGCCGAAGAGCTGCCCGGCGTGGGCGCGCATGCCTGCCAGCACTTCCTGGCCGGTGACGTGCCGCTCGGTGCCCTCGGCCTTCTCCTTGCCCGCCAGGCGCACCGCCTGCGGGAGGGATTCGAACAGGAAGCGGAAGGCCTCGGGCGAGTAGCGCCCGTCCTTCAACGCCAGCATGCGGATCTGATCTTCGATGACGGCTCCTTCGGCGCGGCCGTGCAGACTAGCCGCTGAACAAGCGCTTCCATGCGTCAGGCTGGCGAAAGTACGGAGCCTGGCACGGTTTCGCGCGAGTCCGAGTTCGCAGAGGAGTGCGAGGCGGTTCCGGCGGACTCGCGCAAAACCGAGCCAGGCACCTCCCTTTCGCCGTTGGGACGTCTCGAAGCGCTTGTTCTAAGACTAGCCGCTGCGCGGCCCCGCCACCAAGCCCCGCAACGCCCGGAGCCTGCACTGGCCGGGCTAGCCCGAACGCGGGGCCACGCCCTCGGCCAGGACGAGCAAGGCGCGCTGGAGCACCGCGGAGGGCGCGAGATTGCGCTCGACGTCGGCGCGGGCGGCCTGCAGCGCCTCGCCGCGCGCGAAGAGCTCACGCTCGTGCGCGCGCGCAGCCAGCCTGGGAGCGATCGCGCCGTGAGCGAGCCGCTCCGCCGGCACCCCCACGCGTGCGCGCCACGCATCCGCGAGCAACGCCTGCGCGAGCTCGAGCACCACCCGCGCGCGTTCGCGTTCGCCCGCCGCGGGGGTCTTGCCGAGGAACTCGCCTTCGAGCTCCCACAGCTCCGCGGCCACGTCCAGGGGTTCCCGTTCGCCGCACGCCACGGCCGCCAGGCGCGCGCAAATCTCGCGCGTGCCGTTCTGCGCCATGGCGAGCGCCCTGCCGGGCGAGCCCCCTGCCAGGCGCGCCAGCTCGTGCGCGGCGGCCGGCTCGAGCCCGGATGTGCGCAGGACCTCCTCGCACTGCGCGAGCGTGAGCGGCTCGAAGCGCAGGCGGATGCAGCGGCTGCGGATGGTGGGCAGCAAGGCCGAGCTGGCGCTCGTCTCGAGCACCAGGATCGTGCCCGGGCGCGGTTCCTCGAGTGTCTTCAGGAGCGCGTTCTGCGCGTGCTCGTTCATGCGCTGACTCTCGCGCACCAGCGCGAGCCGCAGCGCGCCCTCGAGTGGGCGCAGCGACAGGAACGCCTCCAGGCTCTGCTCCGGAGCGTCGCCTTCCTGGCGCTCGCGCGACGCGATGCGGCCGATGCGGATGCGCTCCTCGCCCTCGAGCAGCGGATCGATCACGAACAGGTCGGCGTGGTTGCCCCGTTCGCCGCCCGAGAGCACGCGCTTGCAGGGACCGCAGGTGCGGCAGGGCTCTCCCGGACCACGCGCGCACAGGCAGCCGAGGGCGAACCACCTGGCGGCCATGAACTTCCCGATCCCGGGGCGCCCCTCGAACAAGAGCGCGTGCGGCAGGCGCGTGGAGCGCGCGGCGTTCCACAGGCAAGCGAGCGTCGCCTCGTGTCCGCTGGGCCGGTCAACCTGCACGCTGCACCTCAGCCCACACGCGCGCCGCCACCTCGTCGGGGCTGCCGAGCGCGCTCAGCAGCACCACGCACTCGGCGCGCGCCGCGTAGCGCCGATAGGCCTCGGCCACGCGGCCGTGGAAGTCCGGCCGCTCGGCCTCGTAGCGGTCGCGCGTACCGCGCCGCGTGCGCGCCGCGTCGGGCTCGAGGTCGAGGATCACGGTCAAGTCCGGCGCGGGCGTGCCGGCCCATTCCAGCAGCAGCGCGAGGACGCGCTCCTCGCCCACGCCCAGCGCGGCGCCCTGGTAGGCGAGGGTCGAGGGATGAAAACGCTCGCAGACCACGTGGCGCCCGAGCACGAGCGCGGGCGCGACACGCTCCTCGAGCATCTGCCGGCGCGCGGCTGCGAACAGCAGCACCTGCGTGGCAGGTGCGAGCGCCGGCTCGGGATCGAGCAAGAGCGCCCGGATCCGCTCGCCCGCAACCGTGCTGCCGGGCTCACGCAGGTGCAGCGGCGGATGACCCGCGCTCGTCCCGAGCGCCGCGACGAGCCGCGCTGCCTGAGTGCTCTTGCCGCAGCCATCGAGACCGTCGAGCACGTAGAAACGACCGCGCGGGATCGGCATGGGCGCGCGATCGTAGCGTGCTCTTCAACCGGGAGCGCCGGGCTCCAGCCCGGCTCTGTTTCTTTTCTCCTTTCTTCTCCTCGCGAGTACCTCGGAGTCGGAGAA
>JANOGB010000379.1:0-12750 GCA_031413955.1 Planctomycetota bacterium | reverse complement strand
GGAGCAGGCCTCCTGGAAGAGCGCGAGTCGCTCGCGCACCCCGAGCCGGCCCCGGTCCGCGAAGTCGGCCAGCGGCGTGCCTGCGGCGACGAACTCGCTCGCGAAGTAGACAGTCGAGAGCTGCGCACGCTCGGGACTCGCGCCGATGCCTGTCTCGAGCACGCGCGCGAGTCCGGCGTGAACGAGGGTGTCGAGCTTGCCCGCCGAGTGCATCAGACGCTGCAGGGGCGCCGCAGCGCCGGCTCCGATCGGCACCAGGCGCAAGGCGATTTCCTGGCCGTGCTGCGCCTGCGCGCGGTGGACGCGGCCCACGCGGCCGGGAGCGAGCGCGGGCCCGAGCCGAAGAGATCCGAGCTGAGTTCCAGCGACCTCCGGCCCGGGCGCGGCCTGCTCGAGGAGCGCCGGAGTTCGCACCAGGAAGTCGTCGGCCCGCTCGGCCGCCTCGAGCAGGGCCTCGAGCTCGCGGCGCAGCTCCGCATCCGCTCCGCACGCGCGCGCCAGGGCCACGGCACGCGTGGGCGGCGAGAGCTCCACGAGCTCCGCGAAGAGCGCACGGATGCGTTGCCAGCGCGCGGCGCTCTCGTTCCGTTGCGCAGGGCCCTCCACGGATGACACGGCTGACTCAGTCGCTCTCTTCCGCGCCCCCCAGCCTGCGCCGCAGCCAGCCACGCGCGAACAAGAGGTCGCGGCGCACGGTGCGCTCCGACTTCTGCTCCACGCGCGCGATGTCGGCCGGCTCCATGCCCGCGAAGAAACGCATCTCCACCAGCCGGGCGAGCTCGGGCTCGGAGGCCTCGAGCTCGGTCAGCGCGTCCTCCAGAGCCACCAGGTCGAGCGAGCGTTCTGCCTGGCTCAGGAAGGCCTCGTCCATCTCGACGCGCAGGCCGTCGCGCTTGACGCGCGCGCGTGCGCGGGCGTGGTCGACCAGCACCTGGCGCATGGCCCGCGCGGCGGTGCGGAAGAACTGCGCGCGGCTTTCGATGCCATCCTTGGAACCCTGGGCGAGGCGCACGAAGGCCTCGTGCACGAGCGCGGTCGGCTGCAGCGTGTGCCCGCGCCGCTCGCCGACCATGTAGCTCGCCGCCAGGCGCCGCAGCTCGGCGTAGACGCGCGCCAGGAGTTCCTGCTGCGCTGCGCCGTCCCCGGCACGCATGCGTTCTAGCAGGCGCGTGGCGTCGTCTTCGGCCGTGGTCACGCCCCCATTCCACGCGAACCGCCGCAGGCCGCCAAGGGCGCGTCACCCGAGAAAAAGCGGAATCCGTGGCCGCGGCCGCCGCGCTCGGCGCCCTCTCGTTCGTGAATCCGTGCTCGTCCCGCTCGTGTTCCCTCGCCCGCGATGGTTCCACGCAGCATCGATCTGCCGGGCCCGTGCCAGGCGCGCTACGCTATGCGCGAGGCCCGCGAAGGAACGTTCCCGATCCTTGGCGCCGTCGAACGAGCCCCGCGCGCATGCAAGCCTCCTCGCCGCTCGAGACGCTCCTGCACGAACTGCTGAGCCAGGAATTGCACAGGCGTGGGGCGCCGCTCTCCGCGCAGGCCGAGCAGCGCGCGCGTGCGGAGCTCGAACGCTGCCTGCGCGCGCGCCAAGGCCCGACGGACGGGCCGTACTGGCGCGGGATCCCGGGCGCCGAGCTGGAACAGGCGCTGGCGAGCGCCGTGCGCGCCGGCACGCACACCGACGAGAGCGTGGGCCAGGTCCTGGACGGCAAGTACTTGATCGAGGAGCTGCTGGCCGAGGGAGGTTTTGGAAAGGTCTACCGCGCGCGCGACCGGGACCTCGACTGTGCCGTCGCCATCAAGGTGCTGAAGCCGGCCGAACACGGCTCGTCCACGCGCCTGGAGGCCTTCAAGCAGGAGGCGCGCCGGCTCACGCGCCTGCAGCACGCCAACATCGTCGAGTGGAAGACGCTCAACCAGACGGCCGATGGGCGCCTCTATCTGGTGATGGAGTACCTCGAAGGCGAGGTGCTCGAGGACACGCTGCAACGCGAGCAGAAGCTCGCGCCCGCACGCGCGGCGCGCATCCTGCTCGGGGTGCTCGACGCGCTGCGCCACGCGCACAACCTGCCCGACGGCTCGAGCCTACTGCACCTCGATCTCAAGCCCTCGAACGTCTTCCTGGTGCGCGGACGGCACGGGGAAGAGCGCGTCAAGGTGCTCGACTTCGGCATCAGCCGCTTCGTGGGCCAGGAAGAGCGTGCGCCCGCGCGCTCCGGCTGCGACGCCGCCAGCCTGGGCGAGAGCACGCGCCTGCCCGCGGCCAGCGCGGGCGGCGCGGACCTCGCGTGCACGCCGCTGTACTGCCCGCCCGAGCAACCCGCGCGGATCCTGGGCGGAAAGCCGGGCGTGCTGGACGGGCGCGCCGACCTCTACTCCCTGGGCGTGATGGGCTACCGCATGCTCAGCGGGCGTCTGCCCTTCGAAAGCGCCGGGAGTTTTTTCGAGATGCTGCGCCTGCACCACGAGGTCGCCGCACCGCGGATCGGGACCGTGGAGCGGAGCGTGCCGAAGAAGCTCGCGCGCTTCGTCGATCGCTGCCTGCGCAAGGCTCCGGAGGAGCGCTTCGCCAGCGCCCAGGAAGCCCACGAGAGCCTGCGGCGGATCGTGACACCGGCACGCTCGCGCCTGTGGTTCGGCCTGGCGGCGGCCAGCCTGGTGAGCGCGGCGCTCTATTCCGCCCTGGCTCCGAGCGCGGTCCGGCCGCCGCTCGAGGCCGTGTTGCTCGAGCAGGGCGAGCGCGTCGCGAACCAGACGCTCGTCTTCGGGCCCGTACGTCCTTCGCGGACGCTCGAGCTCGTGGATCTCGCCCCGGGCACGGCACTCGAGCACGTGCGCCTGGTGCGCGAGCCGCGCGCTGGAGCGGACAGCCCGCCGGGCTGGGAGCTCCGGCCCAGCGGCGATCGGCGCGTCGAGCTCCACGCGAGCGCCGCGCCGGCGCGGCAGGTGCTCGCCTTCCTGGAACTCGCCGACGAGGAGGGCGCGCGCTACTCGGAGCCCTTCCATCTGCGTTACGTCGACCCCGCCGACTGGGCGCTCGAGGCGGCGGACGTCGCCGGCCGCGCGGGTCGCAGCGTCGCTCCGCGGGGTCAGGAGCTCGAGCTCCTCGTCCGCGGAGCGCGCGAGATCCTGCCGGCCAGCGCCGAGGTGCGCATCGGAGCCGAGCACTACTCCGCCCTGCGCGACGAGGCGCGCTCTTCCGCGACGCGCGGCATCTATCGATTGGCCCTGGATGGCGTGGCCTGGCAAGCCGGACGGAACAGGCTCACCCTGCGCCTGGAGGATGCGGCCGCCAACGAGCTCGTCCGCGACGTGGAGCTCGAGATCGTGCCGACCCCGCTCGCGATCGAGAGCTGCAGGCTCGCAGGTGGCACGTTCGCCGCCGGGCGCTGGCACGTGCTGGCGGGCGAGGAGCCCGTGCTCGAGGTCCGCTGCACGCGCCCGGCCGGGCTCGCCTGGAGCGTCGAGAGCACGAGCGGTCGCGTCCTTTCCTCGGGCACATCGAGCGCAGGTGGCCGCGAGCACCGCATCCCGCTCGACGGCTCGGGCTGGCCGGGCGGCAGCTTCGCCGGCGCGATCCGCATCACGGCCGACGAGAGCGAGTGGGTCGCCCATGCTGCGGAATCGCCCGCAGGCGTGGCCAGCGCGCAGCTCGACCTCGAGGTGCGACCTACCGGCGCGACGTTCGACGTCTCCCTGACCGGAGCGCGCGAACGCGGCGAGCGGGAGCACGACGAGCCGGTCCGCTACGTCACCGCGGAGAGCATCGAGGCCGTGGTGCTGCGCGATCACGACATCCCGATGGTCGTCTCCGCGCGCTGCGAGCCGCGCGAGGCCGCGGACGCCGGCGTCACGGTCGAGCTCTACTTCGACGCCCCGCAGGTTCAGCGCAAGACGGCGCAGCTCGCGCTCCCGCACGACGGTGTTCATCGCCTGGTGCTCGAGGCCCGGCGACTGGATCCGGAAGGGCGGCCGTTCGAACAGCCCGACACGCGCCACGAGGTCCTCGTCGTGCGTGACACGCGCGCCCCGGAGATCGTGGTCGAGCCACGGCCGCAGGAGCTCGTGCTGCGCTCGCGCGCGGAACTGGCCCGACTGGCCTTGGCGCTCCGGGCCACGGATCCCTGCTGGACCCAGGATCCGGCACCGGTCGAGGTGAGCTGGTCGCTCGAGCTGCGCCGCCAGGGCGGAACCACGGGCAGTTCCGCCGGCCGTCTCACGCTCCTCCCCGGCGAGCCCTGCTCGTTCGCGCCCCTCCTGCCGCCCGAGGATCCCGCCGCGAGCGGTCCGGACGGGGTCTACGCACTGCGCCTGCACGCGCGCGACTTCGCCGGCAACGTCGACGTCGACGGCCAGGAGTACACCTGGACCGTCTCGACCGAAGCGCCGTGCCTGCGCGTGCTCGTACCTCTGCAGGGTGAGCCCTGGGCGCGCAGCGAGCAACGCTTCACGGTCGAGCTGCGGGCCGAGGACGCGAACGGCGTGGCGGCCGTCACTTGCGAGCTCACCGATCCGCGCGGCGAACTCGCCGCCGTGGCAGTCGCGCTGAGCCCCTCCGCCAGCGCCGGGCTGTGGGCCGGCAGCTTCGCGCTCGATCATCGCTGGGCGGGCAAGAACGTCGAGCTGCGCTTCCGCGGCACGGACGCGGCCGGGACGGAGACGCTCGAGCCAGTCGTGACCAGCTGCACGGTCGGGCCGATTCCGAGCCTCGTGCCCGCGCACGTCGAGATCTCGTATCGGCAGCACGGCGCGACGCGCATGCGGCGCGTGCCGGGCAACCAGGGCGTCGCCTACTTCTTCGGGGGGCGCGGCGACTCGCTCGAAAACTCTGCCTTCCGCGCGGCCGGCCTGGCGGACTTCGCGGCGAGCTCGATCGCCAGCTCGCTGCGGATCGAGGTCCCGCCAGGAGCGCTCGAGGATTTCTACCTCGACGAGCTCGAGGTGAGCGTGGGGCAGTACCTCGAGTTCCTGCGCGCGAGTGATGGCTACGCGGACGTGCGTCAGTGGGACACCCAGCCCGAGGAGGCCCGCCGGCTCGTGCTCGAACGGGAACTCGCCACGCTCGACCCCGAGCTGCCGGTCACGGGCGTAGACTTCGACGAGGCGCGGGCCTGCGCGCGCTGGGCGGGGAAGGAGATCCCGACCTACCTGCACTGGGAGTACGCCGTGCGCGGGCTGGCGGGCCGTCCCTACTCCTTCTCCGGCCTCGCGCCCGACACGCTGGCAAGCGCGCTCGGCAGCGAGATCAACGTGGGCACGCGCGGCCCCTGGCCGGTGACGCGTGGTTCCGACCGCACGAGCGACACGCTCCTCGTGGACCTGTGCAGCAACGTCGCCGAGTGGACCGAGACGCCGGTGCGCGGACGGCTGTCGGCTGTGCGCCCGGCGGAGCTCCTGGCGCGCGGCACGGCGCGCGCCGAGGAACGGCTGTACGTGGCCGGCGGGAGCTTCGCGCGCGCTGCTTTCCACTTCGGCGCCGTCGCGCGCGAGCCGCGCACGACGCGCTCCGCCTCGATCGGCTTGCGCTGCTTCCTGCCGGCGAGGGTCGTCGAAGCCGCGTTTCTGCGGAAGGGTGACGCCAAGGGTGACCTGCGCATCACGGCCGTGCGATGAGGCCCGCACCCCTCACCGTCGTGGCTCGCCTCCTGCTCCTGCTCGGGTTCGGGCTCGCGAGCACGGGCTGCGCGGGCGTCGTGGTCGAGGCCGAGACGCTGCCCTTCCACGTGGCGGTCATCCCCTTCGAGCGCGAGGCCTCGAGCACGTCGAGCTCCGTGCCCGACGAGCTCGGGTTCGACAGCGCGGCCCTGACCGGGGAGCTCGCCGAAGAGCTGGAGGGGCTCTCCTTCACGCGCGTCACCCGGCTGGAGCTCCCGCCGGATGTCGCGCCGGACGAATTCGAGCGCTGGCCCGCCGCCGCGCGCGAGGCCCACTGGCTGGCGGCGGCCGAGGCCTGCCACGCCGACGTGCTGCTGCACACGACTTTTCGAGCCGCGCCCGGAGTGCGCACGCGGCTCGAGGGTGGGGCCTTCTGGGGCACCTTCTGGGACGGCCTGTTCAAGTTCGGCGCCGTCGTCTCGGGCACCGGGGCCGCCTACGGGTTCAGCGGCTTCCTCACCGTGTTCCTGTGGGGCCAGGAAGACCGCGCGCTGCGCTTCGACGTCGGCATCGATGCCTCCCTGCAGACCCTGGCGCCGCTGCTCGACCGGGCCAGCGAGACGAGCCTCGCCAACCGGCGGGCCGAGCTGGCACGCGTGTTCGTGTACGACTCGGACGCGCTGATCTCGTTCCACGAGCGCTCGGGCTGGGTCGGCCACCTGTTCTCCTTCGCCATCCCCGGCGCCCTCCTGCCGAGCCGGGAGCGCCGGCTGCGGCAGAGCCTGCGCGAGTCGATCGGCGCGTACCTGACCAAGGTGCTCGTGCAGGAGATCGAGTTCCGCAAGGCAGAGCTCCTGGGCGGCAACGAGCTGTTCCCCTTCGAGGTCACCGTGCTGCGCTTCGCGCGCACCGACGGCGGCGAGCTCGCGCTGCAGGCCGAGGTCGAGCTCGCCACCGCCAGCGTCGACCGCATGGACGGCTACCGCGTCTGGGTCGGGGACGAGCTCGTGGCCGACGCCCCCTTCGGCCCGGGCGAGCCCCTCGGGAACCAGCGCGAGCGTTACCGGGTCTTCGTGCCCGTGCCCGGCGCTGGGAGCACTCCGGTGCGCCTCGAGCTCCGCGACGGCGGCCTCCAGCAGGGCCTGCGAACCTTCACGCTGGTCAAGGGCAGCACGGGGCGGCGCAACGAGAAGCAGCTCGAGATCGAGCTCCCGGAAGCCCGGCGCTGATCTTCTATTAGGCGGCCGCTTGCAGGGCGAGCAAGAATCGAAGCGCGACCACAGAGGCGCAGAGGACGCAGAGTCGCGCAGAGGAAGAGAGGAAGACTGGCGGGGAGGACCTCCGGATCGTCGAGCCAAGGGGACTTGAAGCCCCGGAGGCCCAGGCTTCTCTCCCCTCTGTGTTCCTCCGTGCTCTCTGTGCCTCCGTGGTCGGCTTGGGTTGCGGGCGGAGCCTGCGCTGAGGGGCGTGCCGCGATTCGGCGCTTGATTCGCAACCGCCGGCCTGTGGAATCGGTCCATGGCCGAGATGATCCAGCCCGGCACCGAACCCTCCGCGGCCGAGCTCGCGTCGAGCGCGTTTGCCGCGCAAGGGCTCCTCGAGCTGCGCGAGACCGTCGCGCGCGTCTTCGGCATCGAGGAGCTGCGGCCGTTCCAGGAGCAGGCCATGCGCGCCAACCTGGCGGGGCGCGATCTCTTGCTCGTGCTGCCGACGGGGGGCGGGAAGAGTCTGTGCTTCCAGGCCCCGGCCCTGGTGCGGCCCGGGTTGACGCTGGTGGTGAGCCCGCTGATCGCGCTGATGAAGGACCAGGTCGACGGGCTGCGCCAGAGCGGCGTGGCGGCGGCCATGCTGACGAGCGCGCAGAGCTCGTTCGAGCGCCGGAAGGTGCACGAGGCGCTCGAGCGCGGGGAGCTGAAGCTGCTCTACACCGCGCCAGAGCGGCTGATGATGGAAGGTTTCTTCGAGCGCTTGCTGACGCTCGGCCTTTCCGCCGTGGCCATCGACGAGGCGCACTGCATCAGCCACTGGGGTCACGACTTTCGCCCGGAGTACCGCCAGCTCGGCAGCTTGCGCGTGCTCGCGCCCGCGCTGCCGCTCCACGCTTTCACCGCCACGGCCCCCGCCAATGTGCGCGCGGACATCGTCGCGCAGCTCGGCCTGCGCGAGCCGCTCGTGCTGGTCGGGCCGTGCGACCGGCCGAACCTCACCTACCGCGTGCAGCCGCGCGTCGAGCTCCTGCGCCAGATGCTGGCCGTGGTCGAGCGCCATCGTGGCGAGGCCGGCATCGTCTACTGCATCGCGCGCAAGGACGTCGAACGCCTGGACGCGGACCTGCGCGAGGCGGGCGTGCGCAGCGTCGCCTACCACGCCAGCCTCGAGCCCGGCGTGCGCCGGCGCGCGCAGGAGGCTTTTCTCAACGAGGAGGTCGACGTCGTGGTCGCCACGGTGGCCTTCGGCATGGGCATCGACCGCACGGACGTGCGTTTCGTCGCGCACGCGGCCCTGCCGAAGGGCGTCGAGCAGTACAGCCAGGAGACGGGACGCGCGGGGAGGGATGGGCTCGCGTCCGAGTGCGTGCTGTTCCACTCGGGCGCCGACTTCTATTCGTGGAAGGGCCTGATCGAGCGCTCGCACAATGAGGCGGGCGAGGCCGCGGATCCGGCCCAGCTCGCGGGAGCTCTGACACGCCTCTCCGAAATGATGGGCTTCGCCACGCGGCTCGTGTGCCGCCACCGCCAGCTCGTCGAGCACTTCGGCCAGAGCTACTCCGCCCCCGCACGAACGGACACGGACACGCTTGGCTGTGGCGCCTGCGACGTGTGCCTGGGCGAAGTCGAGGTCGCGCCCGAGTCGAGCGTGCTGGCGCAAAAAATTCTCTCGGCGGTCGTGCGCTGCGGCCAGCGCTACGGCGCGGCGCACGTCACGGACATCTTGCGCGGCGCCGAGACGGCCGGCATGCGGCGCACGGGGCACGACACGCTCTCGACCTACGGGCTCCTGCGCGCGCACTCGGTGGCCGAGATCCGCGGCTGGATCGACCAGCTCCTCGGCCTCGAGCATCTCTTGGTCGCCGGCGACCGCTACCCGGTGCTGATGCTCTCGCCGAGCGGCGTGGAGGTGCTCAAGGGCCAGCGCCCGATCACGCTCTACGTCTGGCCCGAACGCAAGGTGGCGAAGAAGGCGCGCCGCGAGCCGCGCGTGGAGCTCGAGGACGGTGAGGGGGCTGCCCTGCCCGTCGATCGCGCGCTCTTCGACCAGCTGCGCGAGCTGCGCCGCCAGCTCGCGCGCGAGCGCGGCCTGCCGCCGTATCTCATCTTCAACGACCGTACGCTGACGGAGATGGCGGCCCGGAAGCCGAGGACGCCGGAGGAGTTCCGCAGGATCAAAGGCGTGGGCGACAAGAAGGCAGCGGATCTCGGTCCGGTGTTCCTGGACAAGATCGGGAAGTGGGTGGAAGTGGGCAGGTGAGCCGGGAACGCCAGGCTCCAGCCTGGCTCTGGCTTCTTCGGAGAGAAGAAAGAGCAGAGCCAGGCTGGAGCCTGG
Source organism: Planctomycetota bacterium (assembly GCA_031413955.1). Lineage (GTDB taxonomy): Bacteria > Planctomycetota > UBA1135 > UBA1135 > JABFRZ01. The sequence goes on along the minus strand of JANOGB010000379.1, from coordinate 3,615 downwards.
CGCTCCCGGCTGAGTAGAAGTTCAGCGTGCCGCGCGACCTCGAGCTCTCGTTCCCGCCCGCGGAGGACCCCCCCGAGCTCCTCGGCGAGCCCGAATGGCTCGACCTGGCAGCAAAGAAACTGCGCGTTCCCCGCGCATCGCTCGCGCATGCCAACGTCGTGCGCGTCTCCTTCGACGCGCGCGTGCGCCATCGGCTGTGGCGTGTGCTGTTGCGGCTGTACGCGCCCGGCGAGCTCGCGCCCGCGCCGCCGTCCACCACGCCGCCGGACCTGCCGCGGCCGCGGCCCGAGGCCGCGCGCGTGGCGATCGTCGGCAGCGGGCCGGCCGGGCTGTTCTGCGCGCTCGACTGTCTGGCGGCAGGCCTCAACGTGACGCTCTTCGAGCGCGGCAGGGACGTGCGCGCGCGGCGCAAGTCGCTGCAGCTCCTGAACCGCGGCGAAGACGTCGAGCGCGACTCCAACTACTGCTTCGGCGAGGGCGGCGCGGGCACGTACTCGGACGGGAAGCTGTACACGCGTAGCGGCTCCAAGGAGGACGTCCGCGCCGTGCTCGCGCTGCTCGTGGCGCACGGCGCGCCGCAGGACATCCTCTCGAGCTGGCGCCCGCACGTGGGCTCGAACCGCCTGCCGGAGGTGGTCCAGGCGTTGCGCGAGACGATCCTGCGCGCGGGCGGCGAGCTGCGCTTCGAGACGCGCGTCGAGGAGCTGGAGCTCGAGAGCGCGGGCGGCAAGCCGCGCGTGCGCGCGGTGCGCGTCCGCGAGCTCGTCGCGGACACGACCACGTCCTACCCGTGCGACGCACTCGTGCTCGCCACCGGCCACAGCGCCCTCGACTCCCTGCTCATGGCGCAGCGCGCCGGCGCGCGCCTCGAGCCCAAGGGTTTCGCCATGGGCGTGCGCATCGAGCACGCGCAGCACTGGCTCGACGAGCGCCAGTACGGCGGCCTGCGCGGCGAGTGCGAGCTGCCGGCCTCGTTCTACGAGCTCGCCTCGCAGCAGGCGGGCCGCGGCGTCTACAGCTTCTGCATGTGCCCGGGCGGCTTCATCGTGCCGACCACGACCCACCCGGAGCGCGTGGTCGTGAACGGCATGAGCCTCTCGCGCCGCGACTCGCCCTTCGCGAACTCCGGGATCGTCGTGCAGCTCGAGCCCGAGGACTGGTGCGGCCCGATCGGCGACCTGTGGGGCTTCGGCGAGCTCGTCGCCAAGGCTCGCGCCCTCGGCGCGGACCTGGGCGGGATCGTGAGCACCGACCTGCCCAACTCGCCCGAGGACGATCCGCTCTTCGGCGTGCGCCTGCAGCTCGCGCTCGAGAGCGTGGCGAGCGCGCTTGCGGGCGGAGCCTGCCGCGCGCCCGTCCAGCGCGCCGATCTTGCCGCTTCCGGTGAACACGCCACCGCTCCGGCCCTGCCGACGAGCTACCGCCCAGGCCTCGTGCCCGCCGACCTCGTCGAGCTCTTCCCGCCCGGCATGCTGGAACGCCTGCGCGCCGCGCTGCGCGAGTTCGACCACAAGCTGCCGGGCTTCGCCTCCGAGCACGGCCAGCTCGTCGGCGTCGAATCGCGCTCCAGCTCGCCGGTGCGCATCGCGCGCGACCCGGAGACGCTCCAGAGCCCGACCCTCCCGGGTCTCTACCCCTGCGGCGAGGGCGCCGGGTTCGCCGGCGGCATCATCTCAGCCGCGCTCGACGGCCGGCGCGTCGCGGCGGCGCTCGCCCGCGCAATCGCGCCGGGCTAGCTGCTAGCCGGAGGCGACGCGCACGCGGGTCAGAGCGCGGGCAGGCGGAACACGTAAATGCGGTTGCGGCGCGCCACGATCCCGTGGGTCGTGGTCACGACATTGCGGCCGTCGAGCGCCACGGCAGGACCGAGCGCCTGGCCGTTGCTCGCGGCGAGCCGTGCGCGCGGGAACCAGGCGCCCTGGTCGCGCTGGAACACGGAGACGACCCCGAGCGCCGGCTCGTGGCCGAAGACGAGCGTGTCGCGCTCCAGGGCGAGGCTCCAGATCGAGCCGCCCGGCACGACGTGCGCGCGTTCCTGCCACGTCCCGCCTTCACGCTCCCAGACGACCGCGGTCGCACCGCCGTCGGCGTAGTACACCGAGACGAGCGTCCGGCCCCACATGGCGATCAGGCCGCCGTCGACCGGGCCGGCGAGGTTCGGCACGAGCTCGGCGCGCTTCTTCCAGCTCCCCTTCTCGCGAACATAGACGTGAACGGCGTCCCCTTGACCGGACGCCGAGGGCGCGACGAGCGCCGCCGTGTTGCCCCACACAGTCATCATCTGGCAGCACAGCCAGTATCGCTGCGGCGGGTCCGGCTCGAGCACGCCATCGGCCTCCCAGCCAAGCGGCCCGAGCCTCCACATGCTCTGGTCGAACCCGAGGCCGTCGCTCGTGGTGAGCAGCCGGTTCCCCTGGAGGCTCAACCACTTCGCGCGGAAGGAGTCCTCGAAGGTCCACGCTCCGCCGTCCAGCCGATAGACCGACGTCGAGTGTGCCTCGCCGTCGGAGACCGCGAGCCGGTTCCCGTCCATGTCCACGACTCCACCCCCGGCGTAAGGCGCCAGCGGGTGAGGGATCCAGGCCGCGCCCTCGCGCCTGTAGAAGGCGAGGTCGCCGAAGCCTTCGATGTTCGTGCCTGCCGCGGCGAGCCACGGGCCCTCCAGCGCGAGCGAGTTGACCCACTGGAGGCGGAACGGCTGCGGCCTCACCTCGAGGAACGACTCTTCGTGCAGAACCTGCGCATGGACCGGAGCGGCGTGCGCGACGGCGACGAGGGCGAGCCCGGAAAGAAACGCCGTGGGGTAGTTCATGAAGAACACTACCTCCCTTCTCCGACGCAGGCTGCCGGGCGCGCACGATCGGACCGCGGACGCTGAAACGCCACGACCCTCCTTCCCAAAGAGCCTCCAGGAAGACCGCCCATGCCCCCCACGAGCCCCGAGCCGCCGCCCTCCGCCGTCACCGCCGCACACATCGTCTACGCGCTACACGCCTTCGCGATCGTGGTCGGCATCGCGGGCACCGCCACCGTGGTCGGCAGCTTCCTCGGCAGCGTGCCCTCGATCGCCGCGGTGATCCTCAGCTACGTGAAGCGCGGCGGCGCGCGCGGCACCTGGGCCGCGACGCACTACCGCTGGCAGATCCGGACGTTCTGGTTCGCGCTGCTGTGGTTCCTGATCGCCGCCGCGCTGATCTTCACCGTCGTGGGCGCGCTCGTGGGTGTTCCGCTCCTGATCGCGGTCACGCTGTGGCTGATCTACCGCATCGCGCGCGGCTGGCTGCGCTTGGTCGACCGCAAGCCCATGTTCGCGTAGCCCGTGCGGTCGAGCGCGAGGGGGTCGCTCAGGGCTGACCGCGCCCGGCGAGGCGCAGGCGGGCGCGCTGCGCGTCCTCGTTCCGCCCGCTCTCCTCGAGCAGACGGATCAGGAGCTCGAGCGCGCCCGACGGGCCCGGAGTCTCGGCTAGCGCGCTCTCGAGCTCGCTCAGGGCTTCCGCGCGGCGGCCGAGGTTGTAGAGGCACACGGCGAGGTTGAGCTGGGCGGGGATGCGCTCGCCGCCGGGCATGGCGAGGACGTGGCGGAAGGCCTCGGTGGCTTGCGCGAAGCGTTCGAGG
>JANOGB010000378.1:0-10672 GCA_031413955.1 Planctomycetota bacterium | reverse complement strand
CAAAGCAACGCAAAGTCCTCCGCCTCCTCCAGATGGATCCCCGCCACTACGGAATCTGATGGGCGCTTGCATAATCATCAGAAACCGACACCACAGGTGCGGAAAGTAGGATACAGCTTTGCGTGGGGCTCGAACGAAGGGAGCGAAGGACTTCAGGTAGGCAGGCAGATCCTTTTTCTCCCGAGATTCGATGCCGACGGCAACACTGCTATTGGCAAACAGGTCGAGGGGATTCAGGGACAGGCCCTGCAAAGTGGGGTTCGCAAACCAATTCTTCAGAGCGCCAGAGGACTTCTGCGCTGGGTAGCCGATCGGGACGCGGAGGTGAGTCCAATTGGAGATTTGGTTGTCATTGGCAGGTGCGGAGGACAGGTCTACAGAATTGAATAGAAGCCTGAGTTGGATGGTCGTTCACACGGACCGAGACAATTTGCAATCAAGTTCATGCTGTTAAAACTCACATCTCGAGAAGCATTCCGTCCACTCGAGTGTCATGAGCGTGCAGGTTGCGTGCATTTGTTAATGCGCGGGACGGGAATCGAATTACCGTCGACGCGCTCTTGAGAACAGCTCAAGGTTTCGCACGAAGGTATCACTGACCTCGTTGGAGTCGCCAACCACGAGGTTTGAGGCGAAGCTGTGAAACGCCACGGTCAGCCCGTCCGAGGAAAGCGTCGGAACATAGCTGCGTTCGTTTCCCTGCACGTCGAAAGAGCCTACGCTGACGCGCCCCGTGATCCCAGAAAATCGGTCATGGACGAACGCATCCAAGATTCCGTTCGTGTCATCAGAAACGAGGTTTGTCGCATAACTTTCGAACCCCACAAATCGTCCATTTGCGGAAATCGTCGCTCCAGTGGTGTAATCGTTCGCTTGTAGACGCGACGAGTCGACACTGACGCGCTCCGTTAATCCGGTACAGCGGTCATGGACGAAAACGTCCAAGAAACCGTTCGTATCATTGACAACGAGGTTCGTGGCGCTACTGACAAATGCTACAAATTGCCCATTAGCCGAGATTGAAAGTCCGAAGTTGCTGCTACTGAGATTGCCTTCTACGCCCGAGGAGCTCACGCTGACGCGCTCTGTGAGGCCTGCGTTGCGGTCATGGACGAAGATGTCTCCGCATCCATTCGTGTCGTCCGTGACGAGGTTCGAGGCATCACTCTGGAACGCCACGAACCGTCCGTCAGCCGAGATCGATGGCCACATGCTGCGAGCGTTTCCCTGCCCTCCTCGGGAGTCCATGCTCACAAGCTCAGTCGTTCCACTCTGGCGGTCGCGCACGAACAGATCCTCAAAGCCGTTCATGTCGCCAGCGACCAGATTCGTGGCGTAGCTACCGAACGCTACGAAGCGACAATGCTCGGAAAGGGAGGCTCCGAGTAGGCCGCTGTAGCCATTTCCTTCGACCCCGAATGTGTCTACGCTGACGCGCTCGGTGAGCCCGGTGGTTCGGTCATGGACAAAGACGTCTGGTTGCCCATTTGTGTCGCCATCGACCAGGTTCGAGGCGTGACTCTTGAACGCCACGAATCGGCCATCAGCCGATATTGAAACGCCGTGGTCGCCGCTGATGTCGTTGCCCGCTGCGCCAGATGAAGCAACACTAACGCGCTCGGTGAGTCCAGTGTACATGTCATGAACGAAGGCGTCCAAGAATCCGTTCGTGTCGCCAGGAACGAGGTTGGTGGCGGCGCTTTGAAACGCCACCAGCTTCCCGTCTCCGGAGATCGAGGATCCCGAGAGAGGTACCACAGCGCTGTAACCATTGCCCTGCCCTCCGGAGGAGCTCACGCTTGCCAGCGTAGTCTTCTGTCTGAAGACATGCGGCGAGATGTCTTGGGCGGGGACCGGGGTCAGTCCGACCATCCAAACCCACGGAACCAACGCTAGTAGAACGAGAGGCGCTTTGCGATCCGTGTGGAGCATCGGGAGCTTTCAGGGCGGGGTGGAGGCGACGAGAAGAAGCATCGACTGCTGCACAAGAGAGCTTGAGTCGGGCTGTCTGGGAGTGGCTCCCCTCCGCGTGTGGGACGAGCTGAAGCCGTGCAAGGACATAGGCCGCCCGGCTGAGTAGGATTTGGGGCCGAATGAGCCTCGACCCCGGCCCGAAGCAGCGCACCTCGCCCTGGGAACTCGCCGTCGCGCCGCCGCCGGAGAGGTGGGACGACTGGGTCGAGTTCGATCCCGCAGCCTGGCCCGAGCGCGTCGAGAAACATTACGCGCTCATCCCGACGATCTGCTTCAACTGTGAGTCGGCCTGTGGGCTCGTGGCGTACGTGGACAAGGAGACCGAGCGCATCACGAAGTTCGAGGGCAACCCGGTGCACCGGCTCGCGTGGACGGACGTGTGCGAAGGGTCCGGCGACTATCAACCAGATCCACGATCCGGAGCGGATCCTCAGGCCCCTGAAGCGGAAGGGGAAGCGCGGTTCGGGCGAGTTCGTCGAGGTGAGCTGGGAGGAAGCGCTCACCGACATCGGCGGACGCATCCGCAAGGCGCTCCTCGAGAAGCGCAATGAGGAGGTCATGTACCACGTCGGGCGGCGCCCTGGCCGGGGACCGAGGCGGCGATGCTGCTCGGCGTGGCGCGCGAGCTCTTGCAGCGCGGTGTCGTGGATCAGGAGCTCGTGCGCCGCTGGGTGAACTGGAGGGAGTATCTCGAGGCGAACGTTGAGACAAGCGAACCTGCGCGCGACGTAGCGCCGCAGCTCGTCTCAAGACTATGAGCGCGCGGATGGCCTAATCTGTGGTCGGATGCGTTCGAGTATCTGGTCATAGATAGCGACGCGAACCCCTGCAGCAACCTCAAGACTCACCGCGAGAGCGTAGGGCACGCGATCCTCGAGCCCGCCCGCCTCGCCTGTGCACGCCACCGGGATCTCCAGCCACGCGTCCGACGTCGGCACGCTGATCGCACCCGATGCACGCTCGAGAACCTCGTGCTGGACTGTGCCTCGTGTGACAGCGCGCCAGTCCGCATCGTCGCGCGTTACACGCAGCGGGCTCTTGTCCCTGTCGGGTGGCAGAAACGCGAGGGCCGCCCTGCGGTACTGCTGATGCCTGGGGTTGATCGGGCTGAACCAGGCGAGCGTGATGGTCAGTCGGCGCCAACCGTCGAACGTGTGGAGCCCAGAAGGGAGCGGCACGCGGTGTATCCAAGTCTCCTCGGCTCCGATCGAGCCACCGCCGAGGAGCGTCGCGCACTCGAACGTGCAGCCGATAGCTCGATCCGGTCTCGGCACGCCGTAACCAAGAAACGCGGACGCTTGATCCTTGAACGTCCTCCTGTTCGAATCATTAAGTAGCGCGCCTGCAAGCGCATCGAAGGCGGCTCCGGGCCAGTCGGCAGTGTGGACGAGGAGAGCCTTGACCCAAAGAGCGATCGGAACCCGAGCAAGCGTAGCGTTCTCCGCGCGAGTCTGGAGCACCTCAACGACATCGTGAACACGGCCAGCGAGGCGACTCGCGAGCGCGGCCGCGTTGCTCGTGCCGCACGTGAATGTCGTCCCCCGATCGTTGCCGGGCATTGCGCTTGGTGCTGCGACGCGTTGGCCCGGTGGCAAGCGCGCGCGGTTCGATACCTCGAACCTCGTGGTCTGTTCCGCACTACTTGGAGTGTGCGTGAACACGCACCGTCCGCCGGGCATGAGGAGTTCGGGCTTGACGGCGCGTCGATAGCCGCGACCGAGGCTGCTGATTGGGCTCGGGATGCCGGGGGTGCGGACGAGGAGCGCTTCGTAAACCGCTTGCGGCTGCCAAGGACCGGCCGCGTCCTCGTGGGCGGCTCCAATTGTGAGACCGTTTACAGTTTCTGCGGGAGCGAGGAGCCGTCGGTTTTTTTGGTCCGCGTGGAGCGCACGCAAGACGGCTCGCTCAGCGCCGTCGCCAGTTGCTTCCGTGGTCTCGACGATTATCGGGCTCGCGTCGTGGTTGCCTGCGCTCACAACGAACAGCACCCCGTACTTCGACGAGAGCCAGTCGAGCAACCGCGCGAGTGCGCTCATACTGCGGAGGAACTGCTGGTAGCCGTCACCTACCGAAACGTTGAACACGCGAACCGTAGGTGCAGCGGGTCCCTCGCCTCCGTCAGCTTCCAGAGCCCGCCGCACTGCCCTATGAATGACATCGACCCAAATCCGGTCGTACGGCGGTGCTTCCCTGAACGGATTGGCGGGATGCGGTTGCAGGACCGGGTGGACGTAGAGTTTCCTCGGCGCTGGAGCCTCGCCATTACCTAGGTCGCCGTGTAGGATCAGAGACGCCATCGCGGTGCCGTGCTGGCGCTGCGCGGCCTGGTACTGCTGCGCGAAGTCGTCAGGATCATCAACCACGAGTCGTTGCGCGAGCAGCGCATGGTTCTCGAGAGGCAGACCGTCGAGGAGGCCGATTACCGGAGGCCGCAGAGTCGTCACATCAGGCTCGGACATCGGCGCGTTCTGCGGCGGCCGGTCGTCTTCCGTTCCACCCACACCCTGTCCGCCGGGCCTGAACAGACGAACGTCGTCGTGCCGAACGAGTTCAACGGAACGGCTCGCCGCGAGAATGCGATCCACGGCATCGATCGGCAGGGTCGCGAGGAGCGCGCTGTACGCGATCGGCTCGAGCTCGCACGCATCGACAACACGTCCGCGCTCGGCCTCTACGCACTGTCGTACGCGAGTCACGGCTGCGGCACGCTCAAGCGGCTGGCGATGCCATAGCTCGATCTCGACGGTGTAGAGGCCGTGGAACCCTGACGCTCTCTCCTCCCGCCACCGTTCAAGGATGCCCGTCTCCTCAAGGCGATCTTGAACATCCCACCGCCGAATAGTTCGGAGCTTGCGGAACACTTCCTGCCAAGCCCGAAGGGCTTCCGGGAGGCGCCGTTTCTTCGGCCAGTCCTCCCATACGGAAAGAAGTTGTGCAAGCGCCTCCTGATTCGTCATCACCAAGTAGGTGCGGGCCGAGAGCGGCTTACCAGGTCTATTCCGATCGAAGAAATCTCCATCAGGATCAAGATCACGCAGCTCTTCGTCCGCAAGCCACTCGAGGCCGGGTGTGTTCGCGACGAGTTCGTAGAACTCGCTTGCGGGTCCGTTGGTCTCAAGTACAAGGACCTGTTCAGGTGCGATGCCGCTGGAGTTGGCTTGCAGCGCCGCGCGCTTCTCTGCGAGGGCTTCTTGGAGGGCGGCAAACTGAGGCGTCAACCGCTCGATCTGACGAGCCTTGTTCGGTCCAGCCGTTCCACCGCGCGGCTTCGGGCGCTTGGCTGTCGTGACTTGAGCGGGTGGCGGAAGGACGATGAACGGACGTTCCGGCTCGCTCATCGATCGATTCCTGATCTATTCGCGCGGGCGGTGACGAGCAGCCCACTGCCGGAGTCGGTCGTTCGTGATCGCCTTGGTCTCGGCGTCCGGCCCCGCAAGTACGACCCGTCGTTGAACGTCCAGGCAGAACTGCTCGAGCTCTGCGAAGCTCAACCCGAGGAGACGGTCGGAGATTGTACGTGGAGAGAGGCCAAGGTGAAGGCCCGTGCGATTCTCGAATCGTTCGAACCACTCAACGGCCTCGTCTCGCCCAGGTCGCGGGAGATCGAGCCTGAGTTGGAACCGGCGCCACACGGCGCGGTCGAGGAGTTCCGAGTGATTCGTTGCTGCGACGACCACGACGTACGAGGGGAGCGCGTCGACGTTCAGCAGAAGTGAGCTAACGACCCGTTTGATCTCGCCAGTTTCATGTGCGTCGCCGCGCTCCTTCCCGATCGCGTCAAACTCATCGAAGAAGAGTACGCATCGGCGGGTCCGGACATGATCGAACAGACGTGCGAGCCGCGTGGCGGTCTCTCCGAGGTAGCTTCCGATCACTGACTCGTAGCGAACCACGAGGAGTGGGACGGCGAGCTCACCAGCGAGCGCCTCTGCGAGCGCAGTCTTGCCGTTCCCGGGGTCGCCGGCGAGGAGGACGCGGCTTCTCGGCTCAAGCGCGTGCGAGCGGAGAAGGTCGGCCCGTCGCTGCTCTCCAACGAGCTCACCGCATGCCGAGAGAACTACATCGGGCAGGACCAGATCCGCGAGCAGACGTTGTGGACGGACCTCGTGGAGCATCGATTCGCCAGAGCCGGAACCGGAGATGGCGTGGCCGTTCCCTTTCGCCGGCTCTTGCGCGAGGAGGTCAGCCAGCCGGTCGGCGACTACCGTGTGCTGCCGTCCTCTTTCGTCGGCAACAATCGCTTCGAGCGTGCGGCGGAACGTAACGTGGTCGCCATGTGCCCCAGCTCGTGCAAGATTGATGAGAAGGTCTGATCGTGCCATCTTCGCCGCCCGACATCTTCAGACTAACTCCGGCGTGGGACTTCTGCACTCCGCGTCTCCCGAGGTTTGGCCATGGAGGTCGGTGGGGGGGAACCTGTAGGGAGCTGCACTCACCTCCTCCGCCGGGTACGGGCAGCGGCGATGAACCCTGCCAGCGGACCACACCGTACAAGGACTGCGGAGGCCGAGGGCCGAGTCGGATCGGGATCAGTAGACGAGAGCCAGGCGCGTCCGGTGAGTAGGATCCCCGGCCGCATGAGCCTCGAATCCGGCCCGAAGCAGCGCACCTCGCCCTGGGAACTCGCCGTCGCGCCGCCGCCCGAGAAGTGGGACGACTGGACTGAGCTCGATCCCGCCGCGTGGCCGGAGCGCGTCGAGAAGCACTACGCGCTCATCCCGACGATCTGCTTCAACTGCGAGTCGGCGTGCGGCCTCGTCGCGTACGTGGACAAGGCGACGAGCTCGATCACGAAGTTCGAGGGCAATCCGGTCCACCCTGGCTCGCGCGGGCGGACGTGCGCGAAGGGCCCGGCGACGATCAACCAGGTCAACGACACCGAGCGGATACTGAAGCCCCTGAAGCGGAAGGGCAAGCGCGGCTCCGGCGAGTTCGTCGAGGTGAGCTGGGAGGAAGCGCTCAGCGACATCGGCGGGCGCATCCGCAAGGCCATCCTCGAGAAGCGCAACGAGGAGGTCATGTACCACGTCGGGCGGCCGGGCGAGGACCACTTCGTGCTGCGCATGCTGCAGGCGTGGGGCGTGGACGGGCACAACAGCCACACGAACGTGTGCAGCGCGTCGGCGCGGCTCGGGTACACACTGTGGATGGGCGCGGACCGGCCGTCGCCGGATTACTCGCAGACGAAGTTCATGCTGCTGCTCTCGAGCCACCTCGAGACCGGGCACTACTTCAACCCGCACGCGCAGCGGATCATGGAGGCGAAGGAGAACGGCGCGCGCCTGGCGGTCGTCGACACGCGCCTCAGCAACACTGCGAGCCACGCGCACCTGTGGATCGCGCCGTGGCCAGGGACCGAGGCGGCGATGTTGCTCGGCGTGGCGCGCGAGCTCTTGCAGCGGGGCGTCGTGGACCAGGAGTTCGTGCGCCGCTGGGTGAACTGGAGGGAGTACCTCGAGGCGAACGACGGCAAGAACGCGAAGACGTTCGAGCGCTTCCTCGCGCGCCTCTCGGAAGACTACGCGCAGTTCACGCCCGAGTTCGTGGCCGCGGAGTGCAAGATCCCCGCCGACACGGTCGTGAAGCTCGCCGACGAGATCCAGCGCGCCGGCTCGCAGTTCTCGAGCCACCTGTGGCGCAACACGGCGAGCGGCAACCTCGGCGGCTGGCAGGTCGCGCGCGCGCTGATGCTCCTGCACGTGCTCACGGGCTCGCTGGGCACGCCCGGCGGCCTGAACCCGAACACGTGGGACAAGTTCGTGCCCAAGCCGAGCGCGAACCCGCCGCCGCAGAAGGGCTGGAACGAGCGCCTGTTCCCGCGCGAGTGGCCGCTCGCTCACTACGAGATGAGCTTCCTGATGCCGCACCTCCTGCGCGAGAAGGATCTGCGCATCGAGGCCTACTTCACGCGCGTCTACAACCCGGTGTGGACGAACCCGGACGGCTGCTCGTGGATCGAGATGCTCGAGGACGAGCACAGGATCGGCTGCCACGTCGCGCTCACGACGATCTGGAGCGAGACGGCGCAGTGGGCCGACTACGTGCTGCCGACCGGCCTCGGGCCCGAGCGCCACGACCTGATGAGCCAGGAGACGCACGCCGGCACGTGGATCGGTTTCCGCCAGCCGGTGCTGCGCGAGTTCAAGGAACGGAACGGCGAGAAGGTCGCGCTCACGAAGGACGCGAACCCGGGCGAGGTCTGGGAAGAGGCCGAGTTCTGGGTCGCGCTCACGTGGAAGATCGACCCCGACGGTTCGCTCGGGATCCGCAAGTGGTTCGAGTCGAAGACCAAGCCCGGGACGCCCGTCTCCATGGACGAGTACTTCGGCGACATCTTCGAGCACGCCGTGCCGGGCCTGCCGGAGGCCGCCAAGAAGGACGGGCTCACACCGCTCGGCTACATGCGCCGCTACGGAGCATTCGACGTGCCCTACGCAGGTCAGAAGCGCTACGAGGCTGAGAAGAAGGACGGCGTAGCGCTCGAGGACGGGACGAAGCGCGAGGGCTTCAAGACCGAGAGCAAGAAGCTCGAGTTCTACTCACCCACGATGCGCGAGTGGGGCTTCGAGGGTGACGCGACCCCGGGCTACATCCGCTCGCAGGTTCACTGGAGCCAGATCGACCTCACGAAGACCGAGCGCGTGCTGCTCCCTACGTTCCGGCTGCCGACGCTCATCCACACGCGCTCCGGCAACGCGAAATGGCTGCAGGAGATCAGCCACACGAACCCGCTGTGGGTCCACCCGAGCGACCTCGCCGCCCTCGGCCTCGAGAACGGCAAGCTCGCGCGCGTCAGCACTCGAATCGGCTACTTCGTCGTGCGCGTCTGGGAGACCGAAGGCATCCACCCCGGCATCGTCGGCTGCTCGCACCACGTCGGCCGCTGGCGTCTGTTCCGTTCCGTCGGCGGACAGCAACAAGCGAGCGCGCAGGTCGACCTCGTCCGCAACGGCAGCACGTTCCTCTTCCGCCACAAGGTCCCGGTCGGACCCTTCAAGAGCTCCGACCCCGACACCGAGCGCATCTGGTGGCACGAAGCTGGCGTCAACCAGAACCTGACCTTCCCCGTCCAACCCGACCCCGCGAGCGGCATGCACTGCTGGCACCAGAAGGTCACGGTCGAGCCCGCCCACGCCGACGACCGCTACGCCGACGTGTTCGTAGACACCGCGAAGTCGCGCGCCGTCTACGACGAGTGGAAGAAGCTCACCAAGCCCGCCAAGGGCCCGCTGCGCCGGCCGCTGTGGATGAACCGACCGCTGCGGCCGGCGGACGAGGCGTATCGGCTCGCGTGAGCCGTTCCGTCGGCTCCTGGAGTGGTCCGGCCTAGCGCCGGCGTGCCTTGAGCTGAACGGTGACGGGGAACTGACAGGTGGTCTGATTGCCCGAGGCGTCGGTCGCCGTGCAGTTCACGAGCGTCGTGCCGCGGGGGAAGAGGCTGCCCGAGGGCGGCGCGCAGAGGACGGTGGGCGAGGGGTCGTGGTCGTCGATGGCGCTGACCGAGAAGGTCACGACCTCACCGGGTCCGTTCGGAAGATGGTCCCTCACGGTGACGGAATCTGGGCACGAGAGCACGGGCGGAAAGTCGGAGCAGCCCCACCTGGCGAGGTAGCTGTCGCCGGAGTCGTCGGCCTTCAGGAATGCTCCGCCGGCGTAGAGCAGCGCGCCGCCGCCGGCGTCGAACTGCGTCAGGGCAACGACAGAATAGTCCATCCCGCCGCCGAGCGCGGACCAGCTCGAGCCGTTCCACTTGGCGATGTAGTTCGCCGTCCCGCCGCCCGCGGTCGTGAAGTCGCCTCCGGCGTAGAGCGCCGGCCCACCGCCGTCGTCGAACACCGTCAGGGCACGGGCGCCGCTGCTGAGCCCGCTGCCGAGCGCGGACCAGCTTGAGCCGTTCCACTTGGCAATGCAGTTCGCTGGCTCGCCGCCCGCGGCCAAGAAGATTCCTCCGGCGTAGAGCGCCGGCCCACCGCCGTCGAACACCGTCAGGGCAGAGACAGCGAAGCTCATCCCACTGCCGAGCGCGGACCAGCTCGAGCCGTTCCACTTCGCGATATAGTTCGCCGCGACTCCGCCCGCGGTCGTGAAGGCACCTCCAGCGTAGAGCGCCGGCCCACCGCCGTCGTCGAACACCTTCAGGGCACGGGCCTCGTTGTTGAACCCGCTGCCGAGCGCGGACCAGCTCGAGCCGTCCCACTTGGCGATGTAGTTCGCCGCCCCGCCGCCCGCGGTCCAGAAGGTGCCTCCGGCGTAGAGCGCCGGCCCACCACCGTCGTCGAACACCGTCAGGGCAACGGGAGTGCTGTTGAGCCCGCTGCCGAGCGCAGACCAGCTCGAGCCGTTCCACTTGGCGATGCGGTTCGCCGCCCCGCCGCCCGCGGTGGTGAAGCCACCCCCGGCGTAGAGCGCCGCTCCGCCGCCGTCGTCGAACACCGCGAGGGCAGCGACCCCGGAGTTCATCCCGCTGCCGAGCGCAGACCAGCTCGAGCCGTTCCACTTGGCGATGCCGCTCGCCGCCACGCTGCCCGCGGTGGTGAAGCCACCCCCGGCGTAGAGCGCCGCTCCGCCGCCGTCGTCGAGGCACCCACTTCGCGAGCACGTGGGCACCGAGCGCGGCTGCACCGATCGGCAGGATCGGAACCAGGGCGACGAAGGCCGCGCTGCGTGCGAACTGCAAACCCATGAAGAGCCAGACGCG
>JANOGB010000377.1:0-4062 GCA_031413955.1 Planctomycetota bacterium | reverse complement strand
AGCGCTTGTTCTGGGGCTAGTCCGACCCCGCGCGCTACCTGCCGAATCAGTGAGGGAAGATCACGCCTTCTTCAACTCGCTGCTGTTGCTGCTCGGCAGCGGGGCGGCCGGCTTCTCCGTGGCCAGCAGCCGGCGGCAGGTCGCGAGCAGGCGCTCGCGCTGGATGGGCTTGGTCTCGTAGCCCGTGCAGCCCGCGGCCAGGCACTTGTCGCGGTCGGTGCTCATGGCGTGCGCCGTCAGCGCGATGATCGGGCGCGCGTAGCCGGCGTCGCGCAGCGCGCGCACGGCTTCGTAGCCGTCCATCACCGGCATCTGCATGTCCATCAAGACGAGGTCGTGGGGCTCGCCGCGGCGCTCGGCCTCCAGGGCGAGCGTCATGCCCTGCTTGCCGTCGTTCGCCAGGTCGACCGTGGCGCCCGCGCGGCGCAGGACCGCGGCCAGCAGGCGCTGGTTGAGCTCCACGTCCTCGACCACCAGGACGCGGGCCGCGAGCGGGCCGGACTCCGGCGTGCCGAGCAGCTCGGCCGCGAGCGTGATCTGGCACTCCTCGTTCGTGTACTGGCGCAGCGCGGCGCGGCGCAGCTCGCCGGCGTAGAGTTGCAGGGTGAACGAGCTGCCCCTCCCGGGCTCGCTGTGCACCACGATGTCGCCGCCCAGGAGCAGCGCCAGGCGCTTGGAGATGGTCAGCCCGAGGCCCGTGCCGCCGTAGCGCCGCGTGGAGGAGCCATCGGCCTGGCTGAAGGGCTCGAAGATCTGCTGCAGCTTGTCGGCCGGGATCCCGATGCCGGTGTCGATCACGTCGAAGCACAGGTAGCGGTGATCGGAGAGGTCGTGCTCGTCCAGGCGCAGGACCAGGCGCACGCCGCCCGAGGGCGTGAACTTGATCGCGTTGCCGACCAGATTGATCAAGACCTGGCGCGTGCGCACGAGGTCGGTCTCGATCACTTCGGGGATCGGCCTGGGCACCTCGAGCACCAGCGAGATGTCGCGCCCGCTGGCCTGGGGCGCGAGCAACGCCAGGACTTCCTTGCACAGCTCGAAGGGCGAGAGGTCGGCCCGGTTGATCACCAGGCGCGAGGCCTCGATGCGCGAGATGTCGAGGATGTCGTTGAGGATCGTCAGGAGGTGCTCGCTGGATCTCTTGATCGTGTCGCCGTAGCGCGCGCGTTCCTCCGCGCTCGCCAACGGGTCGCACAGGAACTCGACGTAGCCGAGGAGCGCGTTCATCGGCGTGCGGATCTCGTGGCTCATGTTGGCCAGGAACTCGGACTTGGCCCGGCTGGCCGACTGCGCGCGCTCGTTGGCCTCGCGCAGGTCCTCGAGCCGCTGGCGCTCGCGCTGCACGACGTTCCACTTCTCGGTCAGGGCTCCGGCGAGCTGGCGCACCTCGACCGGGTCGAAGGGCTTCTTCAGGATCAACAGGCGATCGGTGCTGCCGAGCTCCTGGATGATCTGCTCGAAGGAATAGTCCGAGAAGGCCGTGCAGATGACGACCTCGAGGCTGGGATCGGCCTTCCACAGACGCTTGATGGTCTGCAAGCCGTCGATCCCCGGCGGCATGCGCACGTCCACGAATGCCAGCGCGAAGCGCCGGCCCTCGCGCAGTGCGCGCTCGGCGAGCTCGACTCCCTGCTCGCCCTGACTGGCGGAGGAGAGCTCGAAGTGCGGGCGGGCAACGGTCTTCTCCGGTTCGCCGAGGAAGGCCAGGCGGGCGCTGGAGGGCGCGCTGGACGTGGTCGCAGGTGCGAGGATCTTCTTGAAGTCCTCACGGATCGACTCCTGGTCGTCCACCACGAGGATGCGCAGGTTCTTGGTGTCGGACATGTCGTTCACGCCGCCGGCAGGGCGACCTCTGCTTCGATGGGAATGTCCAGGATGAACACGGCGCCCCGGCCGGGGCCGTCGCTCGCGGCCGAGAGCTTGGCTCCCATCTCGGTGGCCGCGTTGGCCGAGACGTGCAGGCCGAAGCCGTGGCCGTTCTTCTTGGTGGTGAAACCGTGCTGGAAGACGCGCGTCAGGTTCTCGCCCGGGATGCCCATGCCGTTGTCGCGCACCTCGATGCGCGCCGTGTGCTGGTCGGGACGCGCGATGCGCAGCGTGATCCGGGGGTCGGCCCCGCCGTGCTCGGCCAGCGCCTGGCCCGCGTTCTGGAGCACGTTGACCAGGATCTCCATCAGCTTGTGCTTGTCGACGCGCACCGCCGGTAGCTCGCCGAAATCGCGCTCGATCTGGAGGTTCGAGCAGGCACCGAGGCCCTGCTTGCAGATGCTCAGGGCCGCCTCGAGCTGCTCGGCCAGCATGGCTTTCTCGAACACGCCCTTGGCGCCGGCGTGGCTCTGCTGCGCGCGCACCAGCTCGGCGATGTGCTCGATACCCTGGTTGAGAGCGCGCATCTCGTCCTGGATGGCCTGGCGTTGCGTGCCGAGCGCTCCGGCGAGCTCCTTCAGGAACGGCACGAGGTGTTTTCCGCGCGGATCCTGAGCCACGAAGGCGGCCATGTCGCGCTCGTGGCTCGCGAGCACGCCCACCAGCGCCTCCAGGTCCCCCAACGACAGCTCCTCGGTCTTCTTGGTGGCCAGGTTGGCGGACACGTTCACGCTGTTGAGCACGTTGCCGACGTTGTGCAGCACGCCGGTGGCGATCTCGGACATGCCCGCCAGGCGCGCGGTCTCGATCACCTGCTCGCGCGACTTGGCCAGCTTCCCGAGCATGCGATCGAACTCGGCCGCGAGCTGCCCGATCTCGTCCGAGCGTTCGAGCCCGACGCGGATGGTCGTGTCGTCGCACCGGCCGATCTCGATCGCCTTGGCGGTCAGGGTCGAGAGCGGCACGATCACGTTGCCCTGCAAGAGGCGCAGGAGCACCAGCAGGACCAGGCAGCCGCCGATGAGCGTGGTCAGCAGGAGGTAGTTGACGCTCGTGCGCTTGTGGGCCTCGATCGTGCGGTCGAGGGCCACGTGCAGCACGAGGGGCTCGCCCGTGCGCAGCGCCGCGATGCGTTCGTAGGCGTGCAGCAGGGAGTCCTCCCCGACCAGGAACATCCTGGTCTCGCCGCTGCGCGTGACCTCGGCCGGCAAGCCCGGATCGTTCGACTCCAGGAGCTCGACGCAGCGCGTCGCGGCCACGGCTTCGGTCTCCGCGCTGGCCGGGTCCCCGCCGACGATGCTGCGCTCGAGCTCCGGGTCGAGGAAGCGCCCGAGGATCAGCGTGCCGTGGAGCGGACTCCGCGCGGCGCCCGTACCGCTCCACGACTCGCCGCTGGCGCCCGCGATCGGGCGTGAGCTGAAGAGCAGCGGATGGGCCTTGGTCATCAGCACGCCCGCGATCTCTTGCTCCGCGGACTGGAAACGCAGCGCCGGGTGTCCGGGCGCCAGCGCCTCGCGCGGGAACTCTTGCAAGCGCATGGGTTCGCGCGTGGCAGGGTCGAGCACGCTGCCCCAGCGCACCTTGCCGCTCGGATCGCAAACGTAGTAGAGGTCGACGCCCGCGTCCTCCAGCGCGCGCGGGCCGAGGTCGCGCTCGGCGAACCCGGGTTCGTCACCGGCGACGAAGCGTGCGAGCCCGTCGATGCTGGCCAGGATGCGCGCCTTGCCCCCCAGGTCGGCCAGCACGCCATCCAGGCGCTCGCGGACGCGCACCAGGTCTTCCTCGGCCTCCTGGCGCTCCCAGCGACTGAAGAAGCGGCTGGCGAGCAGGCGCGAGGAAACGCTCTCGGCCGCCGCGTAGAGCACGACGACGGTCACGAGGATCAGGACGATCTTGGAACGCAGAGACATCGCTCGCGCGGCGGCGCGCCGGATCAGCCGGCCTTGCGAAGTTCTTTGCGTTCGTCGTCCGCGACCTGGCCGCCCTCGTCACCGCGAGCGTTGTGCTCGCGCAGAACCGTGGTGGCCTGGTTGATGAGCTCGCACAGCTCCTGGAACTCGTCGCCCTGGCGGATGCGGCACGGGCCGATCTCTTCGCCGCGGATCACCGACTTCAGGTACTTCTCGAAGCGGTAGACGGGACCCGCGATGCGGAACGTCACCAGGATCCCGACCGCGATCGTCAGCGGCAGCAGCA
>JANOGB010000376.1:0-2219 GCA_031413955.1 Planctomycetota bacterium | reverse complement strand
ACGAGCGGCGCGGCCGCGAAGCTGCCCGAGGACTCCTGGAAGAAGACTGTCAGGTTGCTGCTGTCTGAGTTGGCTGAGACGAGATCCTGGTCGCCGTCGCCGTCGAGATCGGCCGCCGCCACGGAGCGGGGAGAGCTCGTGATCCCGGGGCCGCCGAGCACGAGCGGCCGCAAGGCAAGGAAGGTGCCGGGCGAGCGCTGGAAGAAGACCGTCAGGTCGTGGCCGCCAAAGTTGGCCGAGACGAGGTCTTGGTCGCCGTCACCATCCAGGTCGGCTGCCGCCACGGAGAAGGGTCGGTTCGTGATCCCGGGGGCCGCCGAGCACGAGCCGCCGCAAGGCAGGGAAGGTGCCGGGCGAGCCCTGGAAGAAGACCGTCAGGTCGTCGCCGCTGAGGTTGGCTGAGACGAGGTCTTGGTCGCCGTCACCATCCAGGTCGGCAGCCGCCACGGAGACGGGACCGATCGTGATCGGGAAGCCGCCGACCACGAGCGGCGCGGCCGCGAAGCTGCCCGGCGACCCCTGGAAGAAGACCGTCAGGTCGTCGCCGGCTTCGTTGGCCGAGACGAGGTCTTGGTCGCCGTCACCGTCCAGGTCGGCCGTCACCACGGAGGAGATAGTGCTCCCGGAGGAGAGCACGAGCGGTGCGGCAACGAAGCTGCCCGGGGAGCCCTGGAAGAGGACCGTCAGGCTGCCGTTAGAGTTAGCCGAGACCAGATCCTGGTCGCCGTCGCCGTCGAGGTCGGCCGCCGCCACGGAGTCGGGAAAGCTCGTGATCCCGGGGCCGCCGAGCACAAGGGGCGGTACGTCCAGCGCGGCTCGCACCTGCTTCGCTGCTCGGCCCTCGGTCGCGAGGCCAAGCTCATCATCGCGCGTGATCGCTCGCAGGAATGCCGGTCCTGCGCCGATGTCCTCTCCGCTGCTCCACAGGAATGCGGCTTCGAGCCCCGCGGGGCTCGCGAGCTGCGGCCGCAGCTCGGCCGGGATCCGCCAGCGGCGGCCTGCCCTTGCCTCCGGGAAGAAGGCAAGATCGAGGGTTGCCACCTGTCCAGCGTGGACGTAGGCGACGATCGCGCGACGCTGTTCGAGGCCACCGCCGATGAGGAGCTCGTTCCTGCCAGGGAGCGCTGCGCAGCGGAGCCCTTCCCTGCCGCTCGCGATCGAGGCGATCTCGCTCGCGCGGGGCGGACCGATCGGGAAGGAGACGTTCCTGCCCTGGGCGCCGAGGTCGAGGCCGACGAGCTGCGAGGTTCCGCCCGGCTCGTTCGTCACGATCAGCATGCGCGAGCCGTGGCGCTCCAGCGCGAGTGCCGAGGGGAGCTCGAGATGCGCGGGCTGCAGGTCCGCAGTGCGGACGACGACGGGGAGCTTGCCGTGCGAGTCGAGCTCGATCGCGAGGACGCGGCCCGTTCCGCTGGGCGTGACGGCCTCGCGCTCGGCCAGGTAGAGGCGATTGGGAGGGAGCGGGTCCACCACCACGCCCCAGGGGGTCGCGAGCCCGGAGAGCAGCGTCCCGAGCTGTCCAGCGAGCGGATCGCGGTAGTCGAGCGAAAAGAGCGTCGAGCCGGCGGTGAAGACTGCAGCGTTCGTCCCCAGGCTCGCGAGCCCGCGCACGGGGCCGGGCTGGCTGCCGTCGGAGACCGCGAGCTCGGTGATCGCGCCGCTCGCGAGCTCCACGCGCTCGATGCGCCAGACGCCCGAGAGATCCGTGGCGACGAGCACCGCCTGCTCGCCGCGCTCGAGGGCCATCGCGCTCGGGGCTCCCGGGCCGAACGTCGCGATCTCGCGCACGATCGCGCCGGTCGCGAGCTCGATCTCGCGCAGCCGGCCGTTGCCGGGCGCGTCGAGCACGAGCGCGGTTAGGCCGTCGCCGATGGGAAGCGCCGCGATGGGAGCGACGAGCGGGTTCGAGGCCCACGTGGTCGTGATCGGCTCGAGCGTGGACGCCGGCCGCAGGAGCTCGAGCGAGCGCCCGACGATTCCCGACGCCAGGATCCAGCTCTCGCCCCGCGCCAGCTCGGGCAGGCGCACCGTGGTCGCGTCGATCG
The DNA here is from genome assembly GCA_031413955.1 of Planctomycetota bacterium. Classification (GTDB taxonomy): domain Bacteria; phylum Planctomycetota; class UBA1135; order UBA1135; genus JABFRZ01. Next base: position 174 of record JANOGB010000376.1, on the reverse strand, counting down.
GGACGACGAGGCCGTGCGCGAAGCGCGGGTACTCAGAGGCTGAGCAAGAATCCCCCGGCATGCCGAGAGCCGGCCGGATGCGTCGTGGCAAGGCGCGGCGACGACGCGTATTAGCGGAGGAATACTCGGAGGAGCCGCAACGCCGCCACGGCGCATCCGGATGGCTCGCAGGCG
>JANOGB010000375.1:0-2469 GCA_031413955.1 Planctomycetota bacterium | reverse complement strand
GCCTGTACCCCGCCAACAGCGTGCCCGAGGTCGTGCGGCGCATCAATCGCTGCCTCGCGCGCGCGGACCAGATCGCGCACATGGAGGGCGAGCACGACACCCAATGGTTCGCGCCCATCGTGGCCGACGCCGAGGCCGGTTTCGGCGGTCCACTCAACGCCTTCGAGCTGATGAAGGCCATGATCGAGGCGGGCGCGGCGGGGGTGCACTTCGAGGACCAGCTCGCCTCCGAGAAGAAGTGCGGGCACATGGGCGGAAAGGTGCTCGTGCCCACCGGCTCCTTCCTGCGCACGCTCAACGCCGCGCGCCTGGCGGCCGACGTGTGCGGCGTGCCGACGCTGCTGGTGGCGCGCACGGACGCCGACGCGGCCAACCTGCTGACCAGCGACGCCGACGTACGCGACCGGCCGTTCCTGACCGGCGAACGCACACCCGAGGGCTTCTTCCGCGTGCGCGCCGGCATCCAGCAGGCGATCGCGCGCGGGCTCGCCTATGCGCCCTACGCCGATCTCGTGTGGTGCGAGACCTCCAAGCCCGATCTCGCCGAAGCGCGCCACTTCGCCGAGGGCATCCACGCGCGTTTCCCGGGCAAGCTCTTGGCCTACAACTGCTCGCCCTCGTTCAACTGGAAGAAGCACCTCGACGCCCCGACGATCGCGCGCTTCCAGCGCGAGCTCGGAGCCATGGGCTACAAGTTCCAGTTCGTCACGCTGGCCGGCTTCCACGCCTTGAACCACTCCATGTTCCAGCTGGCCTCTGCCTACAGCGCGCGCGGCATGGCCGCCTACTCCGAACTGCAGCAGCAGGAGTTCGCGGCCGAAGCGCTCGGCTACTCGGCCACGCGCCACCAGCGCGAGGTCGGCACGAGCTACTTCGACGCCGTCTCCCAGGCCGTGTCCAGCGGCCAGTCCTCCACCACCGCCATGAGCGGCTCGACCGAGGTCGAGCAGTTCGAACGCATCCTCCGCAAGCCGGCCTGAGAGCCGGTGTGAGGCGGGCTTGCACGCGGGCGCGGGGGATCGCACCCTCGCGCCCATGAACCCTCTTCGCGCGAACTTCCCGCCCGCGCGCATCCTGCTCGGCCCGGGGCCGAGCGAGTGCGCGCCGGCGGTGCTGGCCGCCATGACGCGCCCGACGCTCGGGCACCTCGATCCGCTCTTCCTCGCGCTGATGGACGAGGTGCGCGCCGGGTTGCGCGAGCTCTACCGCACGCGCAACGAGCTCGCCTTTCCCGTCTCCGGCACGGGCCCCGCGGGCATGGAGACGGTGCTGGTCAATCTGCTGGAGCCGGGCGACGCGCTGCTGGTCGGCGTGGCCGGCTACTTCGGCGCGCGCCTGGCGGAGATCGGGCGGCGCGTGGGCGCGCGCGTGACCGAGGTAGTGGGCGAGTGGGGCCGGGCGCTCTCGGCTGCCGATTTCCGGCAGGCGGCGGCCGGAAAGCGCTTCCAGGTCCTGGCCTTCGTGCACGGCGAGACCTCGACCGGGGTCGTGACCGACGCGGCGCCGCTGCGCGCGCTGGCGGACGAGCTCGGAGCGCTGCTGGTCGCCGATTGCGTGACCACGCTCGGCGGCATGCCGGTCGAGCTCGATCGCTGGGGCGTCGACGGCGCCTACTCCGGCACGCAGAAGTGCCTGGCGGCGCCCTGTGGCCTGTCACCCGTGACGCTCTCGCCGCGCGCGCTCGAGAGACTCGCGCAGCGCAAGACACCCGTGACGAGCTGGTATTTCGACCTCGCGCTGGTGCGGAGCTACTGGAGCCAGGAGCGCGCCTACCACCACACCGCGCCGATCCAGAACATCTATGCGCTGCACGAGGCCCTGCGGCTCCTGTTCGAGGAGGGCCTCGAGGCGCGCTGGCAGCGTCACGAACGCAACGCGCGCGCGCTGTGGGCCGGTCTCGAGGCCATGGGGCTCGTGCTGCTGGTGCCGGAGAGCGAGCGGCTCTTCCCGCTCAGCGCCGTGCGCGTGCCGGCCGAGATCGACGAGGCGCGCGTGCGGCGCTACTTGCTCGAACGCTACTCCCTCGAGATCGGTGGGGGCCTGGGTGCACTCAAGGGCAAGGTCTGGCGCATCGGGTTGATGGGCGCAGGCTCGAAGCGCGCCAACGTCGAGCTGGTGCTGTGTGCGTTGCAGGCCGCGCTGGAGCAGCAAGGCTGGCGCGCCCGGGAAGGACCCCTGCCGGCCGTCCACGCCTTCTTCGGGGGTGAGGCTCGCTCACCCTCTCAGCGCGGGCTACGCCCGCAACCCGAAACGCACCGCGGAGACACGGCGGACGCGGAGCCTCGCGGAGGAGAAGAATGGGCCTCCGGATCGTCGACTTGCGGAGAGCCGAAGCCCCGGAGGCCCAAACTTCTCTGATCTCTTCCTCCGCGCCCTCCGTTCTCCGCGGTGCGTTTTCCTGCTGCGAAAATCCACGCGTCACGCGAGAACTTCAACTTCAGGATCTAGTAGCTCAGTAGTAACCGAGCG
>JANOGB010000374.1:0-2546 GCA_031413955.1 Planctomycetota bacterium | reverse complement strand
GCCGACCCGGCCGACCCGCGCTTCGCCGAACGCTTCGAGCTCTTCCTGGGCGGCATGGAGCTCGCCAATGCCTTCAGCGAGCTCAACGACCCCGAGGAACAGCAGCGCCGCTTCGAGGAGCAGGTCGCGAGCAAGGACCCGGAAGCCCCGGGCCAGGTCGACGTCGACTACGTGCAGGCCCTCGAGTACGGCATGCCCCCCACCGGCGGCCTCGGCATCGGCCTCGACCGCTTGGCGATGGTGCTCACCAACCAGAGCTCGATCCGCGACGTTCTGCTGTTCCCGACGCTGCGGCCGCTCGATAAGAGCTGACCCGAGGTCGCGCCGGGCCCCGCGACTTCGCAGAATCCCCGCGTGTACCGCTCCTTCCTGAGCTGGCGCTACCTCGTCTCGCGCCCGACCAACCTGATCGGGATCATGGGGATTCTCGTGGGCGTCGCGGCGCTGATCCTGATCCTCTCGATCATGACCGGTTTTCTGGAGGAGAGCCGGCGCACGGTGCGCGGCACGCTGTCGGACCTGATCGTCGCGCCGCGCCAGGGCGAGCGCAGCGCCACCGGGGTCGTGTCCGACGACCCGCAAGCCTTGCTCGCCGCCTTGCACGCCGAGCCGCGCGTGGCCGCCGCGGCGCCCCAGCTCCTGTGGGGCGGCATCATCACGCAGCGCGGCGAGATGGGTAAGAGCTACGAGCGCCTGCTGGCGAGCTCCAGCCTGACCCACTCGGCCTTGCTCGCGATCCAGCTCGTCGGTATCGACGTGGATGGCATCACGCGCCTCACCTGGCCGTGCACGGCGCTCGCCGCGCGCTGGCTGGGCGGCTCGCGGCCCCCGCCCCTCATCGTGGACGAGCTGGATGCCACCGCCTTCCTGCGCAGCCTCGTCGGCGAAGAGCCGGGCGAGGACTGGACCTCGGCCCAACCCAACCCGCTCTTCCCCTTCCTGCCGCCGCGCCGCGCGGGCCTCGGCCGGCCCAAGGCCGGCGTGCTGATCGGCGAGCAGCTCTACACCGACCTCGGCATGCGCCTGGGCCAGGTGGTCGAGATCGGCACGGCCGTGCTCGATCCGAAGAGCGACCAGTGGCGCATGAACAACCGCGAGTTCGTCATCGCCGGCACGTTCCGCACCAGAGAGAACGAGACGGACCTCGGGCGCATCTACCTCGACCGGCGCGAGCTGGCCGATTTCCTGGGCGCGACGCGCGGCTACACGCAGGTGCTCGTGCGCCTCGTCGACTACGAGCGCGACGCGGACGCGCTCACGGAGGATCTGCGCGCCACGCTCGCCGAGCGCGGCCTGATCGCCGGCGGCGCGCAGTTCGCCGAGGGCCGCCTGGAGGTCAAGACCTGGGAGGAGTTCCGCGGCAACCTGCTGGCCGCGATCGAGAACGAGCGCGTGCTGATGGGCATCATGCTCGGCCTGGTGCTGCTGGTGGCGAGCTTCACGATCTTCGCCATCCTCTCGATGATGGTGACCGAGAAGCGCCGCGACATCGGCATCCTGGCGGCCCTCGGCGCGACCCCGCGCGGCGTCCAGCAGCTGTTCCTGATGATCGCCTTCTGGGACGCGCTGCTCGGCGGCCTGATCGGGGCCGTGGTCGGCACATGGGGCGCGCTCGAGATCGACGCGATCGAACGCTGGCTCTCGGCCACCTTCGGGATCCAGATCTTCAACCGCGACGTGTACCTGTTCGACCACATCCCGGCCTTGGTCCAGCCGCTGTGGGTGGCGACGATCGTGCTGGGCGCATTCCTGTGCGCGCTGCTCTTCGCCTTCCTGCCGGCCTGGCGCGCGGCACGCCTCGACCCGCTCGAGGCCCTGCGCTACGAGTGACGATGGAGCTCCCGATCCCCGCTCCGGCGCGCGCAGCGCAGCGCCCTGGCTCCGAGGACACCTTGGTCCTGGCCGCGCGCGGCGTGAAGAAGTCCTTCGCGGTCGGAGCGCGCCGGCTCGAGATCCTCCACGGCATCGACCTCGAGCTGCGCACGGGCGAGCTGCTGGCGCTGGTCGGCTCGTCCGGGGCGGGGAAATCGACCCTGCTACACGTCCTCGGGCTGCTCGACCCGCCCGACCAGGGCAGCGTGCAGCTGCAAGGCACCTCGGCCTGGGAGCTCTCGATCGTCGAGCGCGCGCATCTACGCAACGCGCGCATCGGTTTCGTCTTCCAGTTCTACCACCTGCTGCCGGACCTGGATGCGCGCGAGAACGTGCTGTTGCCGGCCATGATCGCGCACTCACGCCTGGCCTTCGGAGCCAAGAAGCGCGAGCACCGCGCGCGCGCGGACGCGCTGCTCGAGCGCTTCGGCCTGGCCGAGCGCCGCAACCACCGTCCCGCCCAGCTCTCCGGCGGCGAGCGCCAGCGCGTGGCCATGGCGCGCGCGCTCTACCTCGACCCGCCGATCCTCCTGGCCGACGAGCCCACCGGCAACCTCGACAGCGCCACCGGCGCGGCCGTGCTCGACCTGCTGCTCGAGGAACAGCGCCGCCGCAAGCTCTCGATGATCCTCGTCACGCACGACGAGAGGATCGCGCGCCGCTGCGAGCGCGTG
>JANOGB010000373.1:0-23186 GCA_031413955.1 Planctomycetota bacterium | reverse complement strand
CTCCGTTTCTTTTCTGCTTCTTCCGTCTCTCGGAAAGAAAAACAAAGATCCGGGCTGGAGCCCGGCGCTCCCGCTTGAACTACGACCCAGCAACCGGCAGGCGCTCGGCCGCGAGCAGCATCCACGTCCCGGTGACGGCCGTCGCCACCGTCATCGCCAGCACCACGAAGGCGCACACGCGGTGGCGCGGGCGCCAGGTCGCGGAGCGGATGGTGAGCGCGCCGGTCGCGAGCGGCGCGAGGTAGGCGAGGGTCGTCAGCTTCGCGAGCCAGAGGTGTACGGGCGTGATGAGGCCCGCGCTGGCGAGGTCGTAGTGCTCACCCATCTGCTCGGCGAAGTAGATCGTCGTACCGAGCACCGCCAGCGTCGCCGCGACGCACGGGAGGTGCAGCCGCCGACGCGCGCGCAAGCCGGTCCATACGACCGCCGCGAGCAGGACGAGCGTCAGGGCCAGACAGACGACGAAGCCGCGTTCGGCCGTCATGCCGCGACGCTACGTTCCACGGCTACTCCCCACTCAGGCCGTCCATCTCGCCGGAGAGCTCGCGCCGCATGAGCTCACTCACCGCCTGGCGCGGATCCTGGCCGTCGAACAGCACGGCGTTGACCTGCTCGGCGATCGGCATGGGAATCCCGCGCGCCTCGGACTCGGGCCCGAACAGGGCGCGCGTGGTCCACACGCCCTCGGCCACCATCTGCATCTCGGACAGGATCTGCTCGAGCTTCTTGCCCTTGCCGATCTCCTCGCCCACACGGCGGTTGCGCGAGTGGCGCGAGTAGCAGGTCGTGGCCAGGTCGCCCAGACCCGCCAGGCCGAAAAAGGTGGCCGAGCGCGCGCCGTGGGCTTGCCCGAAGCGCGCGATCTCGACGATCCCGCGCGTGATCAGGGCCGCCTTCGCGTTGTCGCCGAGCCCCAGGCCGTCGGAGATGCCGGCCGCGATCGCGATCACGTTCTTGAGCGCGCCGCCGAGCTCGGCGCCCTTCGGATCGCGGTGCGTGTAGATGCGCAGGCTGTCGCAGGAGAGCGTGGCCTGGGCCGCGCGCGCGAGCTCCTCGTCCGCGCTCGCCACCACGACCGAGGCCGGCAGACCGATGGCCACCTCCTCGGCGTGACTCGGTCCGGAGAGCACCGCGATCGGGCGCTCGCCCAGCACATCCCTGAGGATCTCGCTCGGCGTCTTGAAGGTCTCGATCTCGATGCCCTTGGTGGCGCTCACCACCGGCACGTCGCCCTCGAGCGCGTCCTCGAAGATCCCTGCCACCTTGCGCAGGAACTGCGTGGGCACGACCGAGACGGCGAGCTCGGCGTTCTCTGCCGCCGCGAAGGGATCGGCGGTCACGAACAGGCCCTCGGGCAGCTTGATGCCCGGCAGGTAGCGGCGGTTCTCGTGGTGCTTGTTCAGCTCCTCGACATGCTCGGGGAACGCGCTCCACAGCGCGACCTTCACGCCGTTCTTGTGCAGCAGCATCGCGAGCGTAGTGCCCCAGCCGCCGTCGCCGATCACGACCACGCGTTGATGGGGTCTGGACGTCATTGCGCGCTCCGCTTGCGTCCTGCCTTGGGCTCGGTTCCAGCCAGCATGCGCCCAATGTTCGCACGATGGCGGACGAAAACCAGAGCGGAGAGCAAGGCCGTGCCCCACACGACCTCGCGTACTTCGCGAGTCCCGCGCAGCTGCCAGGCGGCGAGGAACGGGTAGGAGAGCCCCATCATCATCGAGGAGAGCCCCACGTACCTCGTCAGGACCAGGGTGAGGAGCCACACCACCCCCCCGCCGACGAACAGCAATGGATCGATCGCCACCACCGCGCCGCACAGGGTGGCGACACCCTTGCCACCGCGGAAACCGAGGTAGACCGGCCAGACGTGGCCGCACACCGCCGCGAAGCCGTAGAGCGCCGTCAACGCGCCCGGGTTGGGCTCGCCCGGCAGCCAGCGCGGCACCAGGAACGCGGGCCCCCAGCCCTTGGCGAAGTCGCAGGCGAACGCCACGAAGGCCCAGGGTCGCCCCAGGGCGCGGCCGACGTTGGTGGCGCCGATGTTGCCGCTGCCGGTCTTGCGCACGTCGACGCCGCGCACCGTGAAACCGAGCACGAGGCCGAAGGGGATCGCTCCCAGGAGATAGGCCGCGGCGAGGCCGAGCCAGCCGAACGCGGTGACGGGGAGGAGAGCGGACATGCAGGGGTGGCGACGCCTCACTCTCTCAACCGGGAGCGCCGGGCTCCAGCCCGGCTCTGGTTTCCCGCCTCTTCCTCTCTGCAGGGTCACACGGAGAGAGGAAGAAGAAAGAAAACGGAGCCGGGCTGGAGCCCGGCGCTCCCGGGTGAACACGTACACTCTCGTGCGCTTGGGCCGCACGATCGGCATCGACACGGGCGGGACCTTCACCGACCTCGTGCTCCGGGACGGAGAGGCCGACGTCTCGGTCGCCAAGGTCCCCTCCACGCCCGCCGACCCCGTGCAGGCGATCCTCGCCGGGCTCGAGCTCCTCGGCGGCCTGCGCCCGGGCGATCACGTCGTGCATGGCACGACCGTGGCGCTGAACGCGCTGCTCACGGGTCGCATCGCGCCCGTGGCCTTCGTCACGAACGAGGGTTTTGCCGACCTGCTCGAGATCGGGCGCCAGGACCGCCCCGACATCTACGCCCTGCACCCGGAGAAGCCGAAGCCGCTGGTCCCGCGCGCGCTGCGCTTCGAAGTCGGGAGCCGCATCTGGCCCGCCCTCGACGGGCGCGGGATGGAAACCGTGCGCACGCCCTCGCGCGCCGAGCTCACGCGCCTCGCGCGCGCGATCGCGAAGAGCGGCGCCGCGAGCATCGCCATCGGCCTCTTGCATTCCTACGCCGACCCGCGCCACGAGCGCGCCGTCGCAAGAGCCCTGGCGCGGCTCGAGCTCCCCATCACCTGCTCGGCCGCGCTGCTCTCCGAGCACCGCGAGTACGAGCGCTTCTCGACCGCCGTGGTCAACGCCGCGCTGGTGCCCTTGATGCGCGCCTACCTCGGCACGCTGGAGCCGCGCCTCGGTGGAGCGCGCCTCTCGCTGCTGCAATCGACGGGCGGCACCCTGCCCGCCGCGAAGGCCGCGGTCGAGCCCGTGCGCGTGCTCTACTCCGGCCCAGCCGGCGGCGTGGTCGGTGCGACGCTGGCCGCGCGCACGGCCGGCTTCTCGGCCTTCGTCGGCCTCGACATGGGCGGCACCTCGACCGACGTCGCCTTCCACGACGAAGACACGGGCGATTCCGCCGAGCGCGCGCTCGAAGCGCCGCGCGTGGCCGGCCACCCCGTGGGCGTGCCGGCGCTCGACATCCACACGATCGGCTGCGGCGGCGGCTCCTTGGTCGCGGTCGACGCCGGCGGGATCCTGCACGTCGGGCCCGCGAGCGCGGGCGCCGATCCCGGCCCGGTCGCCTACGGCAGGAGCGAGCGCCTGACAGTCACCGACGCGCACGTCCTGCTCGGGCACGTGGCCAGCGGGCCGTTCCTCGGCGGCAACCTCGAGCTCGACGTCGCCGCCGTGCGCAAGGCCTTCGCCAAACTCTCACGCCGCCTCGGCTGCACTCCGCTCGAAGCCGCGCGTGCCGTGCTCGACGTGGCGCGCGCCTCGATGCGTCGCGCGCTGGGCGTGATGACCATGCAGCGCGGCCAGGATCCCGCCCGACTCCCCCTGGTGGCCTTCGGCGGCGCGGGCGGCCTGCACGCCGCGGCGCTCTCCGCGTCCCTCGGCATGCGCGGCGCGCTCGTACCGCGCTTCCCCGGCGCGCTCTCGGCCCTGGGCATGACCGCGGCCGAGCCGCAGCTCGACCTGGTGGAGACCGTGCTCGCGCCACTGGCCGCGCTGGATCGCAAGTCGCGAACGAAGCGCCTGAACGATCTCGTCGCACAGGCCGAGCGCGAGCTCCACGCCGCCGGCACGCCGCGCCGCGCCCTCCGCTGCACCGCCACGCTCGACCTCCGCTACCAAGGCCAGTCCTTCGAGCTGCGCCTGCCCGAATCCCCAGACCCCGCCGCCGACTTCCAGCGCGCCCACGAACGCCTCTACGGCTACGCGCTCGCGGGCCGCGAGATCGAACTCGTGTGCTTGCGCGTGCGCGCGCGGGTCGTGCAGCCCGCGCCGAAATCGCGCCCGCCGCGCGCCTGCAAGCTGCCACGCTCGGCCGTGCGCGACCACCGCCCGGTCGTGTTCGAGCGCGAGGTACGCACGCCGGTGATCGAACGCGAGAGGCTCCCACCCGGCTGCACGTTCGACGGCCCAGCCCTGGTCGAGGAGTACTCCGGCACCACGCTCGTCCCGCCCGCCTGGCACGCGCGCGTCACGGCGGGCGGGCACCTCTGGCTCTACGCGAGGTAGCCCGATCTGACCGCCCTGACCTCGTGTACGAGGCATGCCCTGTAGGCCGATTCCAGGAGCCCAGGCCCGAGTTCCCGATGGACCTCCAATGCCGCTCGAAGCACTTCGCCGCTGATGTCCGTCTCACCATCCATGTTCTTCCCTTGATCCTCCAGGTTCTCCGCCCCTCCTCATTTGGCCTTTCCCCCAACGATCCCGCCCTCCTCCGGTTTCCCACTCTGTGATCCTCCGCGCCCTCCGCGCCTCCGCGGTTGCTTCGGAAGAACCGCGGAGTCCTGAGGGAGCGGGTCCCCGGCTCCTCCAACCGCGTCAACCGCGGTGGCAGCTTCGACAACGCGGCCGTGAACACGCGCTCGGCGAATCGCAACAACAACTCGCCCGAGAACGCGGACAACAACCTCGGCTGCCGCCCCGCCAAGACATCTCCCCCGCCCGATCGCTGTGGCCGCCGCAAGGTGACCCCGACGCCGCGCACCGCGATGTCCAGACCCGCTTCCTGCGCCGGCTTCCCGGCCGGCCGAACAGCACCGCGCAGGCGGGAGTCGTAGGCCAGACGCCGAGCCTCCCGCCTGCCCTTCCTCGCCGGCGTCCGACGGCCTCTTTCCGCGGAATGCCTGTGACCGGGCGAGCCTCTACCAGTCTTCGAGCCCATCTCTCCAACGGTGGTCACCGACCGCCCCCCCGCAGAGGTCCTTCTCAGCCCGCCACGAAGGTCTCTAGCAAGCCCTTCCTTGCAGCCGAAAGGCACTTGCGATAGCATCACCTGTAGTGCTTTAGTGATGCGAGCGCAGGAAGGCCTCCCATGATCCAACCGAGCGACATCTTCACCCTCACCGACTTCAAGCGGAAGTCGACCGAGCTCATCGAGAAGCTCGAAGCCTCGGGTCGCCCCCAGGTCCTCACGGTCGAGGGCGCCCCGAAGGTCGTCGTCATGGGAGTCGAGGCCTTCGAGCGCATGGCCGAGCTCGCGGAACGAGCGGAAACCGTGGCGAAGATCCGTCAAGGGCTGGAGGACGTGAAGGCGGGCCGCACGACACCGGCGGCCGAGGTCTTCGAAGAGCTGCGGCGGAAGTTCGACATTCCGCGTTGACACGTGAGGCACCGCGTCGAGTTCGCCGGCCAAGCCAAGTCCGACCTCTTCGAGATTTACCTGTGGATCGCCGAGGACTCCGCCGTCAACGCGGCGCGTTGGGTAGTGACGCTCGAGTCGGAGATCCTTGGGCTTGACGTGAGCCCCGAGCGCTGCAGCGTCGCGCCCGAGAACGAGGAGATCGAAGCGTTCGAGATCCGCCAGCTCCTGGTCGGCAGCTACCGCGTTCTCTTCATCGTCCGCGAGCGGGGGGTGTTCGTGCTTCACATCCGGCACGGAAGCCGGCGAACAGCGACCCGCGAGGAGTTCGCGGGAGCGCTCCGGGAAGAACAGGAACTGGACACCGGGTAGCGCTGCCAAGGTTCCCCCCAACCCCGCGGCGCCGCGTTTGTCTTGGCCTCCGTGCCCTCTGCGCCTCTGTGGTCCGCTCTCGAACCGCCCCTGAGGTCGTCGCGTCCGACCGACGAAGTCGCATACTTGACCTCGAACGGCACGATCTGGTCGCCGATCGAGGCGACGATGTCGACCTCGCGCTCCTTCTTGCCGCGCCAGAAGGGGAAACCGATCGAGACCGCGTAGTAGCTCGTGAACTCGTCGGCTCCCGGAGAGCCGAAGCCCCGGAGGCCCCAGCCTCTCCGACCTCTTCCTCTTCCTCCGCGCCCTCCGTGTCTCCGCGGTGCGTTTCCCTTGGTCTGGAAGTCTTGTCCGACGTGCAAGCGGCCGCCGGATAGAACCTCAGCGCGCGGGTGGATTCGTCCGGCCCGGTCGCCGCCGACGCCGCGGGCTGCGCGCGCGCTCGGGGCCCGCGCGCTGGGGCTCCTTCCTGCGGCCGGCCGGAGTCCGCGGAGCGGATTCGTGCGCGGCCTTCTTGCGCGGCTCCAGCCCGCGCTCCACGACCAGGCGGAAATCCACCTGCTTCTTGGCGCGGTCGATCCGGTGGGCTTGCACGCTGAGCTCGTCGCCCAGGCGAATGACGCGGCGCGTCTTGCGGCCGAGCAGCCGGCCCCGGCCCGGCTCGAACACGTAGAAGTCGTCTTCCAGCGTCGAGAGCGGCACCAGCCCGCTCATGCCGAGACCGGGCACGTCGACGAAGAAGCCGAAGTTGCGCACGTCGGTCACCAGCGCCCGGTAGCGCTCGGGCTGGTGCTTCTTCAGTTGCGCCTCGAGGAACGTGAAGAGCTTCGCGTCCTTGCTGTCGCGCTCGGCGTCGGCCGAGTTCCGCTCGGTCACGGAGACGTGCTCGGCCGTCTCGGCCAGCGCCGAGGGAGTCCCGGGGCGCGAGTCGAACAGGGCGCGGTGCACGACCAGGTCCGCGTAGCGCCGGATCGGGGAGGTGAAGTGCGTGTAGTGCTGCTTGGCGAGCCCGTAGTGCCCCAGCGGCTCGAGCGCGTAGCGCGCGCGCATCAACGCTCGCAAGAAGCCGATCTTGAGCGCGGGTCCGATGGCCAGCGTGCCGAGATGCGCGAGGAGTTTTTGCACCTCGGAGCGCCGGGCGAGGTCGCCGCACGGGACGCTGTGGCTGAGCAGCTCCTCGCGATAGTCGCGCAGGCGCCGCGGGTCCGGCTCTTCGTGCACGCGGTGCAGGCTAGGCCGCTTCATCTGCACCAGACGCGCGGCCACGCCCTCGTTGGCCAGCAGCATGAACTCCTCGATCAGCTGGTGCGACGCGTCGTTCTCGATGCGCTCGATGCGCGCCACGGCGCCGCGCTCGTCCAGACGCACCTTCGTCTCGGGCGAGTCGAGCTCCAGCGCTCCGGCCTGGAAACGCCGGCGACGGATGCGCTGGGCGAGCTCGTGGGCCGCGTGCAACATCGTCTCGATCGGGCCGCTCGGGCGGCGCTGCAGGACCTCGAAGGCTTCGCGGTAGGTGAAACGCCGCTGCGAATGGATCACGGCCGAGAAGAAGCGCGTCTTCAGCACGCGCCCGTCCTTCGCGAGCAGGACCTCCATGCACTTCGTCAGGCGATCGACCCCGGGCTTGAGCGAGCACAGCCCGTTGCTCAGGACCTCGGGCAGCATCGGGATCACGCGGTCCACCAGGTAGGTCGAGTTGCCGCGCAGGCGCGCCTCCTCGTCGAGGGCCGTGCCCGGCGCGACGTAGTGCGACACGTCGGCGATGTGAACCCACAGCTTCCAGTGCTCGGCCGAGACGCGCTGCAGACAGAGCGCGTCGTCGAAGTCCTTGGCATCGTCGGGGTCGATGGTGATGACCGAGTGTGCCCGGCAGTCCTCGCGCCCGGCCAGCTCCGCGCGCCTCACTTCGCCGTCGATGGCGCGCGCTTCCTGCAGCACCTTGCGCGGAAAAGTCGAGGGCAGGTCGTACTGACGCAGGACGGAGAGCATGTCCACGCCCTCGGCCGCGGGCGCGCCCAGCACCTCGACGATCTCGCCCTCGGGGTTCGAATGGCGCGCTTCCCATTCGCGCAGGGCGACCACCACCTTGTCGCCGAGCTGGGCCTTGCGGCCGCCGGTCCGCGCTTCCTCCACGTAGATGTCGTGCGGGATGCGCGGATCGTCGGGCACGACGTGCAGGAAGCGCTGGCTGCGCTGGAGCGTGCCGACGATGCGCGTGCGGCGGCGGGCGAGGATGCGGATGACCGCGCCGGTGTTCGGCGGGCTCGCATCGGTGCGCAGCCCCCTGGGCAGCACGTCGCGGCGCACCAGCACGCGGTCTTCGTGCAGCGCGGTTCCGGTGGCGCTCTCCGGCACGAGGATCTCGTCCAGCGCCGGATCGTCGGGGATCAGGAAGCCCTTGCCCTGGCGGTTCATGCGGATCCGCCCCGGGACCAGGTCCGCCTCGGGCGGACGGACGTAGCGATCGCCCTTGATGCGCGCGACGCGCCCAGCCTGTTCCAGCTCGCGCAGCACGCGCAGGAGCTCGGGCTGCTGCCGGGGCGACAAACGCAGGTGCCGCAGCAGCTCCGCGGCCGTCGCCGAGACATAGTCCCGGCGCAAAAACAGCGCTTCGAGCTTCTCCTTCATTTCCTTGTCCTCGGGGGGTTTCAACGGGAGCTCGGGCTCGATCCTACTCAGGGCCTCCGCGAGGCCCGACCGATAGAAGCGCGCATGCGAGCAGTCAGCGCGGAGCCTGCGCAGCCGTCGAAGCGCTCCGGCAGCCGGCGCGCGGCATGGCTGCTCGCGACGGGCATGTTCCTCGCCGCGCTGGCCGGCGGCTTCCTCGCGTTCCTCGCCCCGACGCTGGCAGAAGAGCTGGCTGGGCAGGGCGATGCGTGCACCGGCCCGCTGGCCTGGGTAGTGGGGACGCTGGTCGTCCACGCATGCTCGGGTCTGGCGTGGTTGGCGCTGCTCCTGGGCGCGGCGCTGATCGTGACCGGCTCCCTGAGCCTGATCCGCACGGCGCCCGCGCGCACGACGTGAGGCACGAACCTCGCGGCGGGAGCGCGATCGCCCCGCGCCGAGCGCAGGGTCACTTCCCGCAGGCCCACGAGTTTTTCGCCGAGCGCAAGTAGATCGTCCCGGCGACTAGGAAACATGGGCCAGGCAGGATAGCCAGGCGCGAGGTTCGGAGTCGCACCATTACTCACCCTCTTGCTCGCCCTCGGGTCGCTGCAGGCCCTCGGCTTCATGGAGCTGTGGCCTCCAGCCGGCGCAGCGCGGGCTGACGCCCGCAACCCAAACGCACCGCGGAGACGCGGAGGGCGCGGAGCCTGGCGGAGGAGGAAGAATGGGCCTCCGGATCGTCGACTCTCGGAGAGCCGGAGCCCCGGAGGCCCCATCTTTTCTTGATCTCTTCCTCTGATCTCTTCCTCTGATCTCTTCCTCTGGGCTCTCCGCGCTCTCCGTTTCTCCGCGGTGCGCTTTCTTCCCTTCCGCTATTCCTCGCGCCAGGCGACGACTCTCCGGAATAGAAGCTCAGCTCAATCCAAGCGCCCCGCGCAGCGCTCCGGCCTCGTCCTTGCCGAGGGCGCGCCACTGCCCGCTCGCGAGCGTGTCGACCTCCAGCGGTCCGATGGAGACGCGCCGCAGCTCCTTCAGCGGCCGTCCGGCGGCCAGGAACATGCGCCGCACCTGGTGGTTCCTGTCCTCCTGGATCTCGAGCTCGACGACGCTGGTCGAGCCGCAATGTTCGATCAGCTCCGCGCGCGCGGGCAGGGTCGGCCCGTCGTCGAGCTGCAGGCCGCCGCGCAAGGCCGCGAGCACGGCCTCCTCGATCCGCGCGCGGGTCGTGGCGCGGTAGCGCTTGGCCAGGCCGAAGGCCGGGTTGCGCACGCGCTCGGCCAGCTCGCCGTCGTTGGAGAGGAGCAGGATCCCGCTCGTCTCGCGGTCCATGGGCCCGACGGGCGTGACCCAGTCTGGCGCACCGACGAGCAGCTCGTAGATCGTGCGCCGGCCACGCGCAGCGGTGCGCGTGAGCACGAAGCCCTTGGGCTTGTCGAGGACCAGCGTGCAGAACTCCGGCATCTGCTGCCGATTGCAGCGCGACGCGGACCGCTGCGCAAGAGCACCGACTGGAGGTGGGCCCGAGTGTACTGCGCCGCGTGCTCGGTGTAGATTGAGCTCGAGCGCGGCGGCATCCGGAGAGGCGGCGGCATCCGGAGAACACCGTCGGGCGCGCATTCCGTTCTCCAGGGCCGCCCTCGAAGCAGGAGCGATCGTCATGGCAGAGAACAGAGGCGTTGCCTATCTGGCCCCGGGCGAAGTCGACGTCCAGTCGATCGACTTCCCCAAGCTCGAGCTCGCGGAACAGAAACGCAAGTGCGAGCACGGCGTGATCCTCGAGGTCGTCTGCACCAACATCTGCGGCTCCGACCAGCACATGGTCCGTGGCCGCACGACGGCGCCGCGCGGGCTCATCCTGGGGCACGAGATCACGGGCAAGGTGATCGAGGTCGGGCGCGACGTCGAGTGCTTCGTGAAGGGCGACCTCGTCAGCGTGCCCTTCAACATCGCCTGCGGGCGCTGCGACAACTGCAAGCAGGGCAAGACCGGGATCTGCCTGCGGGTCAATCCCGCTCGACCCGGCGCGGCCTACGGCTACGTGGACATGGGCGGCTGGATCGGCGGACAGGCCGAGTACGTCATGGTGCCCTACGCGGACTTCAACCTGCTGAAGTTCCCCGACCGCGACCGGGCCATGGCCAGGATGAAGGACCTGACCCTGCTCTCCGACATTTTTCCGACCGGCTACCACGGCGCGCTCACGGCCGGCGTGACCACGGGCAGCACGGTCTACGTCGCCGGGGCCGGTCCGGTGGGTCTCGCGTGCGCGGCGTCGTGCCACCTGCTCGGCGCGGCCGTGGTCATCGTCGGCGATCTGATCCCGGAGCGCCTGGCGCAGGCGAAGAGCTTCGGCTGCGAGACGGTCGACGTGTCCCGCTCCGCCACGGTGGCCGAGCAGATCGAGCAGATCCTGGGCGTGCCCGAGGTCGATGCGGCTGTCGACTGCGTGGGCTTCGAGGCCCGCGGGCACGGCGCCGAGGCCAAGAAGGAGATGCCGGCGACCGTGCTCAACACCGCCATGACGGTGGTCAAGGCGGGCGGAAACATCGGCATTCCCGGGCTGTACGTGACCGGCGACCCGGGCGGCGTCGACGCGGCCGCCAAGGTCGGCAGCCTCTCGATCCGCATCGGCCTCGGCTGGGCGAAGAGCTGCAGCTTCACCACCGGCCAGTGCCCCGTGATGCGCTACAACAAGAACCTGATGATGGCGATCCTGCGCGACAAGGTGGAGATCGCCAAGGCCGTCAACGTGACGGTGATCCGCCTGGACGACGCAGCCAAGGGCTACAAGGACTTCGACAAGGGCGCGGCCAGGAAGTTCGTCATCGATCCGCACGATTCGCTGCGCGCGCGCGTGTAGGTCACTCGCCGAACGGGCAAGCGATCGGGACCGGGGCGGCCCCGGACTCTCCCCCCCTCGGGTTCCATTTCGGGGCCTGCGGAGGCCGAAAGGGGCCTGCGCTCGCCAGCGCCCCCATGCCGGTCGACCGACTCACGCGTCTCCTCGGGATCGACCTGCCCATCATCCAGGCAGGCATGAGCTGGGTCAGCCGGCACGAACTGGCGGCGGCGGTCTCGCGCTCGGGAGCGCTGGGCGTGATCGGTTCCGGCGGGATGGATCCGGAAGAGCTGCGGGAGGAGATCCGCGCGCTGCGGCGCCTCTGTGCGCACCCCTTCGCCGTGAACGTGCCGCTCTTGAACGTCCGGCCCGACGGCGACGATGGCATCGTCGCGCGGCTGGTCCAGGTGGTGATCGACGAGCAGGTGCCGATCGTGATCACGAGCGCCGGGACGCCGCGCACGTACACGCCCCGGCTGCACGAAGCCGGCGCGCTGGTGCTCCACGTAGTCTCGACGGTGGCATTGGCCTGCAAGGCCCGTGACGCGGGCGTCGACGCGCTCGTCGCCGAGGGCTTCGAGTCCGGCGGTCACGTGCGCAACGACGGACTCTCGACGCTCGCGCTCGTACCGCAGGTCGTCGACGCGGTCGCGCTGCCCGTCGTGGCGGCCGGAGGGATCGCGGACGCACGCGGCGTGGCCGCGGCCCTGGCGCTCGGGGCGGACGGCGTGCAGATCGGCACGCGCTTCCTCGCCACGACCGAGTGCAACGCGCACAGCGCCTACAAGCAGGCGCTCGTCGCCGCGGATTCCGAGGGCACGGCCGTGTACAGCCGCGCCTGGCACGCCAGCCGGGCGCTGGCGACGCCGCTCGTGAAGCGCCTGGTGGCGATGGAGCAGGCGGGTCAGAGCAGCGCGGAGATCCGCGCTGTGCGCGGGCGCGACCGTGCGCGGCGCGGCTGCATCGAGGGCGATCTCGAAGAGGGCATCCTGCCCGCCGGGGCAGGGGTCGGGCTCGTGCGCGACGTGCGCCCGGCGGCGGAGGTCGTCCTGGAGCTGGCGCGTGGCTGCGAGCGAATCCTCGCGGAGTTGCGCTGGCCGCGGCCGCCGCTCCGCAAGGTCGCATGAGCGACCCGGACGAGACGCGCGAACGGCTGCCGCTGCTCGATGTCCTGCGCATCGTGGCCAGCGTGGCGGTGGTGCACCACCACATGCGCACCGGCTTCCTGCTGGGCATCGGCTTCGGGCTGCCGCTGTTCCTGCTGATCCTGTTCGGCCTCACCTCGAGCGGCTCGCCGCGCGAGCCGCTCGCAGGCTTCGCGCGGCGCAAGGCGCATTTCCTGCTCGTGCCCTGGCTGCGCTGGTCGTTCATCTATCTCGCGTTCTTGATCCTGGCAAACCTGGCGCGCGGACACGCGGCGTTCGCCCGGCTGGAGCTCGACATGCTCGTTTCCGGCGGGCATCTCTCGCTGTGGTTCCTGCCCTTCGCCACGCTGGCTCTGATCGCGGCGAAGTGGCTGCAGCGCTGTGCCGCGCGCATTCCGATCCACGCGGCGATGCTCTCGGCGGCGCTGCTCGCGGCACTGAGCACGGAGGCGGTCGCCTACGTGACGAGCTTCGATATCCCACGCCTGCCCACGCGCATGTGGCTGCGCTCTTCACCGGCCATCCTGTGGGGAGTCGCGCTGGGTCAGAGCCTGCGCATGGACACGCAGCGCTCTCGACGCGCGTGGCTCGCCGCGGTGGCGCTGGTATCGCTGCTGGCCTTCGCGCTCTCGCCCAGCGCCGACGACGTCGATTCCATCCCGCGTCGCTACGCGGCGGCGGTACCGCTCGTCGCCCTGGGGTTCGCCTGGACGCCGCGCATTCCCGCCTTCGTGCCGGCGCTCTCGAGCCTGTGCTTCGGCGTGTATCTGGTGCACTCGCTGGTGGGCAAGGCGCTGTGGCACGCCTTCGACGTCGCTCACTGGCCAGCCGCCCTGCACACGAGCGCGGCCTGGGTGCTCTCCGCCCTGCTGGTCGCCGCGCTGAGGCGCGCGGGCGTGCCCTGGCACGAGCTCGCTTCCCGCGCGCGGCCGACGCGCGACGCAGAGGTCGTCCGGCCGCATCTCGTGCACGAGTCCTCGCCGGCTCGCCGCGAGGCGGCCTGAGAAGAGGCGCGCCGTGCTCGTTCTCCACTGTCGGGAGAGGAGGACCTGACGCTGCCTCGCGCCCGGCGTTCCGCCCGTCAATCGACCATGCCGAGCTGGTCGAGCAGGAAGGCGTACTCGCGCGCCGTGTCGTGGTACTGCTGGAAGCGCCCGGACTTCCCGCCGTGCCCGGCGGCCATGTCGACGCTGAAGACGAGCGGGTGATCGTCGGTCTTCAGCGCGCGCAGCTTCGCCACCCACTTGGCGGGCTCGTAGTACTGCACCTGTGAGTCCCACAGGCCTGTGAACACGAGCAGCGCCGGATAGTCCTGCGCCTGCACGTTGTCGTAGGGCGAGTAGGACAGCAAGTAGTCGTAGAAGCGCTTGTCCATCGGGTTCCCCCACTCGTCGAACTCGTTGGTCGTGAGCGGAATACTCTCGTCGAGCATGGTCGTGACGGCATCCACGAACGGGACATGCGCGACGATCACGGAAAAGTCCTCCGGCGCCATGTTCGCGATGGCGCCCATCAGCAAGCCGCCGGCGCTGCCGCCCTCCGCGACGACCTTGTCGCGCGCGCCGTAGCCCCGCCGTACGAGGAACTCCGTGACGTCGATGAAATCGGTGAAGGTGTTCTTCTTGGCGAGCTGCCGCCCGCTCTCGTACCACTCCCGGCCGAGCTCCTGGCCGCCGCGGACGTGCGCGATGGCGACGACGAAGCCGCGGTCGAGCAGGCTCACCCACTCGGAGACGAAGGCCGGATCGCTGGAGGAGCCGTAGGCCCCGTAGCCGTACTGGAAGAGCGGCGCCTGGCCGTCGAGGCGCGTGCCTTTCCTGTAGGCGAGGGAGACGGGAATCTGCCGTCCGTCCCGCGCCGGCGCCTGCAGGTACTCGCTGGTGTAGTTCGCGGCGTCGAAGCCACCGAGGACCTTGTCGGTCTTCTTGAGCTCCTTCCGGCCGGTCGCCATGTCGTAGTCGTAGACGCTCTCCGGCGCGATCAGGGACGTATAGGTGTAGCGCAGCAGCGAGCTCTCGATGCCCGGCGTCGCGACGAGCTGCATCGTGTAGGCCGGCTCGCTCGCGTCGATGAGATAATTCTTGTCGCCCGGCCAGGCCTTGTCGCCCTGCCAGGCCTTCACGCGCAGCTTCATGAGCCCGCCCGAGCGCTCGTTCAGCGCGAGGTAGCCCGTCGAGATCTCGAACGACTCCACGAAGGTGTCCGCGCGGTGCGGGACCACATCCGTCCACGTGTGCTTGTCGGTGCGCGTGGCGATGGGCGCGCGCACGACCCGGAAGTTGGGCGCCTGCCAGTTCGTCCGCAGGATGAAGTCCGTGCCGAGGTGGTCCACCTGGTACTCGTGATCCGCCTCGCGCGGCAGCACGGTCTCGAAGTGCAGCGGATCGCTGGCTTCCGCATAGCGCCACTCCGTCTGCTGCGTGCTCTCCAGCTCGAGGAACAGGTACTTCTCGGAGCTGCTCTTCTCGAGCGAGATGTAGTAGCTGTGATCCGCCTCCTCGTAGACCAGCGCATCCGTGGCGGGATCGCTGCCGATGCGGTGCGCGTAGACGCGCTCCGACAGCAAGGTCACCGGATCCTTGACGATGTAGAGCAGCGTCCGGTTGTCGCTGGCCCAGACGAAGTCCGCCTCGACGTTCGGCAGCGCATCCGCGAGGAGCGCGCCGGAGGCCAGGTCCTTGACCTTCAGCGTGAACTGGCGCCGGCCGACCGTGTCCTCCGCATAGGCGAGCAGCCTTCCGTCGGGGCTGACGTCCGTTTCGCCGATCTGGAAGAACTCCAGGCCGCGCGCCATCGCGTTCCCGTCCAGCAACACCTCTTCTGGCGCCTCCATCGACCCCGCACGGCGCGCGTACACCGGGTAGTCCTGGCCGGGCACGAAGCGCGTGTAGTACCAGTAGCCGTGCTCGAGCACGGGAACGGACGACTCGTCGGGGTCGAGGCGAGCGACGAGCTCCTCGTAGAGTCCCTGCTGGAGTGCTTCCGTGTGCGCCATGACCGCGTCGCGGTACGCGTTCTCCGAATCGAGGTAGGCGAGGACCTCCTTCGACTCGCGCGTGTCGTCCCGCAGCCAGTAGTAGTCGTCCTGGCGCGTGCCGTGCGGCGACGCGACCTGGAACGGCTTCCTGGCCGCGATCGGCGGCAGCGGCGCGAGCACGCCGGCGGGCGGCGAGGTGCGCTCTGGCTGCGTCGTGCACGCCCCGGCGAGCAGCGCGACCGCAGCGCCAGAGACGAGCAGCCGCGATCGGCTCCGGGCGAGACGGAGCCGCGGCGCGCAAGAAAATTCCCAGGGCGAGGAGCAGATCTTCAGGCCGGTTTCGTGGGTCATGCGGCCGGGCATCCTACTCAGGAGTCTTGATCCCGTGGACGGCGAGGTCTTGGAGGGGAGGAGGTGGTGAGTGTGTAGCTCGCTCGTCGGGGCCCCGCCGTTGCGCGGGAGCGAGGTGGCCGGCCCGTGGCGCCCGTGCAGTCGAGCCAGAAAGACGCCACGCGGTCCGCGGCGCGCTGGCGCGCACTTGGCAGCGCCGGACCGCGTCGAGTCGCGCTCACTCGTCGAGTGGGCGAACGATCAGGGCTCTCCCGATCCAGAAAGCCAAGGCGGACGCGAGCGCAGCTTGAGCCAGCGCCCGGTCGCGGGATGACGCACGCTGAGGGCGGCGGCGTGCAGGAAGTACCCGCCGTCGGCCGGGCTGACGTCGCGGATCGGCAGGCCGCCCGGGCCGAAGAGTGGATCGCCGACGAGGGGCGCGCCAGAGGTCGCGAGATGGATGCGGATCTGGTTCGGCCGGCCGGTGATGGGCTGGGCGGCGACCAGCGAGCGCCCGCGCTCGGGGTCGCGCGCGAGCACGCGCAGGCGTGTGACGGCGGGTTTTCCGAGCACATCTGCGCAGGCGAGCTGGAGCGGCCCGTGGGGACGCAGGCCGATCGGGTGGCGCGCGATCCAGGAGTGCGGCAGCGCGGTGCCGCGCGCCAGCGCGAGGTAGGTCTTGCGCGCGGCGTGGTCGCGGAACTGGGCCGAGAGCGAGGCGCGCGCGGCGGCGTTCTTCCCGAACAACACCAGCCCCGAAGTGCCGCGTCCGAGCCGATGCACGGGCGCGGACTGTGCGCGCTCCACGCTGCTCCTCTGCACGAGCGTGATCAGCGTACTCGCGTGGAACGGCCCCGCGGGCAGCACCTGCAGGCCGGCCGGCTTGTCGAGGGCCAGCAGGTCCTCGTCCTCGTACACCACGCGGAACTCGAGCGGTGCCGCGGGCTCGACCCAGGGTGGGCGGTGGAACTCGAGCCGGTCTCCGGCGCGCAGGATCTGCGCGCTCGCCGCACGAAGCCCGTTGACCTGCACGCGGCCCGCCTCGAACGAACGACGCCAATCCTCGAGCGAGGAATGCCGGAAGCGCTCGGCGTGGAACGCGAGCGCCTCCACGCCGGCATCGGCGTCGCTCACGCGCTCCCGGTAGATGCAGCCTTCGTTCATGGACGAGGCTCCATGCTCGCACGCGAGGTCAGAGCGCAGGAGCGGTTTCCCAGGTAGATCCACGGCACGCCGGCGCGGACTCTGGATGCTGGGAGACTACGAGGGCGCGCTCGCAGCTGCGAGCAGGCTCGCACCGCGAACGCGCTGGTGGACACCGACCTGGTCGAGATCGAGGCGGCGCGTTACCTGAGTGGCGCGCTCACCTCGTCCGAGCTGGCCGAATCCATGGCCGCCGTTCCATACAAGACCGCCTACAGGGAGCAAGCCGAATGCTGGGCCCTGTGCTCGCGTCCCGACACCGACCGGCAAGGTCTCGAGCGTGCCCTGACCCTGGTGCAAGGCATCCTGGCGATCGCGGGGGGAGACTGGTTGACCTGGTACGACCAGGCGCTCGTGATGCTGCGCCTCGGGCGTCACGCGGAGGTGCTCGAGGCCCTCGCACCCGACAAGCCCTCGACGCGCCGCGCCGACATCGCCTTGGGCTCCGCCAGCCTGCGTGCCATCGCCCATCACCACCTCGGCGAGGAGCGGGAAGCGCGCGGGTGGCTCACGGAGGCGCGCCACATCTTCGATTCCATGGCGGGCGCCAGTCCGGAGGCCTGGGAGTCCTCGTCCTTCCTGGCTCTGCTGCGCGACGCACGGGCGCTGATCGAGTGAAGGTGGGCGAGTAGCGCGGATTCGTGCGCGGCTCTGCCTGTGAGAGCGGATGACCTCGTCGCACCCGGCCGAGCAAGTCCCCCGACACGCTAGGATTCTCGGGTGGCCTGCAGACGTTCGCGCGCTCTCTCGTTCCTGCGCCGGAGCGCGACTTGGGTGTTCGCGTGCTCGTTGCACTCTGCACAGGGCGTGAGTTCTCCGCCGCCGTCCGAGCCCTTGCTGGCGCCCGGGCCGCTCGCGGTCGGCTTCCAGAGCTCGTGGGCCTTCGACGAGGGCCGCACCTACCGCACGAACTTCGACGAGGGCAAGACCTACGGTGCCGAAAAGGCGCCGCGTCCGCTGCTGGTGCTGCGGTGGTATCCGGCGGCGCGCGACGGTGCCGCGGCGGAGGCCATGTCCCACGGCCGATACTTCGCGCTTCCGGGCGAGGATCCACGCCTCGCGAGCTACGCGGCCGCGCTCGCGGCCCACGCGCGCAGCGTGTTCGCCGAACAGACGCTGGGAGAACCCGAGGCGGAGCTCGACGAGACGGAGCGCGCCGACCTCGAATCCCTGCTCGCCGCGCCCACGCCCTGCCGGTATGGAGCCGAACCCTCCGGCGGCCCTTTCCCGCTGGTCGTCTACCACGGCGGCGCGGGCTCGTCCTTCGAGGACAATGCCGCGCTGTGCGAGTTCCTGGCGAGCCACGGCTACGTCGTGATCGGCAGCGCCTTTCCCGAGGCGGACGGCAGCTCGCTCGGAATCGATGCCGGACGCGGCTCGGCCGAGGACGTGCAGTTCCTGGTGCGCTGGGCGCGCGCGCTCCCGTTCGTGGACTGGCGCCACGTGGCCCTGATCGGGCACAGCGCGGGTGCGCAGGCGCTGCTGAAGTACGCGGCGCAGCCCGGCTGCGTGGGCGACGCGCTCGTGCTGCTCGACACGACGCAGGACTACTACGCGCTCGGAATGCCGCTGCACGAGTCCCTGGTGCGCGAGGCAACCGAGGGCAGCGCGTTCCTCACGCGGCCGATGCTGGTGGCGACCGGGCCCGAGGCGATCTTCGCGCTGTGCGATCGACTCGTGAACGCCGAGCGCACGTACCTGACGGTGCCCGAGCTCGGGCACGACGAGTACATCTCGCAGGGGCTCCAGCGCCTCGCGCGCATCGGCCGCCAGGCCATGGCCGGCGTTGCTGGGGCGGACACCGAAGCCGCGCGCGCGCCGACGGTGCGCACGAACTACCGCCATCTGTGCGAGACCGTGCGCGCGTTCCTCGACACCGAACTCGGGCGCAAGGACGTCGAGTCAAGCGCGCGCCTCGAGCGTGAGTGCGCGCGGCCGTGGACTCACCAGACCCCGTGCCTCGTGCGCGTTGCGCGCGGCGTGAGCGGGCCGGAGCCCTACGATCCGGAGAGCGACACGCCCCCGTCTCCACGGCAGTTCTGCCGACTACTCGAGGACGGGGGCGTGGAGAGCGCGTGCGCGGTGCTCGAGCGCTTCCGCGGAGCCGAGCCGCTTGGGCCGCTCTACACGAGCACGATGCTGGCCGGCTCGCTGCTCCACGGACTCCTGGCGGCGGGGCGCCGAGACGAGGCCGAACTCTACTACTCCGGCCTGAAGGAGATCGCGCTGCCGGTCCTCGGGCTGTTCGAGTTCCTGGCGGACATCGGCACGATGCAAGGCAAGCCCGAGCAGGCGCTCTATTTCCTGCGTCTCGCCCACGACCTCGATCCCGAGGCGGCCGGCATCGCGGGCAGGTTGCGCAAGCTGGAAGAAGAGCACGCCAAGTGAGCGTTCTCGCGCACGCTCACGATCCGTCGTGCCTCTCACCCAGGCCCGACGCGCTCGACATCCTGCACCTCGACGAGTGCGTCGTGGTCGTCGCCAAGCCGCCCGGGCTCCTCGTGCACCGCACGCACAGCGGATCGAGCGAGGAAGCCCTGCTGCAGCGCTTGCGCGATCAGCTCGGGCGGCGGGTCTATCCGGTGCACCGCCTCGATCGCATGGCCTCGGGCTTGCTCGCCTACGGCCTGGATTCGCGCGCGGCGCGGCGCCTGCAGGCCGGCTTGCAGGCCCCGGACGCGCGCAAGGAGTACCTGGTCCTCGTGCGCGGCTTCCCCTTGCCGGAGTTCGAGAGCCGGGAGCCGCTGCTCGACGACAAGGGCGTGCTGCGCGACGCGCACAGCGTGCTCACGCGCCTGGCCCTGTTCCCCGAGGCGCGCGCAGCGCTCCTGTGCGCGCGCATTTACACCGGCCGCTACCACCAGATCCGCCGCCACCTGGCGCTCGCTGCCCACCACGTGCTCGGCGACACGCGCTACGGCAAGGCGCGCGCGAATCGCTTCTTCGCCCGGCACTACGGCCTCGCGCGGCTGTTCCTGCACGCCTGGCGGCTCGACATCCCCCACCCCGGCGGAGGTCGGCTGGCGGTGACGGCGCCGCTCGCGCTTGACCTGCGCGCGGTCCTGGACTGCCTGGAAAACGGCCGGGGTGGCGAGCTCGCGAGCGTGAGCACTGCCTCGCTCACGCCTTGCGTGCCCAGCGCAGCTTGGCGGGCGACGAGCGCGGATTCGAACGCTGCTCCGCTGGCGAGGGACGGATGACCTCGTCGCTCACGGCCGAGTAGGCGCCGTCGCGCAGGCCCTGCTGGAAGGCGTGTTTCACGCGGCGGTCCTCGCCCGAGTGGAAGGTGAGCGCGGCGACGCGGCCGCCCGGGCGCAGGCAGGTGGGAAGCTGGCGCAGCCAGGCGTCCAGGGCCGATAGCTCGCGGTTGACCTCGATGCGCAGGGCCTGAAAGGTGCGCCGCACGCTCAGCTCGGCGGCTTCCGGCGCGAGGTGGGACGGCAGGGCTTGGCGGATCGCTCGCGCCAGCGCGTGCGTGGTGTCGAGCGCACCGCGCTGCGCGGCCAGCGTGCGCCCAATGGCGAGCGCATGCGGCTCGTCGGCGTTCTCGCTCAAGACCGCGGCCAGCTCCGCGGCGGTGGCGCGCGCGAGCCACTGCGCGGCGGACGCACCGCGCTCCGGGTTCATGCGCATGTCGAGCGGACCGTCCACTCGGAAGCTGAAGCCGCGCGCTGGGCCGTCGATCTGCATCGAGGAGACGCCCAGGTCGGCATACACGAAGTCCACGCCCTCGGACCAGCCGACCTCGTGCACCACGGCTGCCAGGGCCGCAAAGTTCGTGTGCCGAACGAGCAGAGCATGCTCGTCGTGCCGCAGCGCGCGCAGGCGCGCTTCGCTGCGCGGCAGCTCGATGGGATCGACGTCCAGCGCCAGCAAGGTTCCACCGGGCGCGAGACACGCGAGCACGCGCTCGGCATGCCCGCCCCAGCCGAGCGTGCAATCGACTCCACGCTCTCCCGGACGCGGCGCGAGCACCGCCAGGAGCTCCTCGGTCAGGATCGGCACGTGCTGGCCCGCCGGAGTCTGGCCGCGACCACGCACGTGCGCGACGAGCTCGGGGTACCGCTCGGGCGCGCGCTCCTTGTACTTCTCCTCGAAACACCGCGGATGCGTGCCGCGGTAGCGCAGCCGTCTCCGATGGGGCGGCGGGACGTCGGGGGTGGGTTCGGTCATCGCGATCGGGACCATCATCACCGCCCGCCCTCGATCGAGCTACGTCCGTGGCCTCAGGCGACTAGGATCTGGCGGCATGAGCGCCGAGAACGATGGGTTGGAGCGCGACCTGGGCGAGCAGCCCATCGCACGCCTGCTGGCGACGCTGGGTCTCTCCGCCCACGACCTCGTGGCCGCCTCGAGCGAGCAACTCACGCACAAGATGGTGCGGCGCGCGTGCAAGGGGCGCCGCCTCACGCCGAAGATCCAGCTCAAGCTCCAGAACGCGCTGAACGCGCGCACGGCCGGGAGCTACGGCCTCGCGGATCTGTTCGACTACGGCGTCGAGCGCAGAGAGCGCGCGCGAGCGCCAGCCGCGGACGCGACTCCCGAGCTGCCGGCGCTGCTCAGATCCCCCCCACCGGCCCCAGGTATCGATCCAGCCACGTGAGCGTCTCTTCGATCAGCCGGTTCTGCGGGACCGAATGGCCGCCCGGGAAGACGGACCAGCGTTTGTGCTCGAGGGGCGTGCCGAGCAGCTCGAAGAGCGGGCGCTGGGAAGTCTCCTTGGGGAAGAAGAAGTCGTACTCGCCATTCAGCATCAGGACGGGCAGGCGCACGCGGCTCACGAAGTGGAAGGGATCGGCCTCGGGCAGCGCGCGCTGGAACTTCAGGCCGGCCACGAAGAGCATCGCCGTGCGAAAACGGTCCTCGACCGCCAGCATGATCGGCCCCATGCGCCCGCCCCAGCTCGCGCCCCAGTACGCGAGCCTCGACATGTCGACGTCGGCGCGCGTCTCCAGGTAGTCGATCGAGCGCCGCAGGTCCTGCGCCCACTTGCGCACGTAGTCGCGGTAGGCCACGGTCTCGCTCGGCTGGTCCGTCGTGAGCTCACCGCCGCGCTCGTAGGTGCCCGCGTAGATCGGGTGCAGTACCGCGCGCCCGCTCTTCAGGAAGAAGTCGAGCTGGCTCATGCGCAGCTCCTCGCTCGAACGCTGGTGGATCACGTTCGAGCCGGGGAAGTAGACCAGCGTCTGGTAGGGCGGCTGCCCGCGCTTCGGCAGCAGCAGGTAGGCGAACATGCGCTCGCCGTAGGCCGACGCGAACGAGATCTTCTGGCGGATCCAGTCGCCCTCGTCGCGCTCGGACTCGAGCACGGCCTCGAGCGGGGTGCGGTCGTAGGCGTACTGCCCCAGGAGCGCCTCGAAGCGCTCGTCGCTGACGGGCTGCTCGGCGTAGAAATCGCGGAAGGGAAGCGCGATGACGCGCTCGAGCGGCCCTGTGCCGAGAGCAGTAGTGCCCGGGGAGCCAGGCGCACCGGCCGCGCGGATGCAGCGGAAACCGTTGGTATCGGAGCGATCGAAGACGTGCTGCGCGTAGGCGTCGTTGAAGGCGTAGGGCGGATCGTTCCAGCCGCCGCCCAGGATGAAGCGCTGGCCCGCGCGGCTGCTCTCGTTCCAGCACCACTCGCGCACGTTGCCGGCCAGGTTGAGCGCGCCGGAGGTGTGCATTGCGCCGGGGGAATCGACCGCGACCGGTCCCGCGGCGCCGAAGTTG
The DNA here is from genome assembly GCA_031413955.1 of Planctomycetota bacterium. GTDB lineage: Bacteria > Planctomycetota > UBA1135 > UBA1135 > JABFRZ01. The sequence goes on along the minus strand of JANOGB010000373.1, from coordinate 583 downwards.
GCGTGCGGCAGGATGGCCGGCGCGGCCCAGGTGAAGGCGACCGCGTTCCAGTGGAAGATCGTCGGGAGCGCCTTCTCGGCCCAGCGCGCATAGGCCGCAGCCTCGTACCAGCTCACACCACCCACGGGCAGCCGGCCCGCGCCCGCGAGGAAGGCGCCGACTTCCCACGTGGCCGGTCCGGGTCGGCCCGTGCGGTCGCGAAAGCGCTCCAGCGCTTCCTCGAAGGCGAGCGTACGGCCGTCGAGCACGAACGGGTGCTCCCAGAATTCGCGCTGCTGGTAACCGCCGGCGTCGACGAAGCGCTGGTAGTCCTCGTTCGCAACCTCGCAGCGGTCGATCCAGAAACCCTCCACGCGCTGCGCTTGGAGACCCTCGAGGCCGGGCAGGGCGAGCTCGCCCTCCGATGCCTCCATCCACACCATGCCGTCGGGCACCGCGCCGAGCGGATGCAGCGCGATGGTCAGCTCCTCGCCCTGGATCGCGTGGTTCCAGAAGAGGCTGTCGACCGGAGCGTGCCCGGCGAGCTCGAGTCGCAGGCGCGCGAAACCCTTCGGGAAGCAGAGCTCCGCGATCGGCGTCGCGC
>JANOGB010000372.1:0-6315 GCA_031413955.1 Planctomycetota bacterium | reverse complement strand
GCCGAAGGCTCCTCGTGGCCCGACCTGATCCAGACGTAGCCGGACGTGTAGCCCGGATACTCGGCGCGCGCGTAACTCGCACGAGAGCTCGCCGAGAGAAAACGGACGACACCACCCGCGTCGCTCGTGGCGGCTGGCTCGCGCGACTCGGCGAACGGGCTGTCCGTCACGCGTTCGACGTTCGCGCCTGCGATCGGCGCGTACGTCTGGCCGTCGAGCACGCGTCCGAACCATACGAGGTCGAGCGCGGTGTCGAGCCGGACGACGAGCTCACGCCGCTCTCCCGGCGCGAATGCCGCGATGTCCTGCGCGAAGCCGATCGCCCTCAGCTCACCGCCCCCCGCGACCTCGAGACGGTAGTCCCAGCCCGACGCCACGTGGTACTCCACGCGGCCGTGGGCATCCGTTTTCAACGCTTCTCCGGCGCGACCGCGGGACTCCTCTCCCGAGGAATTCCCGGAGGTGCGCGGGAGCCGCAGCCAGACCGCGAGTTCGGGCAGCACCGCGCCCGTCTCCCGAGCGACGACACGGAGCGTGAGGTGCGCATCCTCCGCCGCGGCCGGCGGTGATCCGGCGCGTGCCGTGTCCCCGAGCGCGACCCGAACGGCCGGAGACGCCGGGCTCGGCACGGTCATCGAGCTGGACGGCAAGGATGGGGCCGCCGACTCCAACCGTTCCCGGCCCGCTGCGGCAGGACGCTCGCCCCGCTGGATTCGACCCAGCCCGAGCCACGCGCCGAGCATGAGCACGACGAGCAGCGCGAGCATCCAGCGGGAGTGAAACACAGTGGCTCCTGCTCCCAATAGTCGGGGTTCGCTCCGAGTCGACAATGCCCGTCCTCGGCCCGTTTCGAGGGCACGGGCCGTCGGGGCGCTCACGGCCGCCGCCGCGGGCCTTTCACGCGCAGGTAGTTCGTCTTGGTCTCCTGATCGGTGCCGGTCGGGCCCGTCACGGTCAGGGTGACCGTGTACAGGCCGCCCTCACGGTAGACGTGGCTCGGGTGCTGGGCGCTCGAGGTCGCGCCGTCGCCGAAATCCCAGGCGTGGCTCGCGATCGCGCCAAGCATCCGAGCGGCGGTTCCTACAAGACGTAGCGCGAGCCACGGGCAGCCCTGCGCCCGTCCCGCTCCAAGTGGGCTGAGCTGTTGCAAGGGTTTTCGACCTCTCCCACGGGATGCGGGTGGTTCGCCGACCTGCAGCGCGCCATGGCGCAGCAGTAGGCGCGAAGCACGGACTCGCGTTACCGCACAAGGACCACTTCCGCCTCGCGCCGCCAGCGCATCGCGTCGGAGTGTTCCCAGGCGGTGGGATCGGCGCCCATCTGGTCCTCCCACTCGACCAGCCCGCGCTCGTAGTAGCCGCGGGCCTCGTCGTTGCGGCCGAGGTGGCTGCAGATCAACGAACGCAGGAAGTCGTAAGCCACCGGCGTCAGGATCATCAAGCCGGGGCGCTTGAAGCGACCCTCGATGAAGGGGATCGCGCCGGACCAGTCCTCGATGCGCACGCGCGCGATCGCCTCGACCACCCACTTCCAGCGCGAAGTGCCGAGGAACGACGCCCGCTCCTCGAGCGTGCGTAGCACGAATTCCGGATCGCGCTGCTCGGGATCGGGGTGATCGACCAGCGCGAACAGGTAGGTGACCAGGTTGTTCGGCGTGAATTCGCCGGCGACGTGGCGCTCGATCTCGGCGCGCGTCAGGACGCCGTTGAAAAACTGCGCGGCATGGAGGTCCGAGCGCATGTTGAGGTCGGTTGCGATCTCGGGCGAGCGCGTGAGGCTGGCCAGTCCGCCCGAGTAATCGCCGAGCATGAGCTCGGCGAGGCCCATGGTGTAGTTGGCTTCCATGCTGGACGGATCCCGCGCGAGGAGGATTCGCAGGTTGGCCTCGGCCTCGGTCAAGCGTCCGAGATAGAGCAACGAGTCCGCCAGCTTCATGCGCGCGGTGAGATCGTCCGGTCGCAAGCTCAGGGCCGCGCTGCTGGCGGAGAACGCGTCCTCGAAACGCCCGCCCTCCCGGTAGAAGGCGCCGGCGACCGCCTGCAGCACGAAATCGCCGGGGTACAGGCGCCGGGCCAGATCGAGGATGCGGTAGACGTCGGGCCGGCGCGGCTCGGACCCGTCGCCCCACAGCTCCGCACTCAGGACGAAGATCGAGCCCGGCTCGAGCCTCGGCAGATTCTCGGGCGCGGTGAGCTCGCGCATCACGGCCTGGTCGCCGGCGGCGATCGCCTCGCGCATGCGCTTGCGCAGGGGCTCGGGGTCGAGGTCCATGGCGAGGACGAAGAGGTTCTCGGCCTTGTCCGACTTCATGCCCTGCACCCGGCGGCGCAGGCGTCCCCAGTCGTCGAGCGCCAGCGCGACCTCAGCGGCGATGGAGCGCTCGCGAATGCGTTTCAGCGCGGGCACGAGATCGTCGCCCTCCAGCTCGACGCCGTAGTCGCGGAAGGCCTGCGTGAAGGCGGCGTCGAGCGCGACCTCGCGCTGTGCGTTGCCGATGGTGGCGATCTGCTCGAGGCGCAGATCGACGAGGCGGGCGCGCAGCGTCTCGTCCTGCTCGACGAGCGCGCGCTCCCGTTCGGCGGCGCCGAGGTCCAGCTCCGCCTTGGCCACGAAGCTGCGCGCGCGCTCGAGCAAGGCGGCGTCCGCGTCACCGCTCTCGGCCAGCGCCAGGGCGCGGCGGGCGGAGGCGAGCGCTTCCGCGGGCTTGCCGGCCTGACTGGACTCGATCGACTCGCCGAAGGCCGCCTCGACGACCGTGTGCGTCTGCTCGTCGCGCTGTGCCCGTTCCTCGGCGCGCTGCGCGCGCTCGTGTCCGACCCACCACAAGCCGGCTCCGGTGAGCGCGAGTGCGGCCACGATCGTCCCCGCCAGGGCCAGCGTCAGGCGCCGAGCGCGCCGTTCCTCCGCGGCCTTGATGCGCGCCTCGGCCGCCGCGAGCTCGGCCTTCTGTGCGCGTTCCTCGGTCGAGGTGATGAAGGCGTGCACCGCCTTCGCCTCTTCCTCGGCGTTGGCGGGGCGCGCGTCACGCGCGGGCATCAAGCACTCGAGGCACAGGCTCACGAGCGCCGGATCCGCCTCGCAGGCCTCGATGCGCGCGCGCGCGGGCTGGAGCTTGGCGCGCGATGCTTGCATCACGATGGACTCGCCCTCGATCTCCACATAGGGCGGCCGGCCGGTCAGGAGCTCGCACAGGATCGCGCCGAGCGAGAAGACGTCGGCACGCTCGTCGAGCATCTCGATCTCGCCCTGCGCCTGCTCGGGCGCCATGTAGGCCGGCGTGCCCATCACCGAGCCGACCAGCGAATCCGAGCCGGACGAACCCGGTCCGCTGCGCACGGTCTCGATCACGGTGAGCATGGGGCGCGGCATTTCCCCGGGCGCGGCACGCTTCTCGTCCGCCACGCCGCCGCGGCGCAGCACCTTGGCGAGGCCCCAGTCGACGACCTGCACCTCGCCGAAGGCGCCGACCATCACGTTGGCGGGCTTGAGGTCGCGGTGCAGCACGCCCTTCGAGTGCGCGTAGGCCACGGTCTGGCAGATCGACTCGAAGATCACGAGCAGACGCCCGCGGTTGTCGGCCGGGGACTTGCGCTGCTTGAAGAGCGCCGCGAGCGTGAGCCCCTTGACCAGCTTCATCGTGAAGTACGGACAGTCGTCGGCCATCAGGCCGAGCTCGTACACCGGCACGATCCCGGGGTGCTGCAGCTGTCCGCCGATCTGCGCCTCCTCGACGAAGCGCTGCACGACCTCGGGCCGCTTGGCGAGTTCGCCGTCGAGCACCTTGACCGCCACGTCCCGTCCGAGATCCGTGTCGTGGCCCTTGAGGATCACGCCCATGCCGCCGCGCGCGATCTCGCCCAGCAGCTGGTAGTTGCCGCGCCCCTGCGGCACGAGCTTCGTCGCCGGCGAACCCGGCTGGACCACGGGCGAGGCGCCGTGCTCCGAGTTCGAGTCGGGCAGCAGGACCTTGGACGCGAGACCGGTCCTGGAGCCGAGGATGTCGAGGACGGAACGCTGGGACTTGGGTTCGTCGTGCGGGAGTTGGGGCACCGGTGCGGTCTCTGGGGGATGGGGGCCCGGATCGAAGGCAGAGCGAAGCCCGGCGAGTGTAGGCGGCACTGCGCCCAGTGTGTCGGCCGATTCGAGGCTGGAGTTGCTTCCATGCCGCGGAAGCCAGTACCGCCGCGAACGTGCCGGCCGGGTATGGCGTCGCTCGGCGACGCCGATGGAATCCGATCAGTCGTCGTCGAGCAGCTCCTCGACCATCTCCTCGTCCAGCGGCTGACCGTACGCGCGGTAGACCGCTGCCGTCCTGTTCGAGAAGCGAGCCGACACGACTCCGAGGTCGACGTCCATCCTCTTCCCTACCACGGCGGCGATGAGCGCCGAATCGTACTGACCCTCGAGATTCGGAGCGATCTCGGGACCAGCTCGCGCCGTTCCAGCGGGCTGCGCGCAAGGCGGGCGCGACGCCTTTGGAGCCTGCGCGGCTTCCAAGTCGGGTCAGGAGCGCTCGAAATCCACCGCCGTGGTATTGCCGCCGCACACCAGCACGCCGACGCGCTCGTCCGGCGCCGGCTTGTAAGCGCCAGTGAGGAGCGCGGCGAGCGCGGCCGCGCCGCCCGGTTCCGCTACGATGCGCAGGGCGCGCCACAGGGCGCGCTGGGCTTCGCGGATCGCGTCGTCGGGCACCAGCACGGATTCGGCGACGTAGCGCTGGGCGATCGGGAACATGATCTCGCCCACTCGTTTGGGCGCCAGCGAGTCCGCCGCGATGCCGCCAGTTGGCGCATCGACCGGCCGTCCGGCTTCGCGCGCCAGGTGGAGCGTCGGCGCGGTCTCGGGCTCCACCGCCACGATTTTCCTTTCGCCCTGCGCCCAGGCCGCCATGCCGCCGATGAGCCCGCCGCCGCCGACCGCCACCAGCCAGGTGACCACGTCCGGGGCCTGCGCGGCGAATTCGCGCGCTACCGTGCCCTGGCCCAGCAGCGTCTCGCGCTGCTCGAAGGCATGCACCGGCAGCGCGCCCGATTGCGCGACCCAGGCTTCGCTCAAGGCGAGTGCATCGGCGTAGCGCTCCCCCTCCACCACCAGCTCCGCGCCATAGCTCTGGATCAGAGCGATCTTGGCGGGCGAGGCGAAAGCGGGCACGAAGATCTTGACCGGCAGGCCCAGCCTTTTCGCCGCGAAGGCGACCGCCGCGCCGTGATTGCCGCCGGAGGCCGCCGCCACGCCTGCTTTCGGCACGTCGCGCAGCAGCAGGTTGGCGAAGGCGCCGCGCGGCTTGAAGCTGCCGGCATGCTGCAGCAGCTCCAGCTTGAATAGTATCGGCGCACCGGAAAGTCCGAAATCGCGCGCCTCCACCGTCACCACCGGCGTTTCGCGCACATAGGGCGCGATCAGCGGATGCACCGCATCGATCGCCGCCCGCGTGATGTCCGCCGTTCTTGCCATTCCGTCTGCCAATCCGTCCGCGAAGCGCTTCATCACCGGGATCGCGTGTCTGCCACCGCATCGCGCGCCCGCACCGCCGCCCTGATGTGCTCGACCCCGAGACCGCAGCAGCCGCCGATCAGTCGGACGCCTGACGCGAGCCAATCCCTGTAGTAGCGCTCCAACCGCTCGGGCGAGATCACCTCGACGAAGCGCCAGTCCGGCATCTCGAAGTAGCCGGAATCGGGGTAGGCCATGAGCGGGCCAGTGAAATGGCGCCGAACGCCCGCGAGTGCTTCGGCCATGATCTCGGAGCCCGTGTGCATGCAGCCGGCGACGTCGACGCCGGCCGGCAGGATGAGCTTTGCGATGTCGTCCGATGGCAGGTCCGCGAAGCTATGGAAGCTCACGACCCGGCCGTCCGCGGCGCGCCGCGCGCTCATGCCGAACCAGACCGGCAATCCCGTGGCGAGTGCCGCATCGAGCGCCAGCTTGGCGCGAACCGGGTGATACATCATCTCGAGCATGATGTGATCGACGCCGGCCGCCGCCAGGATACGGGCCTGTTCGTCGAACGCATCGGCGATCTGCGAGTTGGAGGGGATCCTGGTCGGGTCGACGGTGGCCGTGCCCTCGGCCACCGGGACCATATGGGACAATGACCCCGCGACGGCCACGGTCCGGCTTGTGGCAGTCGTGTCGCGGGCGCGCAGCGCCGCCTCGACCGCACGTCGATTGACATCCTCGACCCGGTCGCCGTACCCCGCGGGCGTCAACATCAGGCGCGAGGTGGCGAAGGTGTTGGCCGTGATCACCTCCGATCCTGCCTCGATGTAGTCGACATGGATCTCGGTCAGCAGCCCGTCGTGGTGCAGCGTGGCC
>JANOGB010000371.1:0-6728 GCA_031413955.1 Planctomycetota bacterium | reverse complement strand
TTCTGCCAGGGCTTGTGGGCCTGGAAGAAGGGGTCGTTCTTGAGCGCGTCCTTGGCGCGCTTGATGTCGACCTCCTGCAGCTTGTGGGTCGCGTCCTGCAGCTTGAAGTCGATGATGTCCTGCGGCGTGACGCCGAGGAACTGCGCCTGCGGGACGCAGAAGAAGCGGTTGATGTGGGCCATGTTGCCCGAGCCGACCTTCAGCGTGCGGTAGATGTTCGCGATGCCGTACGGGTCGCAGTCGACGAACGCGTACACCGGCAGCTTGTGCTGGTCGGAGAGGATGCGGATGAAGCGGCGCGTGGCGCGCGTCGGCACGCCGGCGGTCTCGATCAGGATGCACGAAGCGCTCTGCCAGTACTTGTGGTTGTTCAGGCGCTGGAACATGCCGCCCGTTTCGATCGCGAGCACGAACTTCGCATCGGTCTCGAACTTCAGGTGCTCGACCGAGTGCGGGATCGAGTACGAGCCCGTGCCGAAGCCCTGGCAGTCGATGCGGACCACGGCGCCGGTCTCGGGGTCGCGGTCGATGACGACCATCTTGCCGGCCACCGAGCCGCCGTGCTCCTCGGGGTAGAAGCGCAGTTGCTCGCGGCTGAGGCCGTCGAGCGAGGCCAGCGCCTCGATGTCGTCCATGACGGCGTCCGACTCCGGCTGGTCGTCGAACTTGCAGTCGCCCCAGTTCTTGGAGACGTAGTAGGCCTCCCGTTTGGTGGCGAAGTCGTCGTTCTCGACCATCTCCTTGCTGATCGACATCAGGCGCAGGGTCTGGGCGAAGTTCTTGACCGTGTTGACCGAGAGCGCGCGCGACTTCGTCTGCTTGCCGAGCTCGAAGTAGCCGACCTTCTGGTCGTACTTCACGTTGGCCAGCGAGCGCTCGGGAAAACGCAGCTCGGGCAGGCCGCGCGCGTCGATCTTCTTGTGCACGCGGTCGGCGGTGTTCGTGATCAGCGCGAGCGTCTTCTTGTCGAGCTCGTCGAGGTGCGGCTTGCGCCGGGACTTGGCGGGCTTCTTCTCCGGTTCTTTGTCCTTGGCCATGGAGCGGAGCTTGCTTCCCGCCAGGGGGCGAGTCCAGTCCGGGGGCCGAGTCCAGCCGCGAGCGCGGCCAGGCGGCGGGGAATCCCGGGAAGGGGTCGGACCGAGGCTCGTCCCACAGCGATTGCCCGCTCCCGTGCGAGACTCTCCAGGTCATGAAACACACCGCTTCCTCGCTGCTGCTTGCCGTTCCCCTGGTTTCGAGCTGCGGTTCCGTGGCGGAAGCGCCGGACGCGGCAGCGGAGGTCCGGGCCATCGGCTTGCCGGCGTCCGCGCTCGCGGGGGCGGTGCGTGCGCTCGAGACGCTGGACGCGGTCCGGCCGGCCGGAGCCCTGGCGCAGGTGCGCGCGCTGGAGGGTGACACGCTGGTCGATCACGCAGCGGGGGTCGAGAGCGTGCGCGTGTTCCTGCACTTGACGGTGTACGCCGACACGAACGAGGCGGCGCGCGCGGCCTTCGACGAGCTGCGACTCGCGCTCGAGACCGAGGGGCGCTCCGCGGCGCGCGTCGAGCCGGCCTCTGCCGAGCGCGTGGGGCGCGTCATGGCCGAGCTCGACTGGGATCCGCCGGGGCGCGAGGACCTGGTGTCCTACTCCGACAGGATCCGCCTGGAGGTCACGCCAGGCCGGACCACCGAGGAACCACTGGCCGAACTCGCCGCCGGGCCGCCGCCCTACGACACCCTCGAGAGCTACGTGCGCAGGGTGGCCGCGCGCGAGCGGATCGGGCAGGTCGACTTGTCCGTGTCCCCGGCGGGCGTCGCGCGCGGCGTGAACGACCATCGCTTCCGCATCCAGGAGTCAGAGGAGACCGCGCGTCATACCTTGGCCGACATCGGCGGGTTCCTGTCCGCGCTCGAGCGTGGCAGCCCGGCGGCGCGCCTGACGAAGCTGAAGATCGAGCGCTCCCAGCACGAGTCCGACGTCCACGCGACCCGCGGCTGGACCTTCGAGGCCGAGCTCAGCCTGCGTACGCGCGACGACGTGGAGGCATTTGCGGCGGAGCCACTCGCGGCTCCGGTGGGGAGCACGACCGCGCACCGCTGACCACGCGGCGGCAGGGTCTTCCCGGGCGCCCGGGAAGGCGTCTCCGGGGCGGGCCCGCCTGATTTTCGCGGGACAGGAGCGCAGGCGGGCGTCTTTGCCCTTGGGGGAGCGCGGCAATCGTGCCGATCGAGACTGGCGATGGACCAGATGCTCCTGTCCGGCGACCTCGTTCTGACCCGCGGGGCCGGCTTCGTCAGCCGCGCGATCCGCTTCTTCACGCGCCACATCGGCGAGAGCCGCACCAAGGTCAACCACGTCGGGCTCGTGGTACAGGGCGGGATGCTGTCGAAGGCCGTGGTAGTCGAGGCGCTGCGCACGGTCGAGCGACACCGGCTGATCGACGAGTACGGCGGCCAGCGCGACGAGGTTGCCATCTACCGCCCGAAGCGCCTGTCGCAGGCCGAGGTGCACCGCATCGTTACGGCGGCGAACGGCTACGTCGGACACAGCTACGGCTACGGCAAGATCGCCCTGCACGCGCTCGACTGGGTGTTGCAGGGCGCCTACGTCTTCCGGCGCCTCGGACGCATGGACGACTACCCGATCTGCTCGTGGCTGGTGGCGCGGGCCTACGGCGCGGCGGGCGTGCACTTCGGCGTCGATCCGGGCGCGGCCACGCCGGACGACATCTGGGACTACGTGACGACCCATCCCGCCGAATTCGAGCGCGTGCGCGATCTGGCGCGGGTGGACGCGCCGCTCGCGCGACAGAAAGCAGCCTGAGCGCTCCCTCGGCGCGCGAGCCCAGCTACGCGCTCAGCCCGGCCCGGCGCGCTCGCTCGCGGCGAGCTGCTTCCGTAGCACGCTGTTCCTGTAGCCGTACAGGCCGTACACGACCATGCCGATGGCGAGCCAGTAGAGCAGGCGCAACCAGTTCGAGCGTTCGAGGCCCCACATGAGCCCGAAGCATGCCAGCGCCGAGACGATCGGCGTCACGGGGTAGCCCGGGACCTTGAACGGCCGCGGCCGATCGGGCTCGCGCCTGCGCAGCACGATCACGCCCAGCGAAACGAGGATGAAGGCGAAGAGCGTCCCGATGTTGCACAGGCCGATCGCCTGGCCGGGCGTCATCACGTTGCAGGAGAGCGCCACCAGGATCCCGGTCACCCATGTGCTCACATGGGGCGTCTGGTGCCGGGGATGAACCTTCGAGAACGCCTTCGGCAATAGCCCGTCGCGCGCCATGACCATGAAGATGCGCGTCTGGCCGAGCTGGAACACGAGCAGCACGGCCGTCATGGCGATCACGGCGCCGAAGGCGAAGGCCGTCGCGCCGCCCGCGAGGCCCATGACCTTGAAGGCCTCGGCCAGCGGGTCCTGGGAGGTGATCTTCTCGATCGGCACCACGCCCGTGAGCACGGCCGCGGTCGCGATGTACAGGACCGTGCAGATCACGAGCGACCAGATCAGTCCGCGCGGCACGGCGTGCTGCGGGTTCTTGCACTCCTCGGCCGCGGTCGAGACCGCGTCGAATCCGATGTACGAGAAGAAGCCCAGCGCCGCCGCCTGCCAGATGCCGTGGACGCCGTTGGGCGCGAAGGGGTGCCAGTTGGCCTGGTCGATGTGGAAGAAGCCGATGCCGAGGAACACCAGGATCAGCAGCACCTTGAGCCCGACCATGGCCGCGTTGGCGCGCGCGCTCTCCTGCACGCCGATGTAGAGCAGCACCGTGAGCAGCAGCACGATGCCCGTCGCCGGCAGGTTGAAGGACAGGACGAAGGAGCCGATGCGCGGCATCGAGGCCCAGGCGTCGAGCGTCGTCTGCGCGGCCGCGCGCGCCTCCGCCGTGAGGGCCGGATCGGTGAGCGCCGCCGTGGCGCCATTCACGAGCGCGGTCGCGCTCTGGAAGTCCTTCGTGAGCCAGACGGGGATCACCCAGGACTCGTTCAGGCCCGTGAGAAACGTCTGGAAGTAGTCGCTCCAGCTCTGTGCGACGTACACGTTGCCGATCGCGTACTCGACCATCAGGTCCCAGCCGATGATCCAGGCCACGAGCTCACCGAAGGCCGCGTACGTGTACGAGTAGGCGCTGCCCGAGACCGGCACCATGGCCGCGATCTCGGCGTAGCACAGCGCCGCGAAGCCGCAAGCGATCGCGGTGAGCAGGTACGAGACGATCACCGCCGGACCCGCGCCCTCCAGCGCGGACGTGCCCGTGATCATGTCCTTGATGCTCGAGAACAGGCCCGCGCCGATGATCGCGCCGATCCCGAGCAGGGTCAGATCGAAGGCCGTCAAGGTCCTCTTCAACCCGGGCCCCTGTCCCGGCTCCTCGGTCGCGTGCAGCTTGCGCAGGAACAGCGAGCGCGAATTCATGGTGCGCCGGAGGATAGGGAGCGCGAGCCCGCGGTGCCAGGCAGCGCGCGCACGTCCTGCTCGGCCTACTCGCCGTAGCCGATGGCCTGGAGCTGCTCCTGGATCTCGGGCGAGAGCTCGAGCACCTGGGCTTCCGAAGCGGGCACGAGCAGCGGCTCGAGCGTGGCGGCGAGCCGGCGTCCGAGTTCGGTCGGCCAGGTCGGGTCTCCGGCCAGGTCGTGGTCTTCGCGCGGATCGAGCGCGAGGTCGTAGGCGTGGCTGAGTCTGCCCGCGCGCAGCGCCTCGAGGTCGCGCGCCATCAGCTTCTTGCCCTCCGCGTAGAGGGCGAACTGCCGGTCGCGTTTCTTGAAGTCGAAGGCGTAGATCGGCTCCGTGCCCACGCTCGCGAGCAGCGAGCGGCCGATCCACGTGGGCGAGGGATCGACGCCTGCCAGCGCGGCAAGAGTGGGCGCCAGGTCGATCAGCGAGACGACGCCGGGCACGGCGCGCGGCAGGATCTCTTTGCCCGCGATCGCCAGCGGAACGCGCAGCTTCACGTCGTACAGATCGCCGCCGTGCCCGACCTGGTCGTGCTCGCCGTGGGCGTTGCCGTGGTCGGCGGTCAACACGAGGCGCCCGCGTTCGAAGAAGCCCTCTCGCTGGAGTTCCTCGAGCCACGCGCCGACCTTGCGGTCGAGATCGCGCACGGCGTCCGCGTAGAAGGGCAGGCCCTCGTCCACGAACTCCAGCGCCACGCTCATCTTGTCGAACTTGCCGGCCGCGCGGCGCTCCTCCAGGCGCCGCGCGATCTCGGCCTGGAGTCGGCGGAAGGGCCGGATGTCTTCCTCGGGGCCGACGCGCAGCGGGCCGTGGACGCGATAGGTGTGCAGCACGAGGAACAGCGGCCGCCCGTCGTCCGCGGACCTGTGCGCGCGCGCCCGCGCGAGCGAGTCGGCGAGACTCCAGTCCGCGGGCTCGGTCTCCTCAAACCACTGGAAGCCCTGGTCCTGGCCATAGTGCCGCGAGAAGAAACCGGCATCGGTCAGCGCGACCGTACGGTAGCCCGCGCGCGCGAGCACCTCGGCGATCGTCTCGACCTCGTCTGCCACGCCGCGGTCGAGGTCCGTGGCGCCGTGCTGGCCGGGCTGGAGCCCCGAAAGCATCGTGGCGATCGAGGGCAGCGTCCAGGCGGCGGTGGAGCGCGCATCGAGGAAGTGCAAGGAACCCTCGACGAAGCGGTTGAGGTGCGGAGCGAGCTCGGGCGCACCGCCCCACGCCGCCAGGTTGTCGGCCCGGAACGTGTCGCACAGGACGAGCACGAGGTCGGGTCGCGCGTCCGCGAAGGGACGTTTCCCGCTCCGGCCGATCTCGACCGGCGTCAGGACGGGCGTGGCGAACAGGGCCGGGGCCGGACCCTCGATCTCGAAGGTGAACTCGTGCGCGCCGCTGGCGTCGAGCTCGACGCGGTGCCATTCGGCGCCCAGCGGGCGGGAGAAGACCTGCTCGCGCTCGAAGATCGCGCGTCCGTCGAGGCGCACCCGGAACGTGGTCGGGCCGAGCTCTTCGCCGCGCCCACCGGGATCGGGCGAGACGCTCGCGAACGACAGGACACTCGTCGGCGGGACCTCGACCGTGAGGCGTTCGGGCTCGCCGGGGAAGACCAGGACCCCGTCGCAGACGAGACTCCGCTGCGCCGCGCGCCAGGTTCCGTCGACTTTGCGTCCGTGCTCGAGGCGCACGCGATAGAGGAGCGTCTCGGCGGGCTCGGCGCCCTCCGGCACGGTCAAGAGGAGCTCGGATCCGCGCAGCTCGAAGCGCTGCGGGCGTTCGCGCCTGCCCAGACCCTCCTCCAGGACGCGCTCGCCGTCCACGACGACCGCCGAGCTCTGGTTCTCGGTGAGCAGTGCGCCGCCCGCGGGCAGGGGCGTGCGCCAGACCACGCGCTCCGCGTCGGTCGTCCAGCCCTCGCGCGCGAGCGGGAGCTCGAACCACACCTCGCCATCGCCGCGGCGCACGATGCGTCCCGCGCGCGACGGCTGCACGCGCGCCTCCAGCCGCTGAGCCAGCTCCTCGAGCGGGCGCGGCTGGAATCCGCGCGCGAGAGCGACCCAGCGCGGCGCCGCGGGCGCGGGGTCCGGTTCGGCGCACGCGCACAGCGCGAAGAAGAGCGTCGGCGCTGCGAGCGCGAAGGAGAGGCGACGCATCTCCACGATTCTACCGGAGCGCTCGGGGGCTTCGCCCACTTGCAGGAAGCTCACCGCCGGGGTTCTGGTTGTTCATCCGGGAGCGCCGGGCTCCAGCCCGGCTCCGCTCTTCCTCCTCCTTTCCGTTCCCCATGTCTTCGAGATGAGGA
>JANOGB010000370.1:0-13490 GCA_031413955.1 Planctomycetota bacterium | reverse complement strand
GGTGGGACTGTCCGATCAAGCCCAAGACCGGCTGCTTGACCGGACTTCCTCCAGCTCTACGTTCCCGCGCATGACAATTCGTACCCGTGTCGCGCTTGGCTTTACCGGCATTTTTCTGGGTGTGCTCGAGCAGGCCCTTCTTCGAGCGATCGGCGCCGGTGAAGGCGCCGCGCACGTGACCGAACAGCTCGGACTCGAGCAAGGAATCCGGCAGCGCGGCGCAGTTCTCGACCACGAAGGGCTTGTCGCGCCTGGGTCCGTTGTAGTGGATCGCGCGCGCGATCAGCTCCTTGCCCGTGCCGCTCTCGCCATGGATCATCACCGGCAGCTCGGTGGCGATGATGCGGTCGAGCTCGGAGAAGACGCGCTTCATCTCGTCCGAGGCGCCCACCAGTGAGCCGTAGTCGTAGCGCCCACGCTCGCGTCCGAGCTCGGCGCGCACGACCGCCAGCTCGCTGTCGCGATCGCGCACCTTGCGCCCGAGCTGCTCGTTCAGGCTCTGGTTCTGCTCGCTCGATTGCAGCAGGCGCTGGTTGCGCTCGCGCAGCTCCGACACCAGACGCGCGTTTTTGATCGCGATCGCGGCCTGACCGGCGAGCATGTCGACCAGCTCGAGATCGTCGTCGCGGAAAGCGCCGCGCTGCATGCGGTTGTCGAGGTACAGCACGCCCTCGGTCTTGTTGTCGAGCTGGATCGGGAAGCAGATCACCGAGCGCAGGCGCAGCTCCTCGACCGAGGCCATGGCCGAGAAGCGCTCGTCGCGCCCGGCGTCGACCGAGAGCAGCGGGCGCCCGCTCTCCAGCACTCGCCGCGTGATGCCCATCGAGATGCGCGTGGCCGGCACGGGGATGTCGGTGCGGTCGAAGGAACGCGCCACGCGCACCTTCATCTCGCGCGGGTCCTTGACCTCCTCGCCCGCACCGGTCTTGCCGGTCATGAGCACGAAGCCGCGTTCGCCGCCCACCAGCGCCAGGGCCGAATCGACGATCATCCGCAGCAGCGCCAGGAGCTCGGTCTCGGACAGGAGCGCCTTGGTCACGCGCGCGAAGGTGCGCAGCCGTTCGATGTCGCGGCGTTCGTCCGCGCCGTGGGTCTCGAAGCCGCCGGCGCCGAAGTCCGGCAGCATGGCCGGCACGGGTGGCGCCGAGGTGGACGTGCCAGCGCCGGCCTCGACCGTGCTGCCCTCTCCGCGCTTCGGATCGATGCGCTGCGTGCGACTCGGATCGGCGACCCCACCCAGCTTCTCGATGTACAGCCGCGCCCCGCCGATGGCGAGCACGTCGCCCTCGCGCAGCTCCTTCTTCTCCACCTTGACGCCGTTCACCTGGATCCCGTTGGCCGAGCCCAGGTCGTGGATCCAGGTCTCCTTGCCTTGCGCGATCTTGCAGTGGTGGCGCGAGGCGTGCGCGCCCCCCAGGCGGATGTCATTGTCGATCGCGCGCCCGAGGGTGACCTCGGGCTTGTCGAACTCGAGCGCCGTCCGCGCTCCGTCTTCCACCACGATGAGCTTCACTCTTGCCAGGCCTCCTGCCACAATCCGCACCGGGAGTTCACTCGCCGCGAGGGATCCCGTGTGATTCCGCACATCCTGCCAGTAGACACGGGCTCCTGTTCGGCTACGCACAGAGCCCGTCCGGAGCCCGCCGGATGACATCCAAGCCCTTCCACGCCAACGGGTTGCGTTTCGCCTGCACCCGCTGCGGAAACTGCTGCCGCAACCACGGAGCCTACACCTACGTCTACCTCACGCCGGCCGACGTGAGCGCAATCGCCCGGCACCGCGGAATGGAGGAGCAGGCCTTCCTCGAAGCCTACTGCCAGAGCGAGGACGGCTGGGTCACGCTGCGCATGGACTCGCCCGCCTGCCCGTTCCTGGGGGAAGGAAACACCTGCGCGATCTACCCGGTGCGGCCGAAGCAGTGCGCGGCCTGGCCCTTCTGGAAGGAGAACCTGCGCCGCGCGGCGTGGAGCGAGATCGCCAAGGACTGCCCGGGCATCGACCAAGGCGAACTCGTGCCGCGGGCGGAGATCGAGCGCATCGCGCGCGAGAACGAGGAGTGGTACGGCAGCTGACGCGCGCGGCTCTGCTCGTCAGTGCATCCCGCTGCCGGTGAACTGCTTCACCAGCTCGCCGATCACGTTCTTGGCGTCGCCGAAGAGCATGAACGTCTTGTCCTGGAAGTAGAGCTCGTTGTCGATGCCGGCGAAGCCTGGCGCCTTGCCGCGCTTGATGGCGAAGACGATCTTGGCCTTGTCCGCGTCGATGATCGGCATGCCGTAGATGGGCGTCGACTTGTCGTGGCGCGCGGCCGGGTTGACCACGTCGTTGGCGCCGACGACGAGGGCCACGTCGCACTGCGGCATGTCGGAGTTGATGTCGTCCATCTCCACCAGGTCCGTGTAGGGCACGTCGGCCTCGGCCAACAGCACGTTCATGTGCCCGGGCATGCGGCCCGCGACCGGGTGGATGGCGAACTTGACGGTCACGCCGCGCTTCTTGAGCTCGCCCGCCAGCTCGCGGATCTTGTGCTGCGCCTGGGCCACGGCCATGCCGTAGCCCGGGATGATCACCACCAGGTTGGCCTGCTCCATGGCCTGCGCGGCGCCCTCGATGGTCTCCTCCTTGTAGGCCTTCTGCTCGCCCGTGGCAGCGGCCGCCTGCACCTGGCCGAAGGCGCCGAACAGCACGTTGGTGAACGAGCGGTTCATGGCCTTGCACATGATGATCGAGAGGATCAGGCCGCTCGAGCCATCCAGGGCGCCGGCCGTGATCAGGAGCTTGTTGTCGAGCACGAAGCCCATGGCCACGGCCGAGAGCCCGGCGTAGCTGTTCAGGATCGAGATCACCGTCGGCATGTCCGCGCCGCCGATCGGGATGATCAGCAGCACGCCGAAGGCGAGCGCGAGTACGAGGATGGCCGGGAAGGCGTACGCCGCCCAGGCCGCGGTCGGGTGCAGCACGAGCATCACGCCCAGCACCGCGGCCACGCCGAGCAGCAGCATGTTCGTGAGGTTCTGCAGCGGATAGGTCACCGGCCGCTGCGGGATCCAGCGCAGCCCCTGCAGCTTGCCGGCCGCCATCAGGCTGCCCGTGAAGGTCAAGAACCCGAGGATGACCTCGAGCACGATCGCGCCCACGCGGAACTTGGTGAGGTTCTCGGGCCCTTCGCTCACCCACAGGTAGTACTTGGCCGTGCCCACCAGGCCCGCCGCGAGACCGCCGAAGGCGTGGCTGAGCGCCGTCCGCTGCGGCACGGCGGTGATCGGCACGCGCGACAGCGGCACGCCCACGCCGACGCCAACCAGGATCGGCACGATGATCCACAGGTGGTCGACGACGCTCGGCTGGACCCAGGTGGCAAGGATCGCGAGGGCCATGCCGGCGACACCGGCGCTCACGCCCTTGCGCGCCGTCTTCGGGTCGCTCATCCACGCGAGCGAGAGGATGAACAGCACCGTGCCGAGCACGTAGGCGAGCTGGACCAGGGAGGCGATCACTTGCCGCCCGCGCCTTTCTTGTCCGCGCGCGGGTCCTTGAACATTTTCAGCATGCGATCCGTGATCAGGAAGCCGCTGACGATGTTCGTGACCGAGGCGAACAGCGCGATCGCGCCCAGCACCTTGATCTCGAGCGGAAAATCGCCGCCCGCCACCAGGATCGCGCCGACCACGGCGATGGCCGAGATCGCGTTCGTGAGCGACATCAGCGGCGTGTGCAGGAGGCGCGAGACGCGCCGGATCACGCCGATCCCGATGAACGTCGAGAGCACGAACACGAACAGCATCGACCAGTAGTCGAGCTGCGACGCGGCGTGCTCGGCGGCGCCGGCGGCCGCCTGCAGGGCCGTGAGCCCGGCCTCCGGAGCGAGGCTCATGCGTGCTTGCCCGCCGCCAGGGCCTGGGCGGTCGGTGCATGGTGCACCTCGCCCGCGTGCGTCAGTCGGCAGCCCGCCAGGACCTCGTCGCTCCAGTCGGGCGCGAGCTTGCCCTCCTTGTCGAGCAAGAGCTTCACCAGCGCGAGCACGTTCTTGGCGTAGAGCTCGCTCGCGTGCTGCGGCACGGTGGCCGGCAGGTTGGCGAGGCCGACGATCGTGACCCCCCCGCGCTCGACCACGCGGCCCGGCTCGGAGAGCTCGCAGTTGCCGCCCGATTCGACCGCGAGGTCGACGATCACGGCCCCCGGCTTCATCGAGCGCACCATGGCCTGATCCATCAGCCGCGGCGCCTGCCGCCCCGGGATCAGGGCGGTCGTGATCACCAGGTCGGCCTCGGCCACGCGCTTGGCGACTTCTTCGCGCTGGCGCTGCAGGAACTCCGCACTCTGCTCCTTCGCGTAACCGCCCGCGCCCTCCATGTCGCCCGCGCCCGGCACGCTGATGAAGCTCGCGCCCAGCCTCTCCACCTGCTCCTTGGCGGCCATGCGCACGTCGGTCGCCTCGACCCTGCAGCCCAGGCGCCGCGCGGTCGCGATGGCCATCAGGCCGGCCACGCCGGCGCCGAACACGACTACCTTGGCGGGCGGCACGGTGCCGGCAGCGGTCATGAGGAGCGGGCACATCTTCTTCAGGTGCGTCGCGCCGAGCAGCACGGCCTTGTAGCCCGCCACCGTGGCCTGGGAGCTGAGCGCGTCCATGGACTGCGCGCGGCTGATGCGCGGCACGAGCTCCATCGCCAGCGCGGTCACGCCGCGCGCGCACAGGATCCCGACCAGCTCGAGCTCGCGGTGTGGCTGCAGGAAGGCCACCAGGATGGCGCCGGCCTTCAGGCCCTCGGCCTCGGTCGAGCTCGGCGGCTGGACCTTGAGCACGAGGTCGCTCGCCCAGCCTTCCGGCCCGACGATCTTCGCGCCTGCCGCGGCGAAGACCTGGTCGCTGAAGCCGGCCGCGAGCCCGGCGCCCGCCTCGATCCCGAGCTCCAGCTTGGCCTGCACCAGCCGCTTGGCCGTCTCGGGCGAGGCTGCCACGCGGGTCTCGCCGGGGCGGGTTTCCTTGGGGACGAAGACGCTGGGCATGCGCGGCGAAAGCGGGCGGAGAGGATAGCGGCGCGGGCGAGGCGCCACCACAACGACAGCGCGATGCCGGAGAGAGCTTGTTCCGCGCGCCCCTTTCTCCGACCTTTTCGCCCATGCGCCGCCTGCTCTTGCTCGGTGTCGGCCTGCTCGGCGCCCTGCTCCTGGTCGAGGGCCTGGTGCGCGCGCGCCAGTGGCTACGCTACGGCACGACAGCCAAGAGCTACTACCGCTTCGCGCAGGATCCCGCGACCGGCCTGCGCATCCCTGAACCCGGGTACGAGGTCGGTCCGATCCGCATCAACTCCCTGGGATTCCGCGGAGCGGAGATCGAACAGCCCAAGCCGGACGGACGGATCCGTCTGGCCTTCCTGGGCGCCTCGACCACCTTCTGCGCCGAGGCCTCGGCGCTCGAAGCCACCTGGCCGCACCTCGTGCTGGAGGGCCTGCGCGCGGCCACGCCGGAGCTGGAATTCGACTACGTGAACGCCGGCGTGGGCGGCTTCACCACGGGCGAGTCGCTGCTCAGCCTCGAGCAACGCGTCGCTCCCTTCCAGCCCGACGTGATCCTCTACTACGAGGCCACCAACGACCTGACGGCCGACACGCGCCGCGTGGCGGTCGAAGCAGGCCTGTACGCGGCCGAGGAGCGCGACCACGCACCGATCGGCGACTGGTGGCTGACCTACTATCTGCTGGAGAAGAACTGGCTCCAGCTCTCTCGTTCGCGGGGCGAGCACGAGACGCTGCGCTTCGAGCCGCACGCGCTTTCGCGCGGCTTCGAGGAACGCCTGACGCGCCTCGTCCGGGCGGCGCAGGCGCGCGCGCCGGTCGTGGCGCTGGCCACCTTTGCCGTGCAAATGCGCCGCCAGCAGGCGCCCGAGGCTCAGCGCGCGGCCGCCTCCTCGGCGCTCTACTACATGCCCTTCCTGGACCCGGCCTCGCTGCTGGACGGCTACGAGGAATACAACCGCGTGATCCGGACGGTGGCCCAAAGCACCGGCGCGATCCTGATCGAAGGCGAAGGAGTGATCCCGGGCGACGCGCTGCACTTCGCCGACTCGGTCCACTTCCTCGACCCAGGTTCGAAGCTCCAGGCCGAGCGCATCCTGCGCGGGCTGCTCGCCGCGCCCGCCTTCCAGGGACTCCTGGACCGGCGGCGAACCGGCGCAGGGGATTGAGTGCGAAGAAGGGGTCGAAAAGGCCGTCCCACTTCCTCGGATCGGGCAATTGACGGACGTCGGATTGCGGGCTGCTCCCCCATCCCGCATCCTGGATGCCATCCTGCATCCTGGTTGATCGGCTCGCCCGTTCCCCCCTCCCTCTGCCCTGAGCCCCGATGATCAAGGTCCCCCAGGCCATCGGTCTGTCTTTCGTGCTGTCCGCCCTCGCTTTCGCCGGCGTGGGCGTCGACGCCACGCGCCGCGCTCCGTTCCCCAATCCGCGCCACAGCGGCGCCGGGCGCATCGCTTTCACCTCGAGCAACGTGCAGCTCCTGGGCTGGAAGACGCTGTCCGACTTTCCCGGCGCCAACACCTCGGGCAACGACTGCTGGGGCTACACGAGCCCGTCGGGGCGCGAGTACGCGATCATCGGCCTCTCGGATGGCACCGGCTTCGTCGAAGTCACCGACCCGGGCAACCCGGTGATCGTGGACTTCGAGCCCCACAACAGCGCGCCGAGCCTGTGGCGCTGCGTCAAGGTCTACGAGGACTACGCCTACGCGGGCAGCGAGGCCGGCGGGGGCGTCCAGGTGTTCGACATGACCAGCATCGACGCCGGGATCGTGACGGCGACGGCCGTCTTCGGCGGCTGCACGACCGCGACGCACACGCTCGCCGTCGACGAGACCTCGGGCTTCCTCTACCGCGCGGGCGGCGGCGGAAACCCCTGCCCTGGCGCCCTCCCCGCGGGCTTGCAGATCTACAACCTGGCGAACCCCGCCGTCCCGGCCCTGGTCGGCCTTGGCTGGAACACGGGGCGCTACGTGCACGAGTGCCAGGTCGTCACCTGGGACCTCCCCGGCATCTATCTCGGCAAGCAGATCGCCTTCTGCTACAGCGAGGACAGCTCCGGCGGCACGAACCCGCGCCTGCAGATCCTCGACGTCACGAACAAGCTCGCGATCACGCAGATCTCGTCGACCGCCTACACCGGTGGCTCCTTCTCCCACCAGGGCTGGCTCTCGAACAACAAGCTGCACGTGTATCTCAACGACGAGCTGGACGACGGCAGCTTCGGCGGCGCGCGCACGCGTCTCTTCAGCGTCTCGAACCTGGCCGCGCCGAGCTATCTCGGCTTCTTCTCCTCGGGCGCGGCCTCGATCGACCACAACCTCTACGTCAAGGGCAACCGCATCTACGAGAGCAACTACCGCAGCGGCCTGCGCGTGTTCGACAACACCACGCCGACCGCGCCCACGCAGATCGGCTTCTTCGACACCTACCCCGAGGACGACGCCCAGGACTTCAACTCGCTGTGGAGCAACTACCCGTACTTCGCGAGCGGCACGATCATCGGCGGTGACATCGAGAAGGGCCTATGGGTGTGGCGCTACGGCGCCGCCAAGCTGACCTTCGATTTCCCGGCCGGCGTGCCCGCGTTCATCGGCCCGGGCGGCGGAACGGTGCAGTTCGATGTGCTCCAGAACGCGCCCGGCGACCTCTTCACGGGCACGGTGAAGTTCCACTACAGCACGGGGGGCCCGTTCACCACGGTGAGCGCCACGCACCTCGGGGGGGACCTGTACCAGGCCGTCATGCCGGCCGTTCCGTGCGGCTCGTCGCTCGACTTCTACGTCAGCGCCCAGTCCAGCGACGAGGTGACCTGGACCGATCCGCCGGCCGGGCCGACGCAGGTACACCAGGCGACGGCAGCCTACGGCGAGACCGTGGCCCACCTGGAAACCTTCGAGACCAACACGGGCTGGCTCGTCAACGTTGCCGCCGACCTGGTCGGCTTCAGCACGGCCACGACCGGCACGTGGACGCGCGTGAATCCGGTCGGCTCGGCCGCGCAGCCCGAGGACGACGTCACGAATCCGGGCACGTTCTGCTTCGTCACCGCCAACGGTGCGGTCGGCGGCGGCGTGGGGGATGCCGACGTCGACGGCGGAGCGACCGCGCTGCGTTCGCCCGCCCTGAACGCTGCGGGTCTCGGCGACCCGTACCTCTCCTACTGGCGCTGGTTCTCGAACAACCAGGGCTCGAATCCCGGCACGATGACCTTGACAGTGCACATCTCCAACAACGGCGGTGCGAACTGGACCCTGCTCGAGACCGTCGGGCCGACTGGCAACGACGCCGTCGGGGGCTGGATCCAGCATGCCGCGCGCATCGCGGACTTCGTGGCGCCGACCAACAACATGCGGGTCCGCTTCCGCACGGCAGACACGGTCGGCGCGGTGGTCGAGGCCGCGGTGGACGATCTCAAGATCGTCGACTACGACTGCACGCCGCCCGACGTCACCCTGAGCTCTGTCTCGCCCGCCGGCGGCCCGTTCCAGGGCGGAACCCTCGTCACGCTCACGGGCATGGGCTTCCAGGCCGGGATCACCACCGTGCAGTTCGGCCAGAGCCCGTCCATCCTGGCCACGGTGCTCAATCCCTCCCAGCTCCAGGTGTTCGCCCCCCGGGCCAGAGGCCCGTTCACCGGCAAGGTGCGCTCGATGACGGTCGACGTCATCGTCCAGGACCCCGGCTCGGCCACGCTGGCGAACGCCTACACCTACCGGCTGAATCCGTAGTTCCGAGACCTCCGTCTCCGACATCGCGGCCCCGGCGAGCCTCACGCTCACGGGGCCGCAGTCGTTCCAGGGAGCTCGAGTTCCCTCAGCGCGTCAGCAAGAAGTCGCTCTCCTCTGACCAGGCCGTGAAGCGATAGAGCGGCACGAGTCGCAGGAGCTCGCGTTGCAGCTCCTCCGCGCAGCCGGGCTCGAGCGCGGCGGCGCGGGCACCCTCCGGAGTGGGGTAGCGTTTCTCGACCGCGAGCTGGTGGTCGCCCGGTGTGTAGTACTTCAGGAACTCCTCGAGCTGTTCCGGCTGGAGCGCGCCACAGCGCCATTCACCCTTCCAGTCGTGGAGCCGCAGCCGAAAGCCGTCCAGCGCGTTGAGCTCGGCCAGCCAGGGCTTCACGCCCGCGCGGGCGACGCGGTTCTTCAAGTTCTGCCCGTCGTACCAGCCGTCCGGGTGGATGCGCAGCGAGACCTCGAGGAACTGGCCTTCGAGCGCCAGGCACAGGTAGGCGTTCCGATAGGCCGAGTCGAGGTCCTTGCCGAGCTCGGGCCCGAGCTGGCGCTTGAGCGCGCTCTTCTCCTTTTTCGGGCGCGTCAGATAGGCCCACAGGCGCTGGACTCGGTTGCCGTTGAACTGGTGCGGGTGGTGCAGGCTGGTCCGACACTCGAGCGCAAGCCCCAGATCCCCGGCGCGCGCGGCCGCGCGCTTGCCGAGCGCCAGCAGGCGCCGGCGCGCAGCCAGACGGTGCGCGTTGTAGTCCGGATTCGAAGCGAGGGGCGGGACGAGCGCACGGAAGTCGGATTCCTCGAACAGGATCGGACCCTCGATGGGGCTGGGTTCCTGCGGCCGGGGCGCGCTCTGGGCGGGCGTCATGGGTGAATCTTGCCCCCCCAAACTCTCGCGGCCTGTCTGGCCGAGGGGTCAAGACCATTAGGATAGACGGCCGACAAGCGCGTCGTTCCCCCAACATGCGCGCTTCCCTGGCGATGAGGTTTGCCCATTTCCAGTTCGACCCCGAGAAGGACCGCCTGGGCGAGGGTCCTTCGAGTGAGGTCTTCAGGGCCGTCGACCTGCGCCTAGGGCGCACGGTCGCGCTGAAGATCCTCCGTCCACACGTCGAGTTCGATCCCCAGGCGAAGCAGCGCTTCGACCGCGAGGCCAAGCACACCAGCAACCTTGCGCACCCGAACATCGCCACCGTCTACGAGTACGGCCAGGACCGGGGCACCTCCTTCATCGCCATGGAGTTCCTGGAAGGGCGCACCCTCGACAAGGTCCTCAAGGTGCAGCGGCTCGAATACGAGGAGGGCCTGCGCATCGCCATGCAAGTGGCCGGCGCGCTGCGGCTGGTGCACGAACGCGGCCTGATCCACCGCGACCTGAAGCCGGCCAACATCATGCTGCAGGAAGGCGGCAGCGTGAAGCTGCTCGACTTCGGCATCTGCCGCTCGACGGGCGAATCCAGCATCACCCAGGAGGGCATGCTGGTCGGCACGGTCCTGTACATGTCGCCCGAGCAGGTCCTGGGCGACGAACTCGGCACGCGCTCGGACGTCTTTAGCCTGGGTTCGGTGTTCTATCACGCCTTCACGGGCGAGCTGCCCTTCCCGGGCAAGTCGTTCCCCGAGGTGTGCATGGCGATCCTCGAGGCGAAGCCCAGACCCCCGAGCGAGGTACGCCCCGGCTTCCCGCCGCGCCTCGAGGAGTTCCTGCAACGCTGTCTCTCGCGCGAGAAGGAGAAGCGCTACCCCAACGCCAGCGCCGCGCACGGCGCGCTGGCGGCGATCGCGGACAACCTCAAGCTCTCCTCGAGCGCCGAGCGCCCGAGCGCGGTGCAGGGCAAGATCCTGATCCCGCCCTTCCTGTTGCAGACGAGCGAGGCCGTCGCCCGGGACTTCGCCTCGAGCCTGCGCAAGGACCTGCGCTCGGAGCTGGCGCGCTCGACGCAGCTCGACGTGGCGCTGGCCGAGGGCAAGAACTCGCAGGTCGGAACGGCATTCGTCCTGCGCGGCTCACTGGAGCTCTCGGGGACCCGCGCGGCCGTGGACTACGTGCTCGAACGCGCCAACCCGAACGGCCGGGACACTTCGACCAAGGTCGGCGAGGACCACATCGAGCGCACCGACGAGGACGAGTGGGCACTGCAGGCGACCCTCGTGGGCCAGCTCGTGCGTTCGGTGAAGAAGAGGCTCAGCGACTACGCCAGCTCGCCGCCGCCCGAGGAACGCCGTGACCCGGCCAAGGCCGAAGCCCTGGCGCGCCGCGCGCACGAGATCCTGCACCGCGGGACCTCGAAGCACCTGATGGCCGCCGTCTCGACCTTCCGCGCCGCGCTCCAGGAGGACCCCAACTGCGTGCTGGCCCACGCCGGGCTGAGCGAGGGCATGGTGCGCAAGTTCCTCTACTGGGACGGCAATGTCACTTTCCTGCAGGAGGCGCGCGAGAGCGCGCAGCGCGCCCTGGCCATCGATCCCTTCTCGGCCGAGGCCCATACCTCGCTCGGCTTCGCGGCCCAGATGTCGGGCGACACCGAGGAATCCCAGCGCGAGTACCGCCTGGCGATCCAGATCGACCACGAGGAGTGGCTCGCCCATCGCCTGCTCGGGGCCCTGCTCGGGCGCCTCGGCAACCACGAGGCGGCCTCGCCGCTCCTGCAGCGCGCCATCGCCCTGCGCCCCACGCACATCGGCTCCTACGACCACCTGTACGGCGTCCTGTGCCG
The DNA here is from genome assembly GCA_031413955.1 of Planctomycetota bacterium. Lineage (GTDB taxonomy): Bacteria > Planctomycetota > UBA1135 > UBA1135 > JABFRZ01. The sequence continues at coordinate 2,026 of JANOGB010000370.1, read as the reverse complement.
GCTCGACCGCTACAGCGAGGCCATCGAGATCGCCGACCGCGGCATCGCCAGCGCGCGCAAGCACCTGGCCGAGGTCGAGGACGACCAGGAGGCGCGCCTGCACCTGGCCATGCTGCTGGCGCGCATGGGGCTCGGCGACGACGCGCGCGCGGTGGTCTCCCAGGCCCGCAAGCGCGCTCCCAAGGACGCCTACACGAGCTTCCACTCGGCCTGCGTGCACGCCCTCCTGGGCGAGATCGAGCTGGCCCTGACGCTGCTCAAGGAATCCCAGGAGCGCGGCTTCTACCTGCGGCCCGAGCTGGCGCGCAACAGCGACCTGGAACTCCTGCGCGGGCGGCGCGAGTTTGCGCAGTTGATGGGCTGAGCCGAGATCGGTCGAACGATCGCCACGGCGTTGTCCCCCGGTGCGTCGCTCGCCTATAATGCCGGGCTAGTTTCGCCGTCGCGAAGCCCTGATGAAGCCGATCCGCAACATAGCCATCGTGGCCCACGTAGACCACGGGAAGACCACCCTGGTGGACGCGCTGTTCCGTACGGCGGGCACCTTCCGCGCCAACCAGGCCATGCCCGAGCGCGTGATGGACTCGAACGCCCAGGAGCGTGAGCGCGGCATCACGATCCTGGCCAAGAACACGGCCATCGACTTCCAGGGCACGCGCATCAACATCGTCGACACGCCCGGACACGCCGACTTCGGCGGGCAGGTCGAGCGCACCCTGGCCATGGCCGACGCCGTGTTGCTGCTGGTGGACGCCTTCGAGGGGCCGATGCCGCAGACGCGCTTCGTGCTGCGCAAGGCCTTCGAGCGCGGGCTCAAGGCGCTGGTGATGATCAACAAGATCGATCGCCCCGGGCAGCGCGCGCCCCAGGTGCTGGACGAGGTCTTCGATCTCTTCGTCGAGCTCGGCGCGGGCGACGAGCAGCTCGAGTTCCCGGTCATCTACGGCTCGGGCCGCGACGGCTGGGCAGCGCTCGACTACACGGCGCCGGACGCCAAGGACCGCGGCCTCTTGCCGCTGCTCGAGATGATCCTCGAGAAGGTGCCCACCCCGCCGCAGGAGCAGGACGCGCCGGTGCTGTTCCAGGCCGCGACGCTCGACCACGGCGACTATCTCGGCCGCATCGGCATCGGCCGCGTGGTGCGCGGCGTGCTGCAGCAGGGCGCGCGCCTGGCCGTGTGCCACCCGGACCGCAAGACGGAGCCGATGGTGCAGGTCAAGTCGTTGTTCCGCTACGAGGGCCTGGAGCGCAAGCCGGTCGAGTCGGTCTACGCGGGCGACATCGCGGTCGTGGCCGGCATCGAGGAGCTCTCCATCGGCGACACGCTGTGCCATCCCGAGCACCGCGAGCCGCTGCCCGCGATCCGCGTGGACGAGCCGACCATCTCGATGGTGTTCCAGGTCAACGACTCGCCCTTCGCGGGCCTGGAGGGCACCTACGTGACCAGCCGGCACCTGCGCACGCGCCTGGAGCGCGCCGCGCTGCGTGACGTGGCCCTGCAGCTCGCCGACACGGCCGAGGCCATCGAGGTCAAGGGCCGAGGCGTGATGCACCTGGGCGTCCTGGTCGAGGAGATGCGCCGCGAGGGCTACGAGTTCGCCGTCGGCAAGCCCACCGTGATCGTGCGCCATGAGAACGGGGTCGAGCTCGAACCCTTCGAGATCGCCTCGGTCGAGACCCCGCCCGATGCGGCCGGACGCGTGATCGAGTACCTGGGGCGCCGGCGCGGCGAGATGCTCTCGATGGAGCCCCTGGGCGAGCAGACCAAGCTCGAGTTCCGCATCCCCGCGCGCGGCCTGATCGGCGCGCGCACGGCCCTGCTCACGCTCAGCCAGGGCAACGCCATCCTGTCGCACGTGTTCGACTCGTGGCGCCCCGACGCGGGCAAGATCCCGCGCCGCACCAGCGGCGTGCTGGTGTCGGACCGCGCCGGCCCGGTCGTGCCCTACGCGCTGAACGGGCTGCAGGACCGCGGCATCTTCTTCATCGCGCCCGGCGTCGAGGTGTACGAGGGCATGATCGTGGG
>JANOGB010000369.1:0-2883 GCA_031413955.1 Planctomycetota bacterium | reverse complement strand
CAAGCACGGGAGAGCGAGCGGGCGCATCGCGGGAGAGTCTAGGGAGTTGACGGGGAAGGAGGAGTTCTCGGGGGCGCGTTCGCTCCCCTTCCAACCCCACGGTCGCAGGTGCGCTCGCGACGCGGACGGACTTCGCGGTCGAGCCGGGTTCCGCGCGCAGCGTCCGCGGCTCGTGCGCTCAGAACTTCCGGCTCTTGTGCAGCACGTCCTCGAGCGTCTTCACCGTGCCGTCGCGCTCGGGCACGGAGAGGTCGAGGATCTCCTGCAGCGCGATGCCGATGTGCGGGATGTACTTCTCGATGTAGCTGCGCTTGTCGAACTCCTTGCGCAGGCGCTGGCCCTTGCGGATGTAGGTGCCGAGCAGGCGGCCGGCCTCCATCAAGCCGAGGCGCAGCTCCTTCTGGATCTCGGGGTAGTTGGCGATCGCTTCCTTGGACTCGCTCGTGAACGGCACCCAGACGCTGGCGATGTGCACCATGACCGCGCAGGCGCCGATCGGCAGCGCGCCCTTGGGCTGCTGCAGCCCGTAGCGGCGCCAGTCGGTCTGGATCACGGCCTTGGTGATGGCGCAGGCGGCCTGCTGGTAGAGCAGCGGGACGCGGTTCGCGTAGCGCAGGACGCGGATCGGCTCGTCGGCGTCGGCCACCAGGTCCTCGGAGGACTCGGTGTCCTTCTTCTTCTTTTTCGTGATGCGGCCTTCCTCGGTCAGCTCGAGCCCGACGCCGCCGGGCTTGCCGTAGGCGATGCCGACCTCGATCTGGAACGGGTTGCCGCGGTACACGGCGGCGGGGCGCGTGATCGAGGTGTAGAAGTCGGCCTCGATCTCCTTCTTGAGGCCCGAGAGCACGAGCTCCTCGCCGATGGGCGAGATGCAGGTCGTGGGCGGCGCGCTGATCTTCGTCTTCTGGATCGCGCCGTGCAGTGCGGCCGCCTCCTCGCGCGCAATACGGGACGGATAGGCCTTCTCCGAGAGCTTGGCCGTGCTGCAGATCTCCTCGGCCGCCTTGGAACCGACGCGCACGAACTCCTCCTGCAGAAAACCTGCCAGCGAGCGGGCCTTGGACTCCTTCAGCATCGCGATCAGGATCCCGAGCTCGACCCCGTGCGGGTGCGGCTTGATCTCCTCGACCGGCGGCGGGAGCGCCTTGGTGGAGCGCTCGTACACGATCTTCTCGCCGCCCGGATCGACGTAGGTGAGCGTCACGTGCGGATTGGCGATGGCCGTCTGCTTCAAGTACATGTCGACCGAGCGCATGCCCTTCTGGTAACGCGCCTCCATCTCGATCTCGACGCGCGTGCCGTGATCTCGGGTCCAGGTGTCGAGCGTCTTCTCGTCGTGCAGATCGGCCTTGTTGCGGGCCGTGTCCATCGACATCAGGATCTGGTAGGCGGGCTTCTTCTTGCCCGTCCGCGAGACGATGAGCACGGGCTTCCCGGTCGTGAGCTGCCCGTACATGCAGGCGGCCGAGATGCCGATCCCTTGCTGCCCGCGCGTCTGGCTGAGCTTGTGGAACTTCGAGCCGTACAGCAGTTTTCCGAAGACCTTCGGGATCTGCTCCTTCACGATGCCCGGTCCGTTGTCCTCGACCGCGACTTTGAAGCGGTCCTCGCCGGTGGGCGAGATCTCGACCACGACCTCGGGCAGGATCCCGGCCTCCTCGCAGGCGTCGAGCGAGTTGTCGACCGCCTCCTTGACCGCCGTCAGCAGCGCCTTGAGCGGCGAGTCGAAGCCCAGCAGGTGGCGGTTCTTGGTGAAGAACTCCGAGACCGAGATCTCGCGCTGGCGCCCGGCCATGTCCTCGGCACTGACGCGCTGCTTGCTGCGCGTTCCATCATCGCCGTCGCGCTGCTTGCTGCGCGGCTCACTCTTGTCGTCGCGCTGCTTGGCGCCCGGCTCGTCGCCGGCGTCCTTGGCGCTCGACTCCGGCGCCGGGTGCTTCTTCGGCCTGGGTGCCTTCGCCTTCGCCGTCTTGGCGTCGGGTCCGCTCTCGGGCTCGGGCGCCTCCTTGGCCTTGCTCTTCTTCTGCGGCATCGGTTCGGGCTCGAGGTCGTCGAACAGCGTCGGTGCAGTGACAGGGCGTGCCATCGACGGAGAGCGTTCAAAACAAGAGCACGAGATGCAACTGCCCCTTGGAGCAGGGATGGAGCAGGGCGGGAGAGGGTATCCTCGCGTCCGGATGTTCACGCGCGCCCTCGTATGCCCGCCGGCCATGTCGTTTGCCCAGGGCTTGACGACGTCCGAGCTGGGGCCTCCGGTGCTGGAACGCGCGCTCGAGCAGCACGCACGCTACGTCGCGGCCTTGCGCGAGTGTGGGCTGGCCGTCACCGCACTCCCGCCCGACCCCGTATTCCCCGATTCGACCTTCGTCGAGGACACGGCCCTGCTCTTCCCTGGTTGCGCGATCGTCACGCGGCCCGGTGCGAAGAGTCGCGCGGGCGAGACGGCAGCCGTGCGCCTTGCGCTGCGGAGCTTCTTCGGCGAGACGCTGGAGATCGACGCCCCGGGGACGCTCGACGGTGGCGACGTGTGTGCGGCCGGGGAGCACGTTTTCATCGGGCTCTCGCAGCGCACCAACTCGTCTGGCGCGCGTCAGCTCGCCGGGCTCCTCGCCGAGCGAGGCTTCACCAGCACGACGATCGACGTGCGCCGCGTCCCCGGCCTGTTGCACCTGAAGAGCGGGCTCGCCTGGGTCGGAGGGCGGCGCTTGATCGCGACCGAGGCGCTGCGCGCACACCCGGCGCTCGGCGGCTGGGAAGTCGTGCGCGTGGCGCGTGCCGAGGAGTACGCGGCGAACTGCGTATGGCTCGGAGAGCGCACGCTCGTGCCCGCTGGCTTCCCGCGGATCACCGCGAAGCTGGCCGAGTTCGGTCTCGAGCCGCTGG
>JANOGB010000368.1:0-46774 GCA_031413955.1 Planctomycetota bacterium | reverse complement strand
CGCGCCGGTGCGCGCCGAGCTGAGCGCGCCCCGGAAGCCGCGCCGGCCCTGCCCTCCACCGTCAGCGCCAGCGCGCTCGCCTGCGGCGTCCGCGCGCCGGAGCGGGTGGTTCGGTGCTGTTCACGAGGAATAGCCCGGCCTTGCGGCAGAGGCGCATCACGGCGGCCTTGTGCTTGGGATCGCGCAGGGCGAGGACGGTCTCGGAGACGAGCTCGAGCTTGCCGGCGCCGACCGCGGAGAGGACGCGCGCAGCCGTGGCCGCGTCGGGACAGCGCAGGAGATGCACGGGCTCGATGGAAAGGCGCCGGCAGCGGCCGAACCACGCGCGGATCTCGTGCTCGACGTTGGCGGGGACCGGCGTCGATGAGGCGCGCGCGAGAGTCGCGAGCACCTCCTCCGCGCCGAGCCCGGCCATGGCAGCGGACATGATCGAGTCGCGCGTGATGCGGAATAGCACGCCGACGCCGGTACCGCGCCGTTCCGCGAAGCGGCTGAGGGCGGCTTCCAGCGCCGGGCTCGCACTCACGAAAACGACCTCGAAATCCGGCTGCACGCGCACGGGGGTCTTGCTGGAAGCCGGAGCATCGAGGACGAACTCGGGTGCGAGGCCGAGCAGGTAGCGGCCGATGGAGGTGAGCTCGATCGTCAAGCCACCCGCGCCCGCGAGCCCCACGCGCGCGCCACCGAAGGGCAGGAGGAAGCCGTGCAAGACCGTCCGCAGACCCTTGATCCAGTGGGCCTCGAGGATCTCCTCGGTCGGAGGGTTCCAGGGCGATCCGAAGCCGAGGCTCTGCGGATTCTCGAGCTCGAGCAGGGGGTTCGCCGTCTCCGCATGGTGTTGCAGGAACTCGCCGAAGAGCACCGGTCGCCCCGGCTCGAGCGTGGCAAAGGCCCGGATTGCCGCACGCGTGAGCACTCCGCCCGCGGAATGGCCGAACAAGGCAGCGTCGGAAAGGGCCCGCGAGCGGCCCGCGCGGAACGGAGCCAGCTCATCCGCCTCCTCGTCGAGCTCGTCGTACGAGTTTTCGTCGTGCCCTTCATCGTCGTCTGACTCTCCGGCGAGCTCGCCGAAGAGCTCCTCCAGCTCCTCGAGCTCATCCGCCTCTTCCGCGCCATCGTCCAGCTCCCTGCCCTCCGGCTCTCCCCTCTCCGGCTTGTAGCGCAAGAGCTCGAGCAGCACCGCCAAGCGCTCGTGCGCCGTCTTGTCGAGCCATTCCCAGCCCGCTGGGGTCGTCACCAGCGCGAGGTCACGACCGGACTCGCCGCGCTCCTCCGTGAAGCCGAGCTCCTCGGCGAGGCGCTGGGCTTCGCGAACGCGCCGCTCGGGCGCGTTCTCAGGGAAGACCTTGGGATGCGTGAGCCATGCAGGCAGCGGGAGCAGGCCCTGCTCGAGCTCGCGCTGCGCAACCGCGAAGAGCGTCCACCCGTTCTGCTTGAGGCGCAGCGGCTCGGCCGCGCGCACCAGGAACTGCACCAGATCCTCCAGCGCCACGATCGCGGAGAAGCTGTCCTCGGGAGTCGTGCACGCCGGCGGCGGAGACGCCGCGCGGTGCAGGCGCTCGGCCACGGACGGCCACAACATCAGCACGGGCGTGAACTCCGCATCGAAGGCAGGGAAGCACAGCAGGTAGCGCAGCCCGGCGTGGATCGCCGCCCCCAGGCGCGCGCGCGACAGGCCCCCGGCTTCCAACGTGCGGAACGGGATCGGGCGGCAGTCCGCGGCCAGCGTCTCGATCAGGTGCACGAGGTCGCCCGCGGCGCGCTTGTCGGACAGCAATGGCCTGGTCTCGGTCCAGGCGCGCTCGCCCGCCCAGCCCGAGTCGGTGGGCAGCCGCTCCTTCTCCCAGGCACCGACGTTTTTCGCCGCCAGGAACCCGCGCACGTGCCCGGTGGAGGCGACCAGGGCGAGCAGGCGCTCGTCGCGATTCGGGATCCAGCGCTCCGAAACGATCAGGGCTCCGCGTTCCTCGTTGGTGAAGTGCTCGCCCAGGTACTCGCGCAGCGCGCGCGGGTCGAAGCGTTGCAGGAGCGCGTGGCGCCCGAGCGCGCGTAGCACCTTGTGGGCTTCATGGAACTCGTCCGCGAGTCGCACGCGCACACCGTCGGAGAATGCGCGCAGGAAGCCTCCCGCGACGAGACTCTCGAGCTCGCCTCCGAAGGTCTTCCTTGCCAGGACGGCCTTCGGCTTCGATTCGAGCAACAACCCGCGCGCGGCCGGGAAAAGTCCCTCCCAGGGCTGCATGAAGCCCAGAAAAGCCCCCCAGTCGATGGCAAGGACCTTCACGGCGTGCTCGCGACCTGAGCCCGGCCCGCGCCGAGGAGCTCGCTCTCTTCGACGATCTCGTAGGAGTAGCCCTGCTCGCACAGGAACAGCTGGCGGCGCAGCGCGAACTCCTGCTCCTTCGTGTCGCTCGTCACCAAGGAATAGAAGTGCGCCTGGTTCGCGCCCGGCTTCGGCCGCAGCAGACGCCCGAGACGCTGGGCCTCCTCCTGACGCGAGCCGAAGGTGCCCGAGACCTGGATCGCGAGCGACGCGTCCGGCAGGTCGACGGCGAAGTTCGCGATCTTCGTGACGGCCAGGGCGCGCAGGCGGCCGGCCTTGAACTCTCCGTACAGCTCGTCGCGGCGCCGCTGGGAGCTCGTGCCGCTGAGCACCGGCACGCCCAGGCGTGCGGCCAGCGCCACGACCTGCTCGACGTAGGTGCCGATCAGGAGCGCGGGCTCGCCGGGATGCCGCGCCAGGAGCTGCTCCACGAGCTCGGCCTTGCGCGGGTTCTCCGCGGCGACGCGGTGCTTGGCGCGCTCGTCCGCGGTGGCGTAGCTCATGCGCTCGGCCGGGCTCATGGCCACGCGCACCTCGGTGCAGCGCGCGGTCGCGATCCAACCGGCGCGCTCCAGCTCCTTCCAGGGAACGTCGGCGCACTTCGGCCCGATCAGCGCGAAGACGTCGTCCTCGCGTCCGTCCTCGCGCACCAGGGTGGCCGTCAGACCGAGCCGCCGGCGCGCCTGCAGGCCGGCCGTGATCTGAAAGACGGGCGCGGGCAGGAGGTGGACCTCGTCGTAGATGATCAGCCCCCACTCGCGGCGATCGAAAAGCTCGAGGTGCGGATAGGCGGTGCTGCCCTGCGACCTGTGCGTCAGGATCTGGTAGGTGCAGACCGTCACCGGACGGATCTCTTTCCTGAGGCCCGAATACTCGCCCACCTGCTCGCTCTCGAGGCTGGTCTTGTCCAGCAGCTCCGCGATCCATTGCCGCGCCGCCGTCACGCTGCTCGTCAGCACCAGGGTCGAGCTCTCGAGCTTGGCCATGGCCGCCATCCCGACCAGCGTCTTGCCCGCGCCGCACGGCAAGACGACGACGCCGTTGCCGCCCTCCTCGGAGCCCGCCGCGTGAAAGCTCGCGGCTGCTTCGCTCTGGTAGGCGCGCAGCTCCAGCGCCTTCCCGCCGCGCGTGAGCGCGCGCAGCGCGAGCGGCAAGGGCTCGCCCGCCGCATAGCCCGCGAGATCGCGCACGGGCCAGCCCAACTTGATGAGGAGCTGCTTCAGCCGCCCGCGATCGCTCGTCGCAACCTGGAACGAGCGCGGCGGCAGCCGCGCCGAGAGCACCAGCGCGAGGCCCTTCTGGCGCGCGAGCTCCTCCGCCAGCGCCTCGTCGTCCGCAGTGAGCACCAACCCCTCGCCCAGGCGCCGCAGCTCCAGCCGCCCGAAGCGCGCGGCATGATCGCGAATGCCCGCCGCCACGTTGCTGGGCACGGGATAGCGCGCGAACGCCTCGAGCGTCTCCAGGATGCGCCCCGGCTCCATCCCCGCCGCGCGCGCGTTCCAGATCGAGAGCGGCGTGATGCGGTAGGTGTGAAAATGCTCCGGCGACTTCACCAGCTCGGCGAAGGCCAGCAGACCCTCGCGCGCCTCGCGGAAGCGCGCGCTCGCCACCTCGAGCAGCACCGTGAAGTCGCCCTGGACGATCAACGGCAGGTCGGAGCGGGAGTCGGTCATGGTGCCGGGGGGGGGCGCCAGGATAACGCGCTCGACCGCGCCCAGGACGAGCGCCGAGCGAGTTCTACGTCTTGCCCGGTCCGCGGCCGGCAAGCCCTGCAGCGGCTCGGGCGCCGCCGGAGCCAAGGCCCACACCGTGAAGGTGTCGGCGCGCCGATCAGTCGGGGATCGCAAGCAGCAGATCGAGCAGCGCGGCGATGTCCGGTCGATGCTGCGTCAGGATGTCGAAGACGCGCCGTGCATCCACCCGGTCGTAGAGGTGGACAACCCGGTTGCGAAACGCGAACAGCGGGGCATATCTGTCCGCGGTCCCCCGCGGTAGTGCGCCATCGCCCTCGAGTGCCGTGAGGATATCCCGGCTCGAATCGGGGGGCGGCAGACCGCGGCGGCCGGCCTTGTAGCTGCCGAGGTCCATCAGCGCTTGAAAGGAGGTCTGCAGGCGATGGAGAGCGCTGTCGACGTTGCGGAAGTCTGCTGCGAACTCGGCGAAGTCGGTTTGCGGCAGCGTCGCGAGCCGCGCGAGGTTGTCGCGCAGCACGCCCAGCTTCGTCTCGATGCCTTTGCCGTTCATGTGCGTCGCTGTCTCGCGAGCCAGCCGCATGCCTTGCTGCTGCTCGTTCGCCGCCAGATCCCACGTGGGCTTCCAGTCGAGGTAGCGCACCAGCGCCTCGGACTCGAAGTCGACCCGGCGCTCTTCGTCGTTGACGACGATGCGTTTGCCGTCCCGCAAGGCGCTGTGGATGAACACGTACCCCTGGTCCTCGAGTGCCACGACTTCGATCGGATGCGGCGCCGTGAGCGCTTCGAGGCGCGACGACAAGTCCACGAGCACCCGCTCGCGTTCGACCTCGGGCAAGTCGGGCGTGAACACCACGCCGACGTCGACGTCGCTGTCGGGACGCATGTCGCCGCGCGCGCCGGAACCGAACAACCACGCCACGGCGACCCCCGCTTGCGCGGCCACCACGGGGCGCAGCCGTTCCATCAGGAGCTGGGCGTCCATGGCGGGCCACGATAGCGACGATCGCGCTGCAAGGCTCGCGGTCGAGTCCCCGAGTCCCCGCTCGCGCGCACCTCACCGAGGAGGTCCTGCCCGAGGTCCCGATCCGCCAGTTCCCCTACGCTCAGTACACGCCTTCGATGATGCGCGTGCCGGCTTCCTGGAAGGGCTTCACCTCGCCCGCGCCGTCCCAGGCGTAGAGCGCGCAGGGTGGGCGGCGAATCGCGTCGTCGCGCTCGAGGAAGCGCGGCAGGAAGAACTCCTGGGTCAGCGTGGTCAGCTCGACCCGTCCGCGCGCGCCGTACTCGACGAGCTTGCGCGAATCCTTGGGGTCGGTCACGCGCGTCGCGGCGAAGGGCTGCGGCGCGTGGTAGGTGATCGAGAACTCGCGCGCGAGCGTGTCCGGGTCGCTGGCGGCGAGGCCCATCAGCGTGTTGCCGTAGACCGGCACGAAGGCCACGCGCTTCTCGAGCACCTCCTCGACCAGGAAGCGCACCATCTGCGGGTTCATCTCCGTGCCGCCGCACAGGATGCCCTTGACGCCCGCGTCGGCCAGGGAGAGCTCCTCGCCCAGGGCCTCGAGCAGCTTCGGAGTGGTGAAGACCACGTCGATCTTGCGGTTCTTCAGCAGCAGCGTCGCCTGCTCGACCACGTGCACCATGTAGGCCTTGGCTCCGGCGTGGTCGCCATTCCCGATGAGCTTCTTCACCCAGCGCGGGTCGAGGTCGACGAAATAACAGCTCGAGCCGCGGAAGTTCGCCAGGTGCTCGATTGCCAGGCGCAGGCGCCGCGGACCGGTCGGGCCGACCATCAGCCAGTAGCCGCCGCGCGGGAAGTGCGCGTCCGCCAGCGAAGGCGAGAAGTGCTCGTAGTCGCGCTTGTAGTCGTCCCAGCCGATGCGCTGCTTGGGCATGCCGGTCGTGCCGCCGGTCTCGAAGATCGTGAACGGGCGGCCGCGGAAGGCGCGCGGGATCCACAGCTCGTGCGCGTCGTTGCGCAGGCGCTCGCCGTCGAAGTTCGGGAAGCGCGCCACGAGGTCGTCGAAGCCGCGGATGTCCTGCAGCGGATCGAAGCCGCAGGTCTTCGCGAAGTCGAGCCACACGGGCGTGCCGGTCTCGCTCGCGAAGTGCCAGCGCACGATCTCGCGCACGTGCGCGTCGAGCGCGGCGCGCGCTTCGGCCGCGCGCGGTGTGGTGCCGGAGCTCATGCGAAGTACTTCTTCAGCGTCGGTTCCGAGGGCGGCCGCGTGGCCAGCGAGACGACCACGAGCGCAACGCCCGCGGCCAGCACGACCCACGTCACGGGCATCACGCCCAGCACCAGCGGCTCAGCGGGCTTCCTGCCCTCCAGCACCGGCTGGATCAGCCCGCGGTAGAAGAGCACGCCCCACACGCCGAGCATGGCCAGGACCGAGGCGAAGGCGCCGGCCGTCGTCACGCGCTTCCAGTAGATCGCGGCCAGCACCAGAGGGAACAGGCCCGCGAAGCCGCTGAAGCACCACACGCCGAGGTCGAAGACGTTGGGCGGCGGGTACAGCGCCAGCCAGAAGGCGAAGGCCATGATCGCGAGGATGAAGCCGCGGCTCCACCACACCTGCGCGCGGTCGCTCACGCGGCCCTTGCCGGCGATGGGCACGACCACGTCTTCGGTGAACATCGTGCCGAGCGACATGATCTGCGAGTCCATCGACATGATCGCGGCGATCGTGCCGGCCTGCACGAGGCCGCGCACGATCGGGTCGCTGACGTACTTCGAGGTCATCATGCCCAGCACGGCGTTCGAGCTCGGCGCCGCCAAGCCCTGCCCGACCGCCCATACGCCGATCAGGACGCACGGCATCCACACCACCAGGATGAAGATCGGGTGGAAGATCAGCACGACGCGGAACGACTTCGCGCTCTTGGCCGTGAGCCAGTTCTGGAACAGGTGCGGGAACATGCCCACCGAGAGCGGCACGAGCATGTAGGAGAGGAATTCGCCGTGACTGATCTTGCCCGCGCGCGCCAGCATCTCGGGCTTCTTCTCCAGCACGGCCTGCGAGGCCGCGGACAGCCCTCCGAGCGAGCGCGCGATCATCGTCAATGCGGCCACGCCCGCGATCAGGAACAGGATCGTCTGGAAGGCGTTGGCCCACACCGCGCCGCGCACGCCGCCCTGGAAGATGTAGAACAGCACCACCAGGCACACCACCAGCACCGTGAGCCAGGGCGGGATGGCGCCGTTGGTCGCGGGCACGGCGGTCGCGAAGGCCTGCGGGAACATGCCGCGCGTCGCGCCCTGCACGAACGTTCCGGCGCCGATGAAGCCCGTGACCACGTAGGGGATCACCAGCATCACCAGGATCGGGAACAGCAGCGTTCCGAGGGCGGTCGACTCGAAGCGGTCGCGGAAGAACTGGACCTGGGTCACGAAGCCGTGGCGCTTGCCGATCGCCCACAGCTTGATCCCGACCAGGAAGAAGACCAGCGAGTGCACGATGCCCGAGGACGAGGCCATCAGCGTGTACACGCCGATGCCCTGCTCGTACGACTTGGCGGTCGAGCCGACCATCGCGAAGGCCGTCATGGTCGTGCCGAAGACCGACAGGAGCAGCAGCACCGGCCCGACCGAGTGGCTGGCGGTGAAGTAGTCCTTCGCGGTGCCGCGGAACGAGCGCATGCTGGCCAGGCCCAGCACGATCAGAACGGCCATGTAGGCGCCGATGACGTACAGCGGTAGGTGCGAGACCGGCGCGGACGGGGCGGCGGCAACGGCCTGGGCGGAAGCCTGGAAGATCAATGCGGCTCCTTCTCGCCGGACGGGGCCGAGTTGGCCCACTCCTCGATGTGCTCGGGCCAGGCCACGCGGATGAAGAGCAGCCACAATCCGCCCGCGCACAGGGAATAGAGCGCGTGGTAGCCGAGCCCGGCCGGCAGGAAACCGAACCACAGACTGCGGTCGTCCCACAGCCAGAAGTCCCAGTGCAGGCAGGCGAACACCGCCACCAGGATCCACATCCAGCGCCCGCGCGGCGCGCGCTCCGAAGCGCTCATGCGGCCGCCGCTCCTCGCCGTCCTTCTATTCTCCGTGCGCCTCTACGTTCTCTGTGCCTCTGTGGTCGGATCGAACCAACCACAGAGGCGCAGAGGACACGGAGACTCACGGAGGGAATGCCCCTCATGGCTTCGCGATCGCGAAGAGGTGCGTGTGCGTCTGCACGTAGAGCACGCCGTTCGCGGCGATGGGCGTCGAGAGCACGGGCGCGCCCATGTCGAGCTCGATCACCGTTCCTTTGTCCAGCTCGCCCTTCGCGGGCAGGATCGTCAGGTAGCCGTCCTCGTTGCCGATGAAGACCTTGCCGTCGGCCAGCAACGGCGAGCCCCAGATGTGCCCCTTCGTGTCGTGGCGCCATTTCAAGGCGCCGGTCTTCGCGTCGAAGCAGTAGACGAAGCCCGAATAGTCGGGAATGTAGTACAGCCCGCCGCCGGCCGCGCCGCTGGAGAGTGAGCGGTTGATCTTGTCGTAGCTCCAGACGACCTTGCCGCTGCCGTCGACGCACACCGCGTTGCCGATGCCCTCGCCGTGCTCCGGATCCTGCCCGATCACGGCGTAGACGAGTCCGTCGTAGACGATCGGCGTGCCGAGGATCTCACTCGGCCCGTAGCGCGTGGCGTACTTGATCGGCTTCCCGTCCTTCACGCGGTAGTGCGGCGGGTTGCAGTCGACCTTCCAGGCCTCCTTGAGCAGCGCCAGACCGTCGTCGGCCATGACCGGATCCGGCTCGAAGGCGTACAGCACGCCGTCCGGGCCGGGGAAGATGCCGAGCTCCTTCGCGCCCGCGCGCCAGTAGGCGGGCGAGCTCCAGTTCGCGTGGAAGATGCGGTGGCCCGTGCCCGAGCCTTCCTCGGCCAGCAGCGCGCCGCTCGCCTTGTCGAGCACGATCATGCTGGGCGCGTTCGGCGCGGGCGTCTCCACGTGGCCGTAGTCGACGCCGTTGGCGGTCAGGGCCCAGATGCGGTCGCCGGCGATCAGCGCCGAGCTGGCGGTGATGTTGTGCGGGAACACGCCGCACACGTCGATCATGTTGAAGAGCCACAGGATGTCGCCGTCGGTCGCGGCGAGCTCGACCGGCGGCTTGCCCGGACCGGCGTAGTACTTGGCCTCGTCCGCGTAGCCCTGGTTGCCGTCGGCCAGTCCGTTCACGTCCACGCACGCGACCTCGCAGCGGTTGGTGAGGAAGTAGGCACGCTTCCCCTCGACCGCGGCCGAGGAGCAGATGCCCAGGTACTCCCAGTCCGAGACCTTGCCGGTGCCGAGCTTGGGGACGCTGACCTGCCAGATGAGCGCGCCGGTCTTCTCGTCCAGGCAGTACATCGCGCAGCGGTCGCCGGTGTACTTCGGGTCGCGCGGCACGTCGTTGTTCGTGCCCACGTACACGCGCCCGCCGGCCACGGTCACGTTGCCGTAGCTCTGCGAGCCGAGCTTGGCGATCCACTTGACGTTCCGGGTCGTGCTCGCGTCGATCTCGTCGCTGGTGCCCTTGAACTTGCCCGGCGAGAAGTCGGAAGGCAGGCCCGTGACGGTCGAGGTCATGTTGCGCGTCTCGTCGCGGCCCCACATGGGCCAGTCCTGGGCGCTGGCGCGGGCCGGAGCGGCGCACAGCGCGAGCAAGGCGAGCAAGAAGGAGCGATCACTCATTGGGCATCACCGAGAGGTTGTCCACGTAGGCCTTGAAGCGGTTCTGGAGCGTGAAGCCGTAGAGGCCGGCTGCGCCGTTCTGGTGGGCATGCAGGTGCGGGACCTCGAGCGTCCAGGCCTCGGGCTCCGCGCTGCCGCGCGGCCAGCCCTTCGCGCGCACGATGGCTGCGCCGTTCGGCAGGAGATCGACGCGCGCCTTCAGCGTGTACCAGGCGCCAGCCTCGATGGGGAAGGGGATCGCCACCTTGAGGCTCTCGAAGTTCGAGCTGACCTCGAGCTCCTGGTAGTTGCCCTTGAGCCAGACGAGATAGCGCTGGTTGATCACGCCCACGGATGCCATGCCGCGCCGGTTGCCCTCCACCATCACGTCGGCCTGGACCGTGTAGTTCGTGTCCTCGGCGTCGCCGAACAGGCTGATCGTGCGCTGGAAGAGCGGATTGTCGATCGTGCGCGCGAGCACCTTCGAGCCGTCCTTCTCGCGCACGTCCCACTTGGCGCGGCCAGAGAGCCAGAAGGAGGGCGGGAAGCCGAAGAGCTGCTCGGGCGGCGCGTCCGGCTTGGGCTGGTCGAGCTTGGCCTGCTCGAAATCCTCGCGGTACGGCAGGGAGGCGACGATGCGCACGCGCGCCTCGGCCTTCAATCCGCCCGCCTCGGCCTTGAGCACGTTCGCGGCCGGACGCGCGTCGCGCGCGCTGCTCCAGCGTCCCGGCGCGTCTTCTTTCAGCGGCAGATCGGTGCTGAAGCTCACGCCCGCGGCCGGATCGGCGACCACGCGTCCGGCGGCGTCGAGCGTGCGCGCGCGCAGGGCGAAGCTCTGGCCGGCCTCGATCGCGAAGTCGCCCGGCACGAGCTGCAGGCGCACGGGCACGCCGCTCGTGCCGCGCGCCGTCGGCGCGGGCATGGGCACGTCGGGGTAGCTCGTGTCGAGGCCGAAGCAATAGAGCTGCTCGGTCGTGTGCACGTAGAGCCGCCCGTTGGCGAGCGCCGGCGCGCCCAGGCAGTTGCCGGCGAGCTGGTCCTGGTCGAGGACCTGCGGGCCCTCGTCGCCGAGCGCGAGGATGTGGAAGCTGCCGTTGTTCATCGGCACGTAGAGCTTGTTCTCGGCCCACAGCGGTGAGGCGTGTACCTGGTCGGGCGCGAGCTTGTGCTTCCAGAGCAGCGCACCGCTCTCGACGTCCACGCAGACGAGCTCGCCATCCTCGTCGGTCAGGTACAGGCGTTTTCCGGCCACGACCGGCGAGCTCGAAAAGGCCTCGACATCCACGCGCCAGCGCTCGACGTCCTTCGGCTCGACCATCTTCTCGCCGCTCTTCGGCAGCGCGCCCAGCTCCACGGCGATCAGCCGCCCGATGGACGAGTCGTCGAAGTTCTCGTTGCCGTGCACGCCGATCAACAGGTCGCCCAGCAGCACGGGACTCGAGTTCGCGCCGCTGCCGATGCGATAGCGCCACAGCGGATCGCCGGTGGCCACGTCCAGCACCGCCAGGTGTCCGCAGCCGGTCTCGGCCGCGAGCAGACTGCGCCCTGCGCGCTCGAACACGACCGGGAACGAGAACGAGTTGTCCTGCGGCATCTCGCCCGGGGTCGAGCCGCCCCAGACGTTCTCGCCGGTCTGCTTGTCGAAGGCATAGAAGCGATCACGAGCCGGCGCGAGCGGGCCCCAGTTCGAGGTGACCACGTGCACGATCACCTTGTCGCCGACGACGAGCGGCGCGCCCGTGCGTCCGTTCGGGAAGGTGAGCTTGCCGTACTCCTCCATCATCGAGTGTTCCCAGAGCTTCTGGCCGGCGCGCGTGTAGCCCAGCACGCGCCCGGGCGTGGTCTGGCAGTAGACGTTGCCGGTCTCCGGATCGATCGTGGGCGAGCTGATCGAGTAGCGGCTGTAGACGACGTCCGAGAGGAAGTCGGGGTAGAGCTCCTGCCACACGACGGCGCCGTTGCGCTCGTCGAGACACACCAGCATCTCCACGCAGGTCGCGTCCTCGCCCTGGTAGCCCATGGCATAGACGAGGCCATCCGCGATCACGGGCGTACCGCGGCCCGAGATCGGCACGGACCACAGCGGCTTCGCCGCGTCGATGGCGACCGGCGGACAGGCGTCGTCGGAGGTGCCGTTCTGGTGCGGGCCGCGCCAGGCGAGCCAGTCGGCGCGCAGCGGGCCGCGCCAGGCGAGGCGCGGCGGCTCGTCGCGTGCGGACGTGCTCTTCGCGGACACGGCTCGCGGCGGAGCTCCGGACTCCGTGCGCACGCTCGACTCTCGCGCGCCGCAGGCCGCGAGCGCCAGCACGGCCGCCGAAATGGTTGCCTTCATCGTGGGCTCTACAGGTGGACGGAAAGCGAGAAGCCTAACACGCGCGGGGCGCCGCTCTCACCCACGAAGCCGAGCTGGCCCTGGAAAGCGATGGGCACGTACTCCTCGTCGAACAGGTTCTGGCACCACACCGAGAAGCCGAAGTGTCCACAGTCGATGCCGACGCCCGCGTTCACGAGGTCGTAGCTGTCGCCCGCGTTGTTGGCGTCGTCGTAGAAGAAGTCGCCGACGTTCTGGTAATCGGCGCGCACATACCAGGTGCCCTGGCGCGGGAGCTCGTCCTCGTAGCGCAGCCCGACGCTCCAGGTCGTGTCCGGCGCCTGGGGCAGGTCCTTGTTCGTGTCCTTGATCTCGGTGTCCGCGAGCCCGAACGAGGCGCGCGCGTCGAGGCCGGCCACGACGCGCGTCTCGCCTTCGAGCTCGATGCCCTTGCTCTCGGCGTCCCCGGCGTTGTCGACAAAGCCGCCGGCCTGGGGATCGAACAGGCTCACCTGCCTGTCCTGCCAGTCGACCAGGAAGAGTGCGCCCGCGAGCGAGGAGCGTTCCTGCTCGAAGGTGTGGCGGTAGCCGAGCTCGTACGTCCAGTTCGTCTCGGCGTCGAAATCCTCCGAGCCCGTCGGCGCGCTCAGGTTGAAGCCGCCCGCCTTGAAGCCGCGCGCCGCGGACACGTACGCCAGGCCGGCGTCCCCGAGGTGCGCGCTCACGTTCACCAAGGGCAAGAGTTCGTCGAAGGTCTCCTCGTCGTCGATGCTCGCGCTGCCAATGATGACCGGAGAGGTGTGCACGCTGTCGACGCTCCGTTCCTCGCGGTCGTAGCGCAGCCCGCCCGCGACCTCGAATACGTCCCCGAGCGGCACGGACACGTGCCCGAAGATTCCCATCCCGAAGTCATCGAAGTCCCCGTCGCTCGCGTCGACGCTGCCGTCCGGGAAGGGCGAGAGCACCGAGGACCCGAAGGTGTTACGCGCCGACCGCTGCGCGTCGGACAAGGCGCCCGAAGCCCCGGCCACCCAGCGCACCGCGCCCGACTTCACCTCGTCCCCGGAGCCGAGTCGCAGCTCCTGATAGAAGTACTGCTGCTCCTCGACGGTGCGCCGTCGCACGACGTCCTCCGGCGTGAAGTCGAAGTCGGAGAGTTCCAGCGCGTCCCAGCTCTGCCAGCTCGAAACCGAGGTGAATTCGAGCTCTTCGCCGAGGACGCGCCACACGAGCGCCGGGTTGACCACGTCGCGCTCGGCCCGCCCCTCGAAGTCCTGGTTGATGTGGTGCGGGTTGTTCTTCAGGCCCGTGACGGAGAACACGCCTGGGAGCGTGGTGTCCTCGAGGAACGAGAGCGCGAAGCCGCCGTCGCGCGAGTGCTCGCCGAAGATCGAGAAGTCGAGTTCCGAGTCCGCGCTCGGGTTCCACAGCACCCGGGCGCGGCCGAAGCTCCCATCCCGGTCGTCCACTTCGTTGCCCGTGAATTCGTTCACGGTGTAGCCGTCCCGCTCGGAGTCGAGGAACGCGAAGTCGCCACGCAGGCCACCCCCGAGCGGGCCCGAGTAGGAACCCGAGTATTCGCGCAGGTCGTTCGAGCCGAAGGTGCCGCCGAGCTCGACCTGACGCTCGTCGCCGGGCCGTCGGCCGTGCACGTGGATCAGGCCGCCGAGCGAGTTCTTGCCGTACAGCGTGCCCTGGGGTCCGCGCAGGAACTCGATGCGGTCGACCGCGACCAGCGGCAGGTTCGTGCCGCCGAAGCCGAACTGCGGCACGTCGTCGATGTAGGTGATCACGGCCGGGTCGCCGAGGCCGCTGCCGACACCGCGCACGAAGGGGAACGAGAGCCGGCGCGAGCTGAACTCGGACAGGAAGAGGTTGGGCACGCGCGCTCCGGCGTCGCGGACCGTCAGCAGGTGCTCGAGCTCGAGCTCGCGTCCGTCGATCACTGCGACCGAGAGCGGCACGTCCGCGAGCGCTTCTGCCTGCTTGCGCGCGGTCACGAAAGTCTCGTCGCTCTGCGGGATCGGCGGCAGGACCTCGTCGCCCGAGACGAGCAGCACGGCCAGGAACGAGGCAGGGGTCACGGTCATGGCTTCGGAGAACGGAGACGAGGGTGCGAAGAAGATCGGAACAAGACGAACGCGGAACCGGGATTCCGGCTACCGCGCGCTCAAGGCTGGCGGTGGTCGAGCGCGACCAGCTCGCCGGCGTGGTTGCGGGCGTAGATCACGCCGTCCGAGAGCACCGGCACCGTCCAGCAGATGCCGCCGTCGAGGACCTTCTCGCGCGCGAGCTCGACGAAGCCCTTGCTCGTGGCCTCGGCGACCACGAGCTCGCCCTCCTCGCTGATCACGATCAGGCGTCCGTCGGCGATCGAGAGAGCGCCCATGCCGAGCCCGCGCTCGCGCCACTTCTCGTTGCCCTCGAGGTCGATGCACTTCAGCACCTTGTCGTCGAAGCCGTACAGGTGCCCCTGCCAGGGCACGGCACCGCTCATCTGGTTGCGCATGACCTTGCTCTCCCAGGCGACCTTGGGCTTCTCGCCCGAGAGATCCAGCAGGGCACAGCCCTTGTCGTAGCCGGAGGAGATGAACACGCGCCGGTCGAAGACCACCGGCGTCATGGCGTTCACGTTGTACTGCGTCTCCCAGGGCGTGAAGGAGAGCTCGGTCCCATCGGTGCTGGACAGGACGACGAGCCCGCTGCCGGCGAACACCGCCAGAGCGCGCTGCGCGCCGAGCGCGAGGTCGATCGGCGTCGAGTAGGCGTCGCCGTAACCCTTCTTCGTCTTCCACACGGGCGTGCCCTTGATCTTGTCGAAGGCGAACACCTTGCCGTAGTTCAGGATCACGTGCTCGCCGAGCACCAGCGGCGAAGCCGAGAAGCCCCACTGCGGCGTGTCGAGCGAGAACTCCTTGCCGGCCTCCTTCTCCCACACGATGTCGCCGCTCTTCGCCTTCAGGCATTGCAGCCGGCCCTCGCGCTCGGAGACGTACACGAACTCGCCGTCGACCGTGGGCGTGGTGAGCGTGCCGCCGCCGTGGTAGAGGTCCAGGATCTTGGCCGGATAGGCGTGGACCCACAGCTCCGCGCCCGTGGCGGCGTCGAGGCAGTAGATGACGTCGTGCTCGAGCTCCTTGTCGTAGCCCAGCGTGAAGATCCGCTTCCCGGCCACGGCCACCGACGAGTACCCGATGCCGAGCTGCGCCTTCCACAGCGGCTGCGCCTTGCCCTTGGAGCTCCACTTCGTCTCGCCCGACACGCCCGTGCGCTGCGGTCCGCCCCACTGGGGCCAGTCGTCGAGAACAGCGCGGCCGGTCGAGGGGACGGCGACGAGGAGCGCGAGAGGGAGTGCGGAGAGCAGCATTGGCAGGGGTTCCAGGCTCGGCACCGCGCAGGGCGCCTTCGGGGTGAGGGGGCAGCAAAGGATAGCCGCGGCGCAGCGCGCTCGAGCTTGACCGCTGGAGAGCCTTCGGTTTTCTTTGCGTCAACGGAGCGCGCCGGGGCGCTCCACTTACCATCATGCAACGCGCTGGCAGGTCCCCCGACGCGTCCGCGTGCCACCAGCGTGCTGCGCACTGGCTGGCGCTCGCCCTGCTCTCCTGCGCGAGCTGCGCGCAGGAACCGCGCGCGAAACACCTGCTCCTGATCTCGATCGACACCCTGCGCGCCGACCGGCTGGGCTGCTACGGCTATGCGCGGCCGACCTCGCCCTTCCTCGATCGCCAGGCGCATGCGGGCGTGCTGTTCGCGGACGCCACGGCCACCTCGTCGTGGACCTATCCGTCGCACGCCTCGCTGTTCACGGGGCTGTATCCGGGGCGCAACGGCGCGACCGAGCTCAAGCGGCGCATGCGCACGGACGTCGCCAGCCTGGCGGAGTGGCTGAGCGCGCGCGGTTATCGGGCCGCGGGCGTGGTCAGCAGCACGCTGTTCCAGGGCTACGGCCTCGAGCGCGGCTTCGAGCGCCTCGAGTACGTCGACCCAGGCGGGCCCGAGCCGTCGCAGGTGACCGCGCGCGCGCTGCAGTGGCTGGAGGAGGCCGATCGTTCGCGGCCGTTCTTCTGTTTCATCCATTACCTCGACCCGCACTCCGACTACAGCTCGCTGCCGGAGTTCGAGGCGCCCTTCGTCGAGCCCTACGGCGGGACGGCCAGCGGCAAGAGCGAGCAGCTCTTCCAGCACGTCTCGGGCTTCCTGCGCTTCGATGCCGCCGACGCGCGCCATCTCTCGAACCTGTACGACGCAGGCGTGCGCCAGCAGGACGCCGAGCTGGAGAAGCTGTTCACCTACCTGGAGCGCACGGGCCTGCTGGCCGACTCGCTGGTGGTGCTGACCTCGGACCACGGCGAGGAATTCCTCGAGCACGGGGGCGTGCTGCACGGCCTGGCACAGTACGAGGAATCCGTGCGCGTGCCGCTCCTCTTCTTTGGCCCGGACGTGCCGCGCGACGTGCGCGTGAGCGCGAGCGTGTCGCTGGTAGACGTGATGCCGACCGTGCTCGAGCTCCTCGGCCTGCCCGCGCCCGAGGACCTCGACGGCCGCTCCTTGCGCCCGCTGTGGGCAGAACCCGCACGTCCGCCCACGCCGCGCGCACTGTTCATCGAGGCCGACCTGGACCCCCCGGGGCCGACCGCGCGCAGCATGGTGCCGGGCGACGACATGGCCGTGCGGCGCGAAAACTTCAAGCTCGTGCTCGATCCCGCGCGCGGCAGCGCTGCGCTCTTCGACCTGGCACGCGATCCGGGTGAGACGAACGACGTCGCCGCCGGGCACCCCGAGGTGGTGCGCGAGCTGCGCGCGGAGCTCGAGCGCTTCCAGGCGCGGCGCGTGCGGGGTTCCGCGGCCGAGCCGCTGAGCGCGGAAGATCTGGAGCGGCTCCAGGAGCTCGGGTACGCGGGCAAGGAGCGGACGGGAGACTGAGTTACCTCGTTACCTCCCGGCTCCGCGCCACTCCCCTACTCGCTCCTCCCCTAATCCCCGGTTGGCAGCTCCCAGGCCGCGCACTCCGTGTCGTTGCGCAGCAGCAGGACGTCGCCCGCGAGCGCCAGGTGTGCCCAGCACTTGCCCTCCAGGGCATGGAAGCGACCCAGCACCTCGTTCGGCCGCTCCGGATCCGGGTCGACCAGGTGCACCTCGCCTTCTTCCGAGCACACCAGCAACAGCTCGCCGGCGAGCAGGATCTGCCCGTGCCCGTAGCGCCCCTCCTTCCAGCGCTTGACGCCCGTGACGAGCTCGACGCACTCGAGCATGCCGTCGTCGAGGCCGTAGACGAAGCCTGCCTGCACGACGACGTTGGTGAACTTCGTGCGCAGCAAGCGGCTGTCGTGCCACAGCTCGCGCGTGACGAGACCGCCATCGGCGCGTGGCTCGAGCGCGAGCATCAGCCCGCCCCCGCCGTAGCCCTTCGACACGAAGACGCGCGCCGGGGCGAGCGGCACGGCCTGCGAGACGTTGGCGTCACCGCTCGTGCGCCCGGGCCAGGGGTGCTCCCACAGGATGCGGCCGTCGTCGAGTGCGTGGGCGGAGAGCGAAGCCTCGTTCACGATCAGGATCTGCGGCACGCCCGCGAGCGTCGCGCTGGCCGCCGAGCTGTAGCTCAGGTTGCGCGGCGGGCTGACCCAGCGGCGCGCGCCGCTTCTCTTGTCGAAGGCCACCAGGCCGGCCTGGTTCGCGGCGGGCTCGCCGCCCGCGGGCACGACCACGAGCTCGCCCACGACCAGCGGCGAGCCGGAGCGGCCGTACTGCGCGAGCTCGGTCTCGCGCGCACGGCTGAGCCCGTGCTCGGCCAGCAGGTCGTGGGACCAGAGGAGCGCGCCGCTCCTCGCGCCGAGACACACCAGACGTCCCCAGGCGGACTGCGCGTACACGCGCCCGTCGCCGCCGGCATCCTCCAGCTCGACGGTGGGCGTGGAACGCGGCCCGGCGCCGCCGAGGGCGTGCGCGAAAGGCTCGTCGAGGACCACGCTCCAGGCGACCTCGCCGGTCGCGATCGAGCGCGCGCTGGCACACTGCCCGCGCTCGTCTTGCTCCAGGGTGAAAGCCCAGCCCCCGGCGGCGGCGAAGGCCGACCAGCCCACGCCGATCGCTGCGCGCCACAGAAGGCGCGGCGGCCGGACGTTCCAGTCGCGCGCGAGGCGCGCCTCCGCGGCGTGGTTGTCGCGTCGAGCCCCGAGGAAGGCGGGAAAGTCGCTGCTCGCCGGCCGGCCGAGCGCGAGCACGCGGCCGCTCGTCCCGGGCTGCGCCCCGGAGCGACCGCCCGAGCGCCACGCGAAGCGTGGGATCATCTCGCCGCTCACGCCCTCGATGCGCACGAGCTGGAAGCCCGCCAGGCAGAGAACCGCCAGCGCAACCAGGACGCCGAGTCGCAAGCGCAGGGGCAGAGAGCGCCGTAGAGCGAAGGCCAGCAACAGGCCGAGCGCGGCCGCGAGCAGCAGCAAGGCGGTGAACACGTTGCTCATCCCGCGGTCGCCGAGGTCACCCAGGCGCACGCCCAGGATCGCGAGCAAGCACAGGACGAGCGTGATTCGGCCGAGACGCAGGCGGGCGAGCTGCAAGCGGACGGATTCTCGCTCGGCCGGCGCGGCGTGGCCAGCCTGGCGTCTCCGCTCAACCGGGAGCGCCGGGCTCCAGCCCGGCTCCGGTCTCCTTCTTCTCTTCCTGGCTTGGAGCAGAAGAGCAGAGCAGAACGAGCAGAAGCCGGGCTGGAGCCCGGCGCTCCCGGTCGAGCTTCAGCTCACGGTCCGACGCGCAGACGCGTGCTCGCGGCGATCTTGGCCTCGAGCTCGGACATCTGGCGGCTCACGTCGTACAGCGACACCGTCGCCCAGGGGAACTCGGCGCGCATCTGCGCGTAGACCTCCAGCGCCTGGGCGTAACGGCCAGACTCGATCAGGCCGCGCTGCGCGATCGCGCGCTGGGCCTGGACGTAGGAGCGCCGGGCCAGGATCTCGTAGCTGAGCCCGAACAGCGCGAGCACGGCACACCCGCCCAGAGCCATGCGGCTCTTCATCTTGCGCCACATGGCCTTCTTGCGCGCCATCTCACCGCTCTTGATCTCGGCGATGGTCTCCTTGGCACTCTCGCACTCGGGATCGATGCTCACGATCTCCGCGAAGACCTTGTGCGCGAAGGCATAGTTCTCCTCGGCCAGACGCGCGGCGCCATATTCCTCGAGGCCCTTGACCGCTTCGACGCGGTCGCCGCCGTCTGCGCGCGCGTGGGCCAGGGCCTTGACGTGCTCCCAGTTGCCGCCCGAGAGCTCGACCATGCGCTCCAGGACCGCCGCGGCTTTCTTGAACAGACCCGGGCCGGTGTAGAGCGGCACGAGCTGCTGGGCGTCCTCGAGTGCGTCCTCGGCGCGGCCCTCCTGGATCGCGAGCTCGAGGCTGCGCTCCCACACGAAGGGATCCTCGGGGCCTAGCTCCTTCAGGCGCACGAGGCCCTTGCGCGCGTCGTCCTTCGCGCCGGCCTCGAGCTGCAGGTGCACGGCCACCTTGAGGGCCTCGCTCGCCTGCTCGAGATCGCCCAGCTCCTCGGCCAGGAGCGCCTTGGTACACAGCAGATTCAGGTTGCGCGGATTGGCCTGGAGCCCGCGCTCGAGCAGCGCCAGGGCACGCTCGCGGTCGTGGCGCGAGAGCTCCTGGATCATCTTGTTCATCTCCGTCGGCGCGGCCAGGCGAATGGCCTGGGTCTCGGCCAGGTCGGACAGCACCTGGTAGACCTCGAAGCGCCGGTGCGGGAAGCCGGCCACGATCTCGCTCACGCTGCGCGAGCCATCCAGGAGCGGCGTGATCTTCTCCAGGATCTGCTTCTGGGTGGGATCGTTGGGCGCGCGCGGCGTGCGCGCCAGCACGTAGTGCGTCGAATCGGAGGGCACGCGCTCGCGGATCATCCGCCAGTGGTCGCTGCGCCGCGCGGACTCGAGCAGCAGCGGCCCGGCCGGGAGCGTGATGCCGAGCGCGCGTTCCTCGGGGTCGAAGACGCCGCGCGGGATCTGACCCTCGGTGAAGACGAAGGCGCCGACGCCGGAGTTGATCAGCTCGCAGGCCTCGCTGGTGAGGCGCGCGGCGCCCACGCTCGCGATCTGCGCCTTCTGCGCGGCCTTACCCTCCACCAGCAGCTCGACCAGCGGGCGCTTGCTTGTCTTCCTGCGCTTGCGCGCGCTCTCGAGGTCTTTGTGCGTGATCGAGCCCGCGGCCACCAGCACGTCCTCGAGGTCGAGGCGCCCCGGATAGGCGATCAGCGCCAGCTTCCCGTGGTGGAAGTAGAGCCTGGTCTCGCCTTGGCCCGGCACCTGAACCGTCAAGAGGCCGCTCTTCAGAGCAGCTTCGATGTTCTGGAAGAGACCAGCGAAGTCGAGGGTCGAGAGATCGCCCTGGAGGGACATGCGTGGGGGCCGGAGGGGACGGTCCGGCGTGGCTCCGTCTTTCGGTCCGCGGTGTGCGGGGAGTTGATGGTTCCTCGCTTCCGGACGACCGAACCGGAAGCCCTTTCACGCTCTCACCCCGCGCGCGGGCCACGCCCGCAACCCAAACGCACCGCGGAGACGCGCAGAACGCGGAGGAATGAGAATGGGCCTCCGGATCGTCGACTCTCGGAGAGCCGAAGCCCCGGAGGCCCATCCTCTCCGAGCCTTCTCCGCGCTCTTCCGCGTACTCCGTGTCTCCGCGGTGCGTTTTTGGACGCGCTACTTCTTCTCTTCCTCGCCGTCGCCCGCGTAGCCGAGCTCGCGCAGGAGCTCGAGGTTCTGCGTGGAGAGTTCCGTCCCGCTCGCCTGGCCGGCGACGGCGCCGCCCTGGAAGCGTGCGAGGGCAGCGCGCAGGAGCTCGACGCGCTGCGGCGAGCTCGCGGCCAGGTCGCGCTGCTCGCGCGGGTCCTGGGCAAGATCGAAGAGCTGCGCCTCCTCGGTGTGACGATCGAGGTGCAGCTTCTCGTGCCCGAGGCGCGCCATGCGCTTGATGTCGAGCACGGGTTTTCCGTCGACCACGTTGTTGTGGTCCGCTTCGCCGAAGAGCAGGCGCTCGGGCAGCGCTGCGCCGCTCCAGGCCGGCGCCAGGTCGAGACCGTCGAGGTGCGCGGGTGCGGCGATCCCGAGGCGCCCGAGAACGGTCGGCAGGAGGTCGACCAGCGAGGCGGGCTGGTCCACCACTTTGCCGCGCGGGATCCCTGGCCCGGCGAAGATCAGCGGCACGCGCAGGAGCTCCTCGTACTGCGTGCGGCCGTGCAAGAGGCCGCCGTGCTCCTGGAACTCCTCGCCGTGGTCGGCGGTGAGCACGATCAAGGTGTCCTCCACGAGCGCCTGTTCCTCCAGGAACTCGAAGAAGCGCGCCAGGATGTCGTCGAGCCCGCGGATCTCGGCGTCGTACATCTCGCGCAGGAAACGCAGGTCGGCCTCGCCCAGGCGCAGACCCCGGGCGCGCAGTTCCATGAGCTGAGCGGTCGTGCCGTCGAGCTTGCCGGGGTAGGGCGACACGAAGCGCTCACGGTTCTCGCTCGAGGGCGTGAAGTCCGTGTGCGCATCGTAGAAGTGCGCCAGCAGGAAGAACGGCTTCGCAGGGTCACGCCGCGCCAGGAACGCGCGCGCCGCCTGCTCGACCTCCACGCCCGTGTTGAGGATCACCTGTCCCCCACCCGCGGCCTGCGCGGTCTCGCGGATGTAGCACACGTCCTCGGGGGCGAAGCCCTGGAAGATCTCGAAGCGCGGGTCGGCGATGTTCCAGGTGTTGATCACGGCGAAGGTCTGGAAGCCGCGCTCGCGCAGGATCTCGGCCAGCGTGACGGACTCCGCTGGCAGGCGGTGCGAGTAGTCCTTGACGCCGTGGTGGCTCGGGTAGAGCCCGGTGAACATGGTGGCGTGCGCGGGCAGCGTCCAGGGCGCGGCCGAGCTGGCGTCGGCGAAACGCACGCCGCGCGCCGCCAGGGCGTCGATGGCGGGCGAGGTCTCGCGCCCGTGCCCGTAGCAGGACAGGTGGTCTGGGCGCAGCGTGTCGAGCGAGAGCAAGAGAACGTTGCGCGGACGTGCGCCGTTCTCTTGCTCTTCTCCCCCAGCGCACGAAGCGACTAGCGCGAGCAGGAGTAGCAGCGCCCTACTCATCGTCCCCTCCGCCGCCCCCATAACCGAGCTCTTCCAGCAGTCTCTGCTCCTCTTGCGTGGGCCTGGGAACCGACTCCGGCACGATCGCGCCGGCCGCGAAGCGCTCGAGTTCCGCCAGCAGCGCGCGCGCCGTCTCCGGCTGCTCGGCCGCGAGGTCCTGGCTCTCGCCTGGATCGCGCTCGAGATCGAACAGCCGCGACGAGCGCGCATGGCGGTCGAAGTGCAGCTTGCGCGCTCCGCGCCGGATCATGTGCTGGATGTCGAGCAGGTGCTCGCCGTCGACCAGGTTGGTGTGGTCGGCCTCGGCGAAGAGCGCGCGCTCGGGCAGGCGCCCGCCCTGCCACGACACCGAGAGATCGAGCCCGTCGCGCGCCGCGCTCGAGGCCAGCCCCATGCACGCGAGCAGCGTCGGCGCGAGGTCGACGCCGTGCACCGGATCGTCGTTCACCACGCCCGCCGGCACGCCCGGCCCTGCGATCAAGAACGGCACGCGCAGGACCTCCTGGTACTGCGTGCGGCCGTGCAGGATGCCGCCGTGCTCCTGGAACTCCTCGCCGTGGTCGGAGGTGACGACCAGCAGCGTTTCGGCGAGCCAGTCGCGCTCGTCGAGCCAGGCCAGGAAGCGCCCGAGCGCGTCATCGAGCTGACGGATCTCGGCGTCGTACATCTGGCGCAGCCAGCGCAGGTCGTCCGCGCTGAAGGGCTCGCCCTTGTCGCGCAGGTTGATGAGTTGCTGCGTGCGCCCGGTGAGCTTGCCCTGGTAGGGCTCGACGAACTGCTCGCAGTAGGGCGCGCGCGGCGTGAAGTCGCTGTGCACGTCGTAGAAATGCAGGAACAGGAAGAACGGCCCCTCGCTCGGCTCCTCGAGCAGGAACTCCCGGGCCTTGCCGATGACCTCGCGCGCGCCGTTCTTGGTGTGCATCTGCAGCGTGCGCTCGTCCTCCTCGGTCTCGGGCACGTAGTGAAAACGCTGGAACCCCTGCGCGAGCTGGAACTGCGGCGCACCCACGTTCCAGGTGTTGACCACGCCCAGGGTGCGAAAGCCGCGCGCCGCGAACTCCTCGGCCAGCGTCACGACCGAAGCGCCGAGGCGCGTCTCGTGGTTCTTCACGCCGTGGTGGCTCGGGTACAGGCCGGTCAGCATGGTCGCGTGGGAGGGCAGGGTCCAGGGCGCGGCCGCGCTGGCGTCGGTGAAGCGCACGCCGCGCGCCGCGATCCCGTCCAGCGTCGGCGAGGTGTCGCGCCCGTGCCCGTAACACCCGAGGTGATCCGGGCGCAGGGTGTCGATCGAGATCAGGATCGCGTTGCGCGGGCGGGTCGCGCCGTGCCTGCCGCTGCAGGCCAAGAGCAGGGCGCCGCAGGCCGAGAACAGCGCGAGTGCCGCGGCTCTGGCCAGCCATCGAGCGCAGGGCGCGAAGGACTCAGTAGCCAAGCGCCTCGAGTCTCTTGCGCTCTTCCTCGGTCGGCGGCGGGATCGCCTCGCCTTTGACAGAGCTCTCCAGGAACCGCTCCAGCGCGGCCCGGAGGGCCTGCACGCGCTCCGTCTGCGCGCCGGCCACGTCGCGCTGTTCGCCGCCGTCCTGCGCCAGGTCGAAGAGCTCGAACCGGCCGCTGTGGGTGTCGAGCAGGAACTTCTCGTGTCCCTGGCGCACCATCTTCTTGATGTCGTAAACCCATTCGTCCTCGACCCGATTGTTGTGATCGGCCTCGGCGAACAGCAGGCGCTCGGGCAGCGTGCCGCCGCTCCAGGTCGGCGTGAGGTCGAGGCCGTCGCGCGGCATGCTCGAGGCAAGGCCCATGCAGGCGAGGATCGTGGGCGTGACGTCGACCCCGTGCACGGGCGTGGACACGACCGTCCCGGCCGGGATGCCCGGCCCCTGGACCAGGAGCGGGATGCGCAGCACCTCCTGGTACTGCGTGCGGCCGTGCAGGACGCTGCCGTGCTCCTGGAACTCCTCGCCGTGGTCCGAGGTGACCACGAACAGCGTCTCGTCGAAGAGCGCCTCGTCGTCGAGCCAGGCGAAGAAGCGTCCGAGCAGGTCGTCGAGCTGGCGGATCTCTGCGTCGTACATCTCGCGCAGCCAGCGCACGTCGGCCGCGCTCAGGGTCTCCGCGCCGTTGCGCACGTTCACCAGCTGGGTGGTGCTGCCCGTCAGGCGTCCGGAGTAGGGCCCCACGAAGCGCTCGCGGTATTCCTGGCGCGGCGTGAAGTCGGTGTGCACGTCGTAGAAGTGCAGGAACAAGAAAAACGGCCGGTCCTCTGCGCGCGCGCGCAGGAGCTCCTTGGCGGTCGAGACGATCGTGTCGCCGCTGTTGAAGGTCTTGAGCTTCATCGACTTGACGTCCTCCTCCGTCTCGATGATGTAGCGGAAGTTCTCGCCGAAGCCCTGGCCGAGCTGGAACTGCGCCGCGCCGACGTTGTGGGTGTTGACCACCGCGAAGGTCTGGTAGCCGTGCGCCTGGAACTCCTCGGCCAGCGTCACGATGTTCTCGGACAGGCGCGTCTCGTGGTGCTTCACGCCGTGGTGGCTCGGGTAGAGACCCGTGAGCATCGTGGCGTGCGAGGGCAGCGTCCAGGGCGCGGCCGCGGTCACGTCCTCGAAGCGCACACCGGCGGCTGCCAGGGCGTCGAGCGTCGGGCTGGTCTCGCCGGCGTGGCCGTAGCAACCCAGGTGGTCCGGCCGCAGGGTGTCGATCGAGATCAGGATCGCGTTCTGTGGCCGGCCGGCACGTGGGTCGCTGCCGCACGCAGCGCACAGGAAAGCGACTGCGGCCAGAGCACCGTGTCCACGAGCGCGTCTATTCCTCATCCCCGCTCCCTCCGTAGCCCAGCGCGTCGAGCTGGGCCTGTTCCTCGGTCGAAGGTGCCGGCACGGGCTCGGACGGGATCGCCCCGGCCAGGAAGCGCTGCAGTTCCGCGCCGAGCTCTTGCGCGCGCTCGGCACGCGCGGCGAACAGGTCGTGCTGCTCGCGCGGGTCCTGGGCGAGATCGAAGAGTTCCGTGCGCCGCGCAGCCCGGTCGTGGATGAGCTTGTCGCTCCCGCGCCGCAGCATGTGTTTCGTGTCGAAGCGCTCGTGCCCGGCCTGGCGCGTGTCCTGATTGGCCTCGCCGAAGAGCGCACGCTCGGGCAGCGTGCCGCCGCGCCACAGGCCGCTGAAGTCGAGGCCGTCGTGGCGTGCGCGCGAGACGATGCCCAGGGCGCCGAGCAGGGTCGGCGTCACGTCGACGCCGTGCACGGGTGTGTCGAGCACGAGGCCCGCCGGCACGCCCGGGCCGGCGACGAGCAGCGGCACGCGCAGCAGCTCCTGGTACTGCGTGAGTCCGTGCAGGACGTTGCCGTGCTCCTGGAACTCCTCGCCGTGGTCGGAGGTCACGAGGATCAGGCTCTCGTCGGCCAGCCCCTGCTCCCGCAGCCAGGCGAGAAAGCGCCCGAACAGCTCGTCGAAGGTGCGGATCTCGGCGTCGTACATCTCGCGCAGGAATTGCAGGTCGGCCTCGGCCAGGTGCTCGCGGCGCTTGCGCACGCCGCTGAGCTGCTGGGTGCGGCCGTCCAGCTTGCCCCGGTACGGTCCGACGAACTGCGCGCGGTACTCCGCGCTGGGCGTGAAATCCGTGTGCACGTCGTAGAAGTGCAGGAACAGGAAGAAGGGCTTGTGCGGGTCGCGCGCCGCGAGCAGCTCCTGGGCGGCCGAGACCACGACCGCGCCCATGTTGAGCGTGCGCAGCTGCTGCGTGCGCGGATCCTGGTCGGTCTCGGTGATGTACTGGAAGCGCGCGAAGCCCTGCGCGAGCTGGTACTGCGGCGCGCCCACGTTGTGCGTGTTGACCACCGCCAGGGTCTCGAAGCCGCTCGCCTGGAACTCCTCGGCCAGCGTCACGACCGCCGCGGAGAGGCGCGTCTCGTGGCTCTTGACGCCGTGCTGGCTGGGATAGAGACCGGTCAGCAGGCTGGCGTGCGAGGGCAAGGTCCAGGGCGCGGCCGCGGTCACGTCCGTGAAGCGCACGCCGCGGCGCGCGAACTCGTCCAGCTGCGGACTGGTCGGGCGCGGGTAGCCGTAGCACGAGAGGTGGTCCGGCCGCAGCGTGTCGATCGAGATCAAGATCGCGTTGCGCGCCCGTACCGCGCTCCCTTTCCCGGTCTCGGCGCCCCTTCCGGCGTCGCCGCAGGCCGTCGGCACGAGCGCCAGCGCCAGCCCGACCGTGACGCCGGGCCGGAGAGCAAGGAAGCGGACGGGCACGCGCTGCAGCATGGACGGAGGCGGGGCGGCGGTCAGAAAAAAGGCCCGGCAGTGTACTGCCCGTGCGGCGCACAGGATCGGGTCGGAGCGGCTACGAATGCGGGAAGGCGCGTGTGAGCCCGGGCCTAGCGCTCCCGCGCCGAGGGCGTAGGATGCCGCCTCTCCGTCCGCTCCCGTCCCCCGCCATGAATCCGAAGAGCGATTCCCGTCTGCGCTCGCTGCGCGCCGAGTTCGAGTCCGCGCTGCGCGAGTCCGCGCCGCGCACGAGTCCCGCCGAACAGGCTGCGCCCCAGGGCGACTCTCCGCTGTACCCGGCCATCGTCGCTGGAGTCTCGGGCGAGGACGTGGTGGTCGAGCTCTCGCCGCGCGTCCAGGGCTGCGTGCCGCGCGCCGAGTTCGAGGCCGTGCCGCCGCCCGGAACCACCCTGCGCTTGACCCTGGCCGGACGCGAGGACGGCATGTGGATCCTGTCGGTCAGGGAGGCGAAGCAGCTCGCGGCCTGGGACGAGATCGAGCTCGGCTCGCTGGTCAAGGGCACGGTCTACGGGATCAACAAGGGCGGCCTCGAGCTCAAGCTCGGCCCGATGCGCGCCTTCATGCCCGCCTCGCAGGTGGCGCTCGAGCACGTCGAGGACCTGGCCGCCTACGCCGGACAGACGCTCACGTGCGAGGTGCTCGAGCTCGAGCGCGAGAAGCGCCGCGTGGTGGTCTCGCGCCGCGCGGTGCTCGAGCGCGAGCGCAAGTCGAACCGCCAGTCGGCCAGCGAGAAGCTGGCCGTCAACGCCATCGTCAAGGGCCGCGTGTCGCGGCTCGAATCCTATGGCGCCTTCGTCGACCTGGGCGGCGTCGAGGGCCTGCTGCACGTCTCGAACCTCGCGCACCGGCGCGTCGAGCATCCCGAGGAGCTGCTCAAGCTCGGCCAGGAACTCGAGCTGGTCGTGCTCTCGATCGAGGAGGGCGGCAAGCGCATCGGCCTGTCGCGCAAGCTGCTCGAGCCCGACCCCTGGGACTCGCTCGCGGAGCGTTTCCGGCCCGACCAGGTGATCCAGGCCAAGGTGCGCCGGCTGATGAACTTCGGCGCCTTCCTCGAGCTCGAGCCGGGCATCGAGGGCTTGTTGCACGTCTCGCAGCTCGGCGGCCGCGCGCGCGATCCGGGACAGTCCGTGAAGATCGGGGAGGAGCTCACCGTACGCATCCAGTCGCTCGACCCGCACGCCAAGCGCATCTCGCTCACGCGCCTGGCGCCGAACGGCGCATTGCTCGGCTCGGACGAGGCCGCGGCCGGGGCCGAGATCAAAGAGGTGCTGGGCGAGGCGCGCGCGCTCTCGACCAACCTGGGCGCGCTGCTCGGCAAGGTGCTCAAGAAGGCGCCCTGATCTGATCGGCACAGCCGGGAGCGCCGGGCTCATCCTTGGCCGCGCTGCGAGCCGATCGGTATCCTGCGCCGCGATGAACGTCTTCTGCCGCCTGTTCGGGCACACCTGGATCCCCGAGACCCGCGCCCCGTTCGTGCGCTGGAACACCACCAAGGACGGCCAAGTGCTGAACCCGACCGTCGGCAGCGAGCCGATCCAGCACCTCGAAGTGTGCCGCCGTTGCAGCGCGGAACGCGCCGCCTCCGCGCGCAGGCTCGACGCCGATCGCCCGACCCTGGCAGCCGCCATGGAAGGCGAGGCCGAAACCGAGACGTAGCGGGAGAAGGAGTTTCCGCGCCTCCCGCGCGCTCCATCGGGCACAATTGGGACGGGTGACTCCCCCGGCCGAGCGGGCCAGGTCACTCTTCCCCGATGGAAATCCTGTTCGACCTCGTGCTCACGAGCCTGTGGGCTCCCGAGACATACGCCAAGTTCCTGTTCCTGGCCGTGACCGCGCCCTTCTGGTGGCCGCTCGCGCGCGTCGTGTACGGCGAGATCCTGCCGGCCCTGAACGCGACCGAGGATGGCGCCGCGCGGCGCTTGCCGCCGGGCGAGGATCCGTTCCTGAACATCCCGCTCGCCACCCATCGCATGCGCCGCGCCGAGACGAGCGCGCGCGTCGCGCGTCCGGGCGCGCGCCGGATGCGCTGAGCAATCCTCGAACGCACCGCGGAGACGCGGAGAGACGGAGACGCGCGGAGGCAGAGAGTAGAACCAGGGGGTAGAACCTCCGGATCGCCGAGTTTCCGCGCGGTCCAGCCCCGGAGGCGAGGATTGTTCCGTTTCTCCTCCGCGTCTCCGCGGTGCGTTTTGTCCTGCTCCCTGCGGCACTCCCCACGCCGCGCGCCCCTTGAGGAAACGGCGCACGCGCCGTAACGTCCGCGGGCCTTGCCCGCGCCGACTCCCTTCCATCCGCGCACGTTCGCGGCCTGCACGAGCCTGCTCTACAAGGAGTGGGCCGGTTGCTACGCGGTGCGACGCTACGACGTCTACCTGGACCGCGAGTACTACGCCGTGCGCCACCAGGCGACGGTGATGGACGCGACGCCGCTCTACAAGTACGAGGTGCGCGGGAAGGACGCGGCCGCGCTGCTCGCGCGCGTCATGGTGCGCGGCTTCGCCAAGTTCGCGCCCGGACGGGTGGGCTACGTGTGCTGGTGCGACGAACACGGACAGGTGCTCGACGACGGCACGGTGACGCGCTTCGCGGACGACCACTTCCGCGTCACCGCGGCCGATCCGGCCCTGGCCTGGATCGCGCGCCAGACGCGCGGCCTGGACGTGTCGATCGTGGACTCGTCGCGCACGCTCGCCGCGCTCGCCCTGCAGGGTCCGCTGGCGCGCGAGATCCTGCGCAACCTGCTCGGCTCCAGCATCGACGAGGTCAAGTTCTTCCGCGCGCTGGTCACCAGACTGCCGGGCAAGCCTGGACCCGAGCTGGTCGTCACGCGCACGGGCTACACCGGCGACCTCGGCTACGAGCTGTGGGTTGCGAACGAGCACGCCGTCTCCCTGTGGGACGCGCTGTTCGAGGCCGGCGCACCGCACGGGCTCTTGCCGATGGGCCTGGACGCGCTCGACGTGGCGCGCGTCGAGGCCGGGTTCCTGCTGGGCGGCGTCGACTACACCTCGGCGCGCCGCGCGCTCATCGGGCGCCAGAAGTCGACGCCCTACGAGCTCGGCTTCGACTGGATGGTCGAGCTCGAGCGCGAGCCCTTCATGGGACAGGCCGCGCTGGCGCGCGCAGCAGCCGCCGGGCCCGCACGACGCTTCGTGGGTCTGGAGATCGACTGGGAGGACTTCGAGCGCATCTACGAGCGCTACGCCCTGCCCCCCCACCTCGAGACCGGGACCTCGCGCGAGGGCGTACCCCTGTTCCGCGGCGGACGCCAGATCGGTTACGCGACCAGCCGCAGCTGGTCGCCGCTCTTGAAGAAGTACCTGGCGCTGGGCACGGTCGACGCCGACCTGGCGGCGCCGGACAACGAGCTCGAGATCGAGGTGACCTGCGAGTACGAGCGCCACCGCGCGCGCGTGCGCGTGCGCAAGCTGCCGTTCTTCGATCCGGAGAGGAAGAAGGCGTGAGGGCCTCTTCTCCGCGCACCTCTGAGCTCTCTGCGCCTCTGTGGTCGGCTTTCGAGCAAACCACAGAGACGCAGAGAGCACAGAGCCTCACAGAGAAAGCATGAAGACCTACGACGCCATCATCGTGGGCGGCGGCCACAACGGCCTGGTGTGCGCGGCCTACCTGGCCAAGGCCGGGCGCTCGGTGCTGGTGCTCGAGAAGCGCCACGTGCTGGGCGGCGCGGCCGTCAGCGAGCAGGTCTTCCCGGGCTTCACCTTCTCGGTGTGCTCCTACGTGGTGAGCCTGCTCCGGCCGTGGATCATCCGCGAGCTCGAGCTGGCGCGCTTCGGGCTGGAGATGATCCCGCTCGAGGCCTCGTTCTTGCCGTTGCCGGATGGCGACTCCCTGTGTCGCTGGTCCGACCCCGAGCTGACGCGCAAGGAAGTCAGTCGCTTCAGCCCGAAGGACGCCGAGGCCCTGGGCGAGTTCGGGGTGGCGATGTCGAAGATGGGGCGCTTCGCCAAGCCCGTCATCGATTCGCCCGCGCCCGATCCGGGTTCGCTGCACCCGGCCAAGATCGTCGAGCTGCTGCGCCTCGGCAAGCACTTCTCGAACGCGCCGACGGACGAGCTCGACCTGCGCCTCAAGCTCTTCAGCATGAGCGCGGTCGATTTCCTCGACGAGTGGTTCGAGTCGCCCGTGCTCAAGGCGCCCATGTCGGTCAGCGGCATCATCGGCACCTTCCTGGGCGTGCGCTCGCCCGGCACCGCCTACGTGCTCTTGCACCACTACATGGGCGAGATCGACGGCGCCTTCCGCTCCTGGGGTTTCTCGAAGGGCGGCACGGGTGGCGTGTCGAACGCGATCGCCGCCGCCGCGCGCCACTACGGCGCGGAGATGCGCACCCAGGCGGGCGTGCAGCAGATCCTGCTCGAGGGCGGCGTCGCGCGCGGGGTCGTGCTCGAGAACGGCGACGAGCTGCGCGCGCGCGCGGTCGTGTCGGGCTGCGATCCGCGGCGCACCTTCTTCGGTCTGGTCGGGCGCCAGCACCTGCCCGAGGAGTTCGCGCGCGATCTCGAGCGCTTCAAGTACCGCGGCAGCTCCGGCAAGGTGAACCTGGCCCTCGACCGGCTGCCGGAGTTCACCTGCCGTCCGGGCGCCGGCCCGCACCTGCGCGGCGACATCGCCATCGCGCCCTCGATCGACTACCTCGAGCGCGCGCACGACGAGGCCAAGTACGGCGACTACTCCTCGCGCCCGTACCTGAACATCGTCATCCCCTCGATGGTCGATCCGACCGTCGCGCCGCCCGGCAAGCACGTGATGTCGTGCTTCGTGCAGTACGCGCCCTACCACATCAAGGAAGGGCCCGAGCACTGGCCCGCGCGGCGCGAGGCCTTCGGCGACGCGGTGGTCGACACCCTGGCCGAGTACATCCCGAACATCCGCGAGCTCATCCTGCACCGCCAGGTGCTCTCGCCCTGGGACCTCGAGCAGGAGTTCGGGCTCTCCGAGGGCAACATCTTCCACGGCGAGCTGACGCTGGAGCAGCTCGCCTTCCTGCGCCCGGCCGCGGGCTGGGCGCGCTACCAGACGCCGATCCCGAACCTGTGGCTGGCCGGCTCGGGCGCGCACCCCGGCGGCGGGATCATGGGCGCACCCGGTGCGCTGTGCGCGCGGGCCATGCTCGGCGCGGGCAACCCGCGATGAGCACGCACGCCGACGTGGTGGTGCTGGGCGCCGGCATCGAGGGCTTGGCGGCAGCCGCGCTGCTGGCCCGCGCCGGGCGCGGCGTGGTCGTGCTGGAGCCGCGCGCCGCGCCGGGCGGCAGCGCCGCGCGCGAGGAGTTCCATCCCGGCTATCGTGCCAGCGGCCTCTTGCCGGACTGCGCGCTCACCCGCCGCGCGCTGCTCGCGCCGCTCGGACTCGAGCGCTTCGGCCTGCGCTGGCGCACGGACGAGCCACTCTTGCTGGTGCCCGACAAGAGCGGCTGCCCGCTGCTCTTCCGCCGCGATCCCGCGCGCATGGACGGCGAGCTGCCGGCCGACGAGCGCGCGCGGCTCATCGCCCTGCACGAGCAGATCGCGCGCGTCGCTCCGGTCCTGGCCGCCGTGCTGGACGAGGCGCCGCCCGAGGCGGGTGCGCCCAGCACACGCGAGCTCTTCGGCCTGGCCCAGAAGGCCCTCGCCCTGCGGCGCCTCGGGAAGTCCGAGATGTTCGCGCTGGCGCGCATCCTGCCGAGCTCGGCGCGCGACTGGATGGAGGATGCGCTCGGCATGGAACCCGTGCGCGTGGCGCTCACGGCTCCGGCCCTGGCCGGGACCGTGCACGGCCCGCGCGCCCCGGGCACGAGCGCCTTCGTGTTCCTGCGCCAGGCGCTGTCCGGCCCCGAGCCGGTGGGCGGGCCGGGCGCGCTGGTCGACGCGCTGCTCGCGCTGTGCCAGTCGCTGGGCGTGGAGCTGCGCACCGGATGCAGCGCGCGCGCCCTGCGGATCGAGGGCCCTGGCGTACGCGGCGTCGAGCTCGCGGGCGAGAAGGGCACGGGCGGCGAGTTGCTCGAATGCCGGGCGGTGCTGTCGACGCTCACGCCCGCGCGCACGCTGCTCGAGCTCGTGCCCGCCGGCACGCTGGACCAGAGCATCGAGCGCGCCGCACAGTCTTTTCGCGCGCGCGGGGCGAGCGCGGTCCTGCGCCTCGCTCTGGCCACACCGCCGGCCTTCGCGGGCCGCGAGAAGGAACCCGTCGAGCACGCCGTCAGCGCCACCAGCTTGCTGGCCCTCGAACGCGCCGCCGACTGCCTCAAGTACCGGCGCCTCCCGGAGGAGCCCTGGATCGAGGTGCGCGTCCCCAGCCGCAGCGATCCCGCGCTCGCACCCCAGGGCAAGGCCGTGGCGATCGTGCAGTGCCATACCGTGCCCCACGATCTCTCCGGCGAGGGCGGCTGGAACGCCGCGCAACGCGCGCGCCTCGAGGAGAAGCTCCTGGCCGCCCTCGAGAGCCTCGCGCCCGGCGTGCGCGCCAGCGTGCTCGGCAAGGAGCTCCTCACTCCACCCGACATCGAGCAGCGCTACGGCACCCCCGGCGGACACGTGTACGACGGCGAGCTGGCCCTGGATCAGCTCTGGCTGCAGCGCCCGAGCCTCGCGCTCGGTCGCTACGAGACGCCCATCCCGGGCTTGTACCTCGGCGGCTCGGCCTCCCATCCCGGCGGGCCGTTCCACGGCGGCGCGGGACTCCTCTCCGCCCGGGCACTCCTCGAACGAGCGTGAGGCGCGGCAACTCAGACGGCGGGCTTGACGGCGGGTAGGGCGGCCAGCCGCGTACGCGCGGCCACCAGCGCCTGCTCGTAGGTCCCGTGCTCCTCGACGCCGCCGGGGCCGACGAGCCTGGCCTTTTCGAGCGCAATGCGCGGCTGGGCCTGCAGGCCCGCCAGCAGCACCACGATGCCGCCGCTCTGCAGGCGGTCGATGGCCGAGCGCAGGTTGACGATGCCGGTCGCATCGATGGCGGGCACGTCCTCCAGATCCAGCAGGACCAGGCGCACGTCGCGCCGGTCGAACGAGAAGAGCTGGCTGGTGGCCTTGTGGGCCGCGCCGAAGAACAGCGGTCCGCCGATGTCGTAGACCACCATGCCGCGCGGCAGGTCGCGGCCGCGCTCGGGGTGCGTCGGGCCAATCAGCTCGGCGCCGGAGATCTCGGCCATGCGGCGCATGAAGAGCAGCGCGGCCAGCATGAAGCCGACCGTGACGGCGATGGTCATGTCGAACACGACCGTGAGTGCGAAGCACGTGACCAGCACGGCGATGTCGCTGGCCGGCGCCGTGCGCACG
This sequence comes from Planctomycetota bacterium, assembly GCA_031413955.1. GTDB lineage: Bacteria > Planctomycetota > UBA1135 > UBA1135 > JABFRZ01. The sequence goes on along the minus strand of JANOGB010000368.1, from coordinate 13,166 downwards.
ACCTTGGCGACGTGCCGCACCTCGCTCATGTTCCAGGCCACCATCAGGAGCAGCGCGGCCAGCGAGGCCATGGGCAGGTGCCCGAGCAATGGCGCGAAGAGCAGCACGGTTCCCAGCACGAACGCGGAATGCACGCAGGCTGCGATCGGCGAGCGCCCGCCCGAGCGCACGTTGGTGGCCGTGCGCGCGATCGCGCCCGTGGCCGCGAAGCCGCCGAAGAAGCTGGCGGCGACGTTGGCGATCCCGAGCGCCGTGAGTTCGACGTCCGGCTGGTGCTTCTGGCCCGTCATCCCGTCCGCGACCACGGCCGCGAGCAGCGACTCGATCGCGCCCAGCATGGCGATGGCGAAGGCCGAGGGCAGCAGCGACTCGATGTAGGCGAGCGAGAGCGGCGTGCTCACCCCGCCGGGCCCGGGCAGGGTCCAGGGCAGGACGAAGAGCGGCGGCAGGCCCGGGATGCCGGAGGGCATGCGCTCGCTCCCGAAGCGCGAGGCCAGGGTGTCGGGCCGCACGCCGGCGAAGCGTTCCAGGAGGTAGGCGAGCAGCGCGCCGCACGCGAGGCCGACGAGCGGCGCCGGGATGGACGAGCGCACGCGCCGCCAGGCCATCAGCACGAGCAGGGTGGCTGCTCCCGTCACGCAGTCCGGCCAGCGCAAGCTCGGCAGGGCCGAGCCGAGCGCGAACATGCGCTCGTGCCACATCGTCTCGCCCGAGAGCGCGGCGGGGTCCAGCCCGAGGAAGTCCTCGAGCTGCAGGCTGGCGATGACGAGCCCGATCCCGGCCGTGAAACCGGTCGTGACCGGATAGGGCACGAACTCGATCAGCCGTCCGAGACGGAGCAATCCCATGCCGATCAGGATCAGACCGGCCAGCGCGCTGGCGAGGACCAAGCCCTCCAGTCCGAAGCGCGCCGAGATCGGCGCCAGGATGACCACGAAGGCCGCGGTCGGGCCCGACACGAGCACGCGCGAGCCGCCCAGGAGCGCGCACACGCCGCCGGCGACGATGGCGGTGTAGAGCCCGTTCTGCGGCGGCGCGCCCGAGGCGATCGCGAGCGCCATCGAGAGCGGCAGGGCCACCACGCCCACGACCAGGCCGGCCAGCACGTCGGCGCGCAGCTCCTTCCGGCCATACCCGGCCTTCAGGGCCTCGCGCAGGGCGTAGCACAGGCGAAACGGTTGCGCGTCGGCCATCGAGCTCGCTCGACACTAGCGCGCGCCCAGGCGCGAAGCCAATTGGCCTTTCGGCCACCTGTTGCAGTGCGGGCGTTGTGTCGGCCGATGAGCGCGCAGCATGCCGCCCGACTGGATCACCCTCGCACTGCTCCTCGTCACCGCGCGCTGGTGGTGGGCCATCGGTGCGACCCTGCTCGACGACCTGCAGGCCGTGTCCGGGCACTCCGAAGCTCTCGCCGAGCTGCCTGACGAGTCCTCGGGAAGCCGCTGGTCGCGAACCGTCGTGTACGCCGACTCACGCGTGCCTCTCAATCGTGTACTGGCATTTCGCGGCGTGCCCCGGCGCGTGCAGGCGCGCCGGCGCTGGGAAGCCGGCTTCGGTCGCCGGGGCCTCTGAGCTCGGGGCGTGCTTCAGCCGGGAGCGCCGAGCTCCTGCCCGGCTCTGTTTCTTCCACTTCTTCTTCCTTCCGAGGTTTTCACGAGACGGAAGAAAGAGGAAGAGCCGGGCTGGAGCCCGGCGCTCCCGGTTGAACTCAGCTGCGCGCCCGGCGCAGCGCCAGGAACCTGCGGCAGCCGCAGTTCCGGCACGGGGGCAGGCGCCGCGAGAGGTACGTGAAGACGAGCTCGTAGGCGCGGCTGTCGTAGAGCTCCGGGTGCTCCTCGTCGCCGGGCTGAGGCAGGCGCGCGACGCCGATCAGGAGGCGCAGGCGCGTGTTGAGCGGCAGCCACAGGAAGTTCGAGCAGAACCAGCTCGACTTGCCCTCGTCGCGCACGTCATCCACGTCGCGCTCGATCTCCGCCAGGCGCGGGTCGACGGCAAACAGGTCCGCGATGCTCGGTTCCACGAGTCGCAAGGGGTAGAGCCAGACCGGCCCGGGATCAAGTGGCGTCCAGATCACCCGCGCGCGTGCATGGGGTGAGTGAGGGGATTCGAACCCCCGACCCCCAGAACCACAATCTGGTGCTCTTACCGACTGAGCTACACTCACCGTCCGCGGGAAGACCCGCACAGCCCATGGGCCAGTCGGACGAGGATCGATCCTGCGCACGCGAAAGTCAAGCCGCCTCGGCCGAGCGCGGTGACTCGGTCGCGCGCACCGCGCGCGCGGCTGGCGGGCAATTCCTGGACGAGCTCGCGCAGCGCTTCGATCGGCAGGTGCGCTTCGCCCCCTTCGGACGCGAGGGCCAGGGCAACCTGGTCTCCGCGCGCGTCCTGGTGGTGGGCTGCGGAGCCCTCGGCGGTGTCCTGGCCCAGACGTTCTTCCGCGCCGGCGTGGGCGAGCTCGTGCTCGTGGACCGCGACGTGGTGGAACTCTCCAACCTGCCGCGTCAGGTGCTGTTCGACGAGAGCCATGCGCGCGCGGGCACGCCCAAGGCCATCGCGGCGCGCGCGACCCTGGAGCGGAGCGGTGGGACGAGCACGATCCTGGCCCACGTCCTGCACCTCGACGCGCGCAACCTCGAGCTGGTGGCGGAGGACGTCGACCTCGTGCTGGATGGCACCGACAACATGGAGACGCGCTACCTGCTCAACGACTTCTGCGTCGAGCGCGGCCTGCCGTGGGTCTATGCCGGCGTGGTCGGCTCGGCGGGTCTCGTGCTGCCGATCTTGCCCGGCCGCTCGGCCTGTCTCGCGTGCGTCTTCCCCGCGCCGCCGCCCGCGGACGTGCTGCCGACCTGCGAGACGGCCGGAGTGCTGCTGCCGGCCGTGGGCGCGGTGGCTTCCTTCGCGGCCGGACTCGGGCTGCGCTTGCTGGCGCGGCCGGCGGGGTTCGAGCCGGCCCTGATCGAGCTCGACACCTGGAACGGCAGCGTGCGACGCATCGCCGCGGCGCGGGATCCCGACTGCCGCGCCTGCGCGCGACGCGAGTTCGTGTACCTGCACCGCCCGGGCGGCGAGGCCATCGCCTTGTGTGGGCGCAACACGGTGCAGGTGCCCGCGCGCGGCACGCCGCGCGCGCTGGCCGCGCGCGTGCGCGCGCTCCCGGCCGCGGCCGGCGAGGTCCGGCTGCACGAGCGCATGCTGCGTTTCGCCTTCGAGGGCTGCCGCTTCAGCGTCTTTCCCGACGGCCGCACGCTGATCGAGGGCACGAGCGACGTCGCCCGCGCGCGCACGCTGTTCGAGCGCGCCCTGCCGGGAGAGAGCGGCACGCCGGCATGAGCACGCCGGCGCGCCGCCAGCGAGCGGGCCCGGCGCTCGTCGTGCTCGCGGCCGGCGCCAGCACGCGCCTCGGCGAAAACAAGGCCCTGGCCCGGCTGCACGAGCGGGCGGGAGGCACGGCGCTCGAGCTGCTGCTCGCGGCCGGCGCGGCGCTGGGCGATGCGCAGCCGCTGGTCGTCACCGGGCACGAGCACGCGGCCATCGCACGGGCAGCGCCCGCCGGCGTGGAGGTGCGGCACAACGAACGCTGGCACGAGGGCCGCTCGGGCAGCGTGGCCTGCGCCGCCCTGTACCGCCCGGAGCGCGATCTGTGCCTCGCACCCGTGGACGTGCCGCTCGTGCCGGGCGAGGTCTTCGCCGCCCTGGCGGAAGAATGGTCCCGGTGCAGCGCTCCCGAGAACGGCTGGCTCGGGCCCTGCGTACTCCAGGACGGCGTGCAGCGCTTCGGCCACCCGGTGATCCTCGGGCGCGGACTCGCGCGCCTCCTGAAAGGCTTTCCCGCCGAGCATCCCCTCTCCGCCCTGCGCGCGCAGGCGGCGCCGCTCCTGTCTCTCCTGGTCGCGAGCGCGGCCATCCTCGACGACCTGGACTCGCCCGCCGATCTCGCACGCCTGCGCGCGCGCCGCTGATCCGATTCTCCCGGGAGCGCCGGGCTCCAGCCCGGCTCTGCTTCTTTCCTTCTTTCAGGCGCTGCGAAAAGAGAGGAGCCAGGCTGGAGCCTGGCGCTCCCGGCAATCGATACAGGGCTCTCCGGGCCCAAGGTGGGCCCACTCCACGCTCGCAGCACCTCGAGTCGGATCCCGCATGAGCTTCCAGGGCGATGTCGCCGGTATCGGACTGGGTGAGCTCCTCCAGGGGCTCGCTCGCGGCGAGCGTAGCGGTGTGCTGACCCTGACAGGCAAGCACCTCACGGCCAGCGTGGGCCTGCGCAAGGGCCAGCTCTTCCTGCTGACCGGCCCGGTCGAGGACGAGGGCCTGTGGCGTGACCGCTGCGCGCGCGCCTTCGCCGACGACTCCGACGCGCAACTGGAAACCGCCCGACGCATGCTGATCGCGCGCGCGGCGCGCCTCGAGACCTTCTACCAGATGATGGAGGCCCCCAACCTCCACTTCCGCTTCGATCCTGGTGCGCTCCCGCCCGCACCCAGCGTGGCCCTGAAAGGCGAGTCCGGTCACCGCAGCCTGCAGCTCGACGCGGGCCACAGCCAGGAGTACAGCGAAGAGTCGAGCGCGGTGTGGGGTACCGGCATGCCGGTCGAGTACCTGCTGCTCGAGCACGCGCGCATCTCCGACGAGGTGCGCATGGGCCTGGGCGCCGAGCTGCGCGAATTCGATCTTCCGCGCGGCCAGGATCCCGAGCGTCAGGAGCCCGAGGTGCGCGACTTCCTCGAGCAGTGCAGCGGCGGCCGGACCATCCAGGAGATCGCCGATCGGCTGGGCTGGCCGCTCTCCAAGTGCCGCGGCGTGCTGGGCGAGTACCTGCGCGCCGGGCTCGTGCGCATGGCCGGGGCGCGCGAGCTCCTGGCCGCGGCGCAGCGCGAGATGGAGCTCGGGCGCGCCGGGCGCGCGGCGATGCGGCTGAGCGGCTGGCTGCTGCGCTCGGCCCCCGGCCCGCTGGTGGCGACCGACGCCCAGCTCCTGATCAACGAGTGGCACAAGGAGCGCTTGCCCCGGGCCATGGCCGTGATGGAGCCGCGCACGGCACGCGCGCTCCTGCGCCGCCTCGATCGGCACGAGAGCGACGTCAAGACGATCCACGGGCGCTGGAAGGTCCTGGCCGAGCTGCACAAGCAGGACGAGCTCACGCTGCTGCACGAGGTCGCGCTGCGCCTGGCCTCGAGCCCTCCGAACAGCCGCACCTTCTCGGACCTCCTGCGTCTGGCACACTCCTTCCACGGGCGCGGCGAGGCGCAGCGCACGCGCATGCTGCTCAGGCTGTGCGCGAACCACCTGCCCGAGGGCGGGCCGATCCGGGTCGAGCTCGGCCGGCGCATGCTCGAGGCGGGCCTGGTGGCCGAGGGTAGCCGCTGGCTGCTCAACACCGCGCGCGAACTCCTGGGTGCGAAGGACGGCGACGCGGCCATGCTGCCGATCCGCGCCGTGCTGCGCATCTCGCCGGAAGACGAGGAGGCGCGCGCGCTGCTCGAGCTGTGCCAGGTCGTCAAGATCAAGCGCAAGCGCCAGCGCTGGAGCCTGACGGTCGGGCTCTCGACCGGTCTGGCGCTGTCCCTGGTCGCCGGCGTCAAGTTCCACGACTACCGCGAGGCGGAGCGCTGGATCGCGACCGTCAACGAGCAGACTCCGAACGAAGCCCTGATCCAGCTCGACCTCGAGTTCGGCCAGGATCCGCCCCGGCGCATCGCCGAGCTGCGCGAACGGCTGGTGCGCGTCCAGGACGAGAACCAGCGCCGCGAGCGCGACCAGTGGTCGCAGGAGTACCGTGAGGCGGACGAGGCCTGCCGCTTCGGAGATCCACTGCTGGGCTTCAGCAAGGCTCTGGAGCTGCCCAGGATCAGCACACCAGGAGCGGGCCCGGACACCAACGATCTGCTCGGACAGCTCGCACGCCGCCTGGGCACGCTGGCCAGCGAGCTCGACGTGCCGGTCGACGCTCCGCTGGACCGGCTCAACGAGGAGGAACGCCTGCTCGACCTCTTGCAGGAGTTCCAGATCCTGATGAAGGCCACGACGCTGCCGCCCGAGGCGCATTCGTTCCAGTTCCGGATCGACGAGCTCGTCACCGAGGTGCGCGAGCGCCGCGTGACCCGTGCCAACCAGCGCGAGAAGCTGATGGCCAAGGAGAAGGAGAAGGACCAGGACATCCTGCTCGCCACCGCGCGTGCCCACGACCAGGCCGGCGACATGGAGCGCGCGCTGTCAGCCTACAAGCGCTTGCTCGAGAGCGATCCGGGCCTGGAGCAGATCCCTGAGCTGCAGCAGGAGATCGAGCGCGTGCGCGCCCACCACCAAGCGCTCGAGGTCGCCTTGCGCCTGTGCGCGGAGGGCCAGCACGACGAAGCGGAAAAGACCCTGAAGAGCGTCTGCCCGCGCCCGATCGAGCACCTCTTGCCCTACCGCGTCGACTCCCTGCCCACGGGCGCGCGCGTGACGCTGTCCGACGGGCGCGTGCGCACCACGCCCTTCACGGCCAAGTCAGGCTTCGGCGAGCACCTGAGCATGAAGTTCAGCTTGCCGGGCTTCCAGGAGCGCACCGTCGAGCTGCAACGGCCCGGCGACCTGCTCGTGCCCCTGAGCTTCTTCCCCGAGCGCACCTGGAAAAGCGCGAACAAGGTCGAGGCCGCGCCCGTGCCCTCGGGTGACGACCACATCGTGGCCGACCGCCGCGGACGCATCGCGCGTCTGGAGCAGGGCAGCCGCACGAGCTGGGAGATCGAGCTGAAGACCCTGGGTGGCATCGCGCGCACGCCGGTCTTCCTGCCCAACAAGCCGGGCTGGCTCCTGGTGGTCAGCGAGGACGGCCAGGTGTGGCTGGTGCAGGCCCAGAGCGGCGAGGTCGCGGGACCGCGCGACATCGGCTCGCCGCCCGCCGTCGGCCCGGAGTTGACGCGCGGAGGCGTCAGCGTGCAGTTCGCCGACGGCCGCGTGGCCGTGTGGACCGACCAGCTCGAGCCGGTCTTCTACCAGGCCGATTCCCTGATCGTGGCCCCATCCGACAAGGAAAACATGACGGCGGGCAGCGTCGGCATCCTGCGCCGCAGCGCGGGCTCGGCCACCGAGCTCGCCTCGCCCTGGAATGGCTGGATCGTTTCGGTGCTGGACGGCGAATACCGCGTCACCACTCCGGATGGCCGCGGATTCAGCGCCGAGCGCAAGGGCGAGTTCGTCTTCCTCGCCTGGGAGAAGCCCAAGGCCCTCGTCCCCCACGGGCGCCTGTGGATCTCCGACGCGGCCGGGCTGCGCTCCTTCGTGCCCGACATGCCGCGCATGGTGCCCTTCCCGCCGACCAAGTAGATCGGCAAGCAACCCAAGACGCACCGCGGAGGCACGGAGGACACAGAGTCTCGCGGAGAGTGCGGCAAACGGGGGAAGACCTCTGGATCGTCGAGTTCCCGCGCGTCGAAGCCCCGCAGGCCCTGAGCGCCGCCTCCGCGTCCTCCGCGGTGCGTTTCCTTCTTCTGGTTCGAGAGACGGCCCGGCGCCGCGTCGAGCAGCGCCGGGCTTCCCCTTGGTTCCCTCAGAGCTTCTGCACGCGGATGGGCGCAGAGAACTCCTTGGTGACGAAGTCCATCAGCTGAAAGCTCCACCCGAGTTCCCCCGCGGGTCCGATGCCGAACTCGGTGCCCGGCGGCAGCCGCCAGTCCCCCGAGAGCTTCCCTGCGCCGTCGAGCACGACCAGGGGCAGCCGGTGCGCGGCCAACAGCGCGTTCAGCCATGGATCCAAGCGATCGAGGTACAGCCCGCCGAAGCCCGGGAAGCGCGCCACGTTCAGGAACCCCGAGCGGCCGGCCATGAACACGACCAGCACGGCTCCCGGCCTGCCGCGCGTCTCGATGTGCACGACGTCACCGGGTAGTGCGAAGTCCGGCGAGATGCGGCACACCGGGATCTCGTCGCCCGGCCGCAGATCGCCGAGGGCGTCGACCTCGGCCCCGGCCAGGCCCATGTCGTTCTCGTCGAAGACCACGTGCGGAGTGCCTTCGATGGCGAGGATGGATCCGTCGTGCCGGCTGGGCGACTGCACCGCGACCCACAGCTCGCCGTTGGCCCATTCCAGAGCCTGCAGATCGAGGATGGCATCGGTGAGTCCCGTCGCCAGCGTGAAGCGGGCCTGGATCTCCGCCTCGACCAGCATGTGGGTGACGCCCGCCAGGCCTGGCTCCAGACGCAGGATGTCCCCGTCCAGCACGGTTCCGAGCGTGGACGAGAGGAGATTGTCCGTCAGCGAGAACAGGATCCGGCCCTGGCCGTCGTAGGTGAGCGCGTCCACGTCGATGCTCGTGCCGCTCGCGCCCAGGGCGGTTGCGAGGTCGAGTTCCGAAACGAGCAGGGACGCTCCGCCGCCGTTGGCCAGCACCAGGATGTCGCCGTCGAGGAAGCCGCCTTCGTTCGAGAGCAACGAGAAGACGATGCTCCCGGCGCTGCCCGGGCGCGAACCCGGCAAGCGCGTGAACGCATCGACGTCGCCCGGAATGAAACCGCAGGTGGCCTGGAAATGGCCGCCGGCGAAGAACGGCGCGACCGGTTGGCCCGCCTGGACCGTGACCAGATCGCCGTCTCCGACGGGAAAGGGGATGCCCGCGGCCGTAGCGACGTCGTCGCTGGTCGAGACGACCACACGCGGAGTCTGGGCGGCAACGGACAGGGGCAGACAGAGAAGCAGGATGGTGGAGCACAGGCCGCGGGCCGACAGGGCCCGTTGCGCGGTGCTCCGCAATCGATTCGATTCATGGTTCATGTGGGATTGACCTCCGGAGCCGAAGACCGTCCCAGGCGCGTGTGGGTTGCAGTCGAAGGCGGGAAATCCGCGCACCGAGTCCCTACGATTGGCGCATGCCTCTGCACCGTGGAGCGCTGGGTACGCTCCTGGTCGTACTCGCCCTTGCCGCCTGTCAGACCGCCCCGCCGCCCAACCCGGAGGCGAGCGCTCTGCCACGCAACGCCGAGCTCGCGCTGCCACGGGATTGGCGCAGCTCCTCGCCGGAGGCTTTCGCGGCCTGGGTAGCGACGGCCCTGCCGGAGGAGCGCGCGACTCCGCTCGAGAAGAACAGCGTGCGCGAGCTCCAGAAGGCCCTCGACGAGGTCACGACGCCGCTCGGCGATGGCCGCCTCGATCCCCTGGCCGTGCGCGCCGCCGTGATCCTGGGCCGCAGCCGCCACCAGACCTGCGCTTCGATCCTCATCCGCCGCCTGGAGAAGCGCGTGCTCGGGCCCGAGCGGTACTCCGACTGCGGCGACAGCGTGGCGGCCGCAGCCCTGGCGCGTTTTCCCGATCCCGCGCGCTACGCCCAGCGCCTGGTGCCCCTGGCGGTCGGCTCGCGCCCCCATCCCGATCTCGAGGTGCGCGTCGAATGCGCGGCCACGGCCCTGCGCGCGGGTTTCGAGCAGGTGATCCCGTTCCTGCTGCGGGTCCTGCGCATCGACACCTACGCCGGTCGCTCGGACCAGCGCGATTTTGCCGTCTCCCCCACCACCGCCTGGGCGCGCGGACGCGCGGCCGAGGCGCTCTCGGCCTACGCCGGCGTGCCGCTCACCTACCGCTTCGACGGCCCGATCGCGCACCGCGAGGAGGAAGCGGCCAAGCTCGCGGCGCTGCTGCTGCCCGGCCCGGCAGCGGACGCGCGTTCACAGGGCGAGAGCGCCGCGCTCCCCCTGGAAGCGGCCCGTGAGTGAGCTCCACCTGCCTCACGGCGGGAGCCTGTTCCGCGCCCGCTGAGCCGCCCGCACGCGGCTTGTTACGCTGTGTGCGCTCGCAGAGGGCACGAGGACGCGCGGACACCAAGGGCACGCCGGAATGAACATCAAGCTGGGCGCCTGCCTCTTGGCCGTCGCACTTCTCGTCGGCTGGGCGCTCTTCTTCGTCGCGGGCGGGCGGGACCGCGCGGGCCGTGCCGGCGCGGAGGCGCCTACTCCGACGAAGTCACCGTCAGCGGTGAGCGCGCCGGCAATCGAGCTCGAAGAAAGTGCTTCCTCGCCGCCCGTGCCTGCCTCCGTCGCAAGCCAGGCCGAGCGTTCGGTCGTGGAGGCCGCCGCCCCGGGCTCGTTGCGCGCCGAGCTCGCCAGCCTGAGCGGACGCGTGGTCGAGAGCGACGGCACACCCGTGACCGGGATGCGCGTCGCGCTGCTCGGGTTCGCGGGCAGCCGGCTCTTCGACGGCGCCGCGCTCGACGAGGTCGAGTCCACGCTCGAGCTCGAGGAGACGGTGACGGACGCGGCCGGGCGTTTTCTCCTCGGCGGTGCCAACCAGCAGGCTCTGCATGGCCTGGGCGTCGATCTCGGCGGTCCGCGCGCGACGCTGCGCATGATCGACCAGGCGCTGGTCCATCGCCAGCGCACCGACCTCGGCGACGTGGTCCTGGCGCCCTTCGGCCTCCTCGTCGGACGCGTGGTCGACGAGCGTGGGGCGCCCATCGCGGGCGCGCGCGTGCGCTGCGGCCCCTTTCCCGCCCAGATCCTGCAGGCGCACCCGGAGGAGTTCCGCTCCGACAGCGTCGTCGCCGTCAGCCGCGCGGCGATGGGCGGTGAGGGCTACGCGATCCTCGAGCTCCCCGGCTGGATCCGCGCCCTGCTCGATCGCTTGCCCGTGCCCACCACGCTGAGCGCCGCCGACGGCTCGTTCCGCTTGGCGGGAGTCGCCCTGACCCAGGTCGTGGGCAGCATCGACCTCCGCGAGTACGTGGGCCTCGCCTTCGGTCCGCTCGACATGGCGGGCGGGACGCAGGACCTCGGCGCGGTGGTCCTGAAGCACGGCCGGACCGTGCGCGGCGTGGTCGAGGACTCCTCCGGCGACCCGGTGGTCGGAGCCGAGGTCCACGCCGGCGCCGAGCTCGTGCCCGGCATCGTCGCCATCCTCCGCCCCTGCGGCCCGACCGACGAGGAGGGCCGCTTCGAGCTCGGCGGCGTGGCCGAGAGCGGGCAGGTGTTCGCGACGGCGCGCCGCAGCACGCAGGAAGCCTGGAGCACGACCGTCTCCGCGCGACACGAGGGCGTGTTGATCGAGATGGAGTCCACCGTGCGCCTGACGGTGAACGTGCGCGACGAGGCCGGGCAGCCGCTCTCCGGCGCCGAACTGCGCCTCGCGCCGGCGCGCCGGCCAGACGCGAGCATGGGCTTCGCAGACGTGCTCGCCTTCCTGCCGAAGCCGGCGAGCCCGCGCGGGGCCTTCGCGGAGTTCGAGCCGGGCCGGTACGCGCTCGCGGGCCTCGGCGCGGGACGCTACGAGGTCAGCGCGCGTGTCGTCGGCCGTGCGCCGGGTTTTCTCGAGACGGAGTGCTTCGGACTCGAGAACGAGGTCACGCTGGTCTGTCCGCAGGGTCGCCGGATCGAGCTTTCCGTGCTCGATGCGGCCACGCGGGAGCCGATCGCGGGCGCGCGGGCGAGCCTCTTGCGCGCGGCGAGCTCGGGTTTCCGGAAGCTCGGCGTGCAGGTGACCGACGCCGGCGGCCGCGCGCAGCTCGGGCCGCTCTCGGCGCACGAGACGGAGGCGTCGAGCCAGGGCTTCTTTCCCGCGCAGACGATGCTGCTGGTGGAACATCCGCGCCACGGGGACCACTCGGCTGCGCTCGATCCGGACGTCTCGACGCTGGTCGTCGAGCTGCAAGCCGGCGGCGCGCTGGCGGGTCACGTGCACTGGGGGGGAGCCGTCCCGACGTGCCTGTACATGCTGACGCTCGAGTACCGCGAGGCCGACGACTTCCTGGAGTTCTTCCACCTGCCGCGTTTCGCCGTGACGGATCTCGCGGGCGAGTTCCGCGCCGCGAACCTCGCCCCGGGCACGTACGGCGTCACGCTCACGGATCGCTTCCTGCAGCAGGATCCGCTGGGTCTGATCGGCGAGCAGTTCGAGCCGCCGACGCTCTACCGCGGCGAGTTCGAGATCCAGGACGGCGAGACGACCGAGCTCGTGATCGACCTAACGCCCACGGGCCGCGGCGCGACCGCGCGCGTCGTCGGCCGCGTGCGCTTCGAGGGCCGCAGCCTGGCGGGCGCCGAGGTGCACGTAGGCGGCAACGAGAGCGTGGAGGTCACGACCGACGAGCGCGGTCGTTTCGAGACGCCGCCGTTCTCGATCCAGGGCTCGACGTCCATCTGGATCGAGGGCGACGTGCCGCTCGGCGGCGGCACGACCCGCCACCTGAAGCTCCACCAGGAGTCCGTCGAGCTCACGCCCGACGCCGTGCACGAGGTCGACCTCGACCTCTATCCCCTGACCGTGCGCGCGCGCGTCGTCGCGGATGCCGACGGAGAGCCGGTGCCCGCGGCGCAGGTGCTGGCCCGGCTCGAGAGCGAAGACATGGACCAAGACGAAGAGCGCGAATCCGTGGGGGAAGCCGTGGCGACCAACGCCGCGGGTGAGGTCGAGCTGCTCGTATTCGAGCCCGGCTCGTACCAGCTGAACGCGCGCGCGGACGGCTTCACGCGCGCCTCGTGCACGGTGAAGGTGAGCGCGGACGGCTCCTCCGAGCCAGCGCTCCTGCGCCTGCAGCGCGCCGTCCCGTGCGCCGGTCGCGTGCAGTCCGCCACGGCCGGCACGGGCCCGGTTGGTTTCTCCTACCTGTGGGTCCAGGGCCCCGACGGCAACTCCTCCGGCACCCAGCTCAAGCCGCCGGACCGCACCTTCTCGCTCGAGGACCTGCCGCCGGGCAAGTACACGGCGCACATCTATCTCGGGGGTCAGCAGGGCGAGGAGGTCGCCTTCGAGCTCGGCCAGGAAGGCGACGAAGACCTGGTGCTCGAGTTCACGCCCGAGGAAGAATCGGAAGACGACTGACGATCGTGGAGTTCGACTACCCCTACGCGCGCAAGACCCGGCCGTGGCTGCGCTCGCTCGGCATCCACCAGCTCTTCCATCTCTTGCAGGCGAGCAACGCGCGTGCGGCGGAGGTGCTGGACGGTTTCGCTGAACTGCGCGAGCCGCTGAGCAGGATCCGTGCTGGGCCCGAAGCCTCCGAGCCGCCCGGGACCCCGCACTGGGACAACGAGTACTTGCCGCCGCTGGACGCGCTCGCGATCTACGGCTTCCTCGCGCGCACGAACCCGCGCGTGTACCTCGAGATCGGCTCGGGCAACTCGACACGCTTCGCCGCGCGCGCGATCAGCGACCACGGGCTGCGCACGCGCATCGTCTCGATCGACCCTCACCCGCGAGCCGA
>JANOGB010000367.1:0-3813 GCA_031413955.1 Planctomycetota bacterium | reverse complement strand
GGCCTCGACATCCGAGGTGGGTGGGTGAGTACCGACCCCAATGGTTAGAGCGTTAGAGCCGTTCATAGGGGAGGGGGCCTAGTCTAGTAGCCGTAGTAGCCGTGCTCTTAACACTGGCGTGACGGTGAGACGTCGTCGGGAGGGAGGGGCTTCGAAGTCCTGAAGATCTCGATCTGTCCGCCTCAGCGTCCCCGGCGTCCGCGCGGTCACAGACCTACGTTCAGGTCGCCTAGCTCCTCCGCGCGTACCATGGCTATCGCCGTTTCTTGGGTGGATCGCGGCGGAGGACCCAATTCACTCGTCCATCCACAAACCAGAAATGACTACGACAGCCGTGTCGCCGCCAGATCGAGGGATGAAGACTGGCGAGCCCCTTGCGTGCGAACTCAAGGGACCACGATGGCCGATCACTCGTCAGCAGGCTGAGATGAATCGTATCGCCGCATCCACACGGGCAGCGAAGTGCTGCAAACCAGAGCTCGCCGCCCTCCCCGGCTAGGTAGAGCGTGCGCTCGTCGAGCACTTCCGGAATGTCAGCGCCGGTCACCGTTTGCCGGGGAGCGTCGGCTGCTGACTTCGGCTTCTTACGTGTGAAAAACGACAGCACCTTCGCCGCCGCCCGCCGGACCACGTTAGACATCGTCCTCGTGAATCTCGGGCAGGTCGAGGAGGGGTCGCACGTCGCCTTTGCCAACGTGGTGCGCGAGGAGCGCGCAGGGCGGCGGTTCCGGTGTGAAGTCCTCGCTGATTAGGCCTCCGGTGAGAGAGATGCGGGTAACCCAGAACTCATCATTGGAGCCGAGCCGGAACGGGTGCAGCCGAGCGAGCAGCTCGTTCATCCCGAGGCTCGCGACCAGGGTGTTGAGGTGGATGACCGCTGGCCGGTCCACGCGCACACCCGTGATGTAGCCGTCGTCGAGCTGGTCCTGGTACCGCTCTGGATCAGTGCGGCGGAGTTCCTCGGCCCGCACGTCCTCCATGGAATAGGCGCCACGGCTGAGCAAGCTCGACCGGGCGGGCTGCAGGTAGTGGACGGCGCCGCAGATCTGGTTCACCCCGCCAGCGCCGTCGGCGTTAATCCGCACGCCGACGTCGATGTAGGGCATGCAGTAGAAGGTGGCGATGCGGCTCATGATGTGCCGCGCCTCGGCGGAGTCCACGCAGCCGAGGATGACGTCGCAACCTGCGACCGCGCGCACCGCTGACGCAGTGGCGATCGACTTCGGCACCGGCACGATCTCTGTCCCCAGCCCGATGCGTTCTGCTGCCGCCGCCAGCACCGTGACTTTGGGCTTGCCGATGTCCTCCCGCGTCACGTTGATCATACGGTTGAGGTTCTTCTCGTCGACGAGTTTTGGGTCAACGAGCACGATCCGGCCAATCCCCAGCCGCACAGCGAGCTCGAACATGGGGCTGCCGGAGCCAGAGGCGCCCACGATGGCCACTGACAGGTTGCGCAGCAGCCGACTGGTGCCTTCGCCGAAAAGCTGTCGGTGGCGAAGCATGAACCCCGGTACCACCTCGTCCTCTGGGCCAGCTCGCCAGATTCGCAGCTCGCTTCCGGCCACCGCGATCGAGGCGAGCGGCTCGAAGCCTCCTTCAGGAGTGATGATACGGCCGAACATGCGGCCGTCCGGGAGCATGACCGCGGAAGCGTGGGGTCCTGGCCCGTCAACCCAGCCGTAGACGGAGGCGAAGACGGTGCGATCAGACAGGGCATCGCGAGTCGAGAACTGGTCGTAACTCTGCGGGTGCGAGTGGACCTTGAGGACCGCGTGGCCGCGCCGGGCCGCCTCTTCGAGGAGCGCCGGCAGGCTGTCGGTCGACCAGACCACGGCCTCAGAAGTGCGGACCGAGCAGGCCTCATGGGGGATCGGGTGCATGGAACGCACGCACAGGATCATGTCCTCTCCGCGCCGGTGTCCGCACAAGCAGAGTGCGACGGCCTCCTTGCCGTCGCCCGGAAACAGGTGACGGCGAAGGATCTCGTGTTGCCGGCCGGTGAGTCGGAGCTTGGCTGGCATGGCGGCTTCAGTTCTTGGTGAATTCGCGCTTGAGCCAGTCCTCCACCATGAGCAGGTGGGTTCCGATGCCATCGACGCCCGGCCGCCAAGGGTTTGCCGGCGTGCGGTGACGCGACCACTGCTGGAATGTCTTCTGGTCGAAGATCACGCGGCCGCCGGTGGCCGGGATGTCCTTACCGTCGCGCCGCGAAATGGGCGGGCAGAAGTACACCATGTCGATCTGGCTGTCGGCGTAGCCGGCGGGCAGCTGGAGCGCCGCGAGCACATTCTCGTGGTCGTAGCGCGGGTCGGTCGGGAAATCGTGGAGGAAGACGAGACGCTGCTCGCCGTCCCTCACCGTCTCCCAGATGCCCTCCAGCACGGCGAGCGCCTGCACGTCCTCCGCTGGAAGGTCGAACTGCCTGCGTGGCTCGATGCCCTCGCCGGGGTCGATCGGAATGGTCTGGAAGCGCTCGATGCCGGGCTTGCGGAAGCTCACGATCTCGTCGGGAGCGACCGGCTCTGGCCGGCCGCCGCGAAGCTTCTGGAACAGCTTGTGGCTCTGAGGCGTGTGGCCGGCGAGCTTGAGGATCTCCGTTCCGCTCATCTCCGACACGCTCACGGTGTACTTCGTGCGATCGATCGTGATGCGGTAGCGCTTGGCAAGCGGCACGTGAAGGTGTCCGGACTTGGTGTGCTCCTCGAGGTCGATCTCGTCAATCTCGGGGTCGCTACCGGGGGTGGAGGGGGGAGTAGTCATAGGGCTTGGCCTCGCGGGAAGGTGCTTGGCGACCGAGTGGGACCTGTGCGGCACTGCGCCGCAGAGCGTCCGCCTCAGCCCCAGCGCACTATAGGAAGCGGTGCGCACAATATCTAGCACCTCTCTTCCTCGCCACCCGCCATGCGACCCGGACTCGGGCGCGCCGGCTAGGGCGTGAGCACCACGCGGGCGAGCGCCTTGCTGGGGAACACGAGCAGGAACACGTTCTGGCCGGTGTAGAAGGCCTCGGCCAGCACCTGTTGGTCTTCCCCGTTGCGGTCGCGCCACGGAAAGTCCCGACGCCGCATGAATCGCTGCTTGCCGCGCGGCAACATCTCTCCCACTGGTCCGTCGCCGACGGTGAAGAACTCCGGCAGGCTCGGCGCGCCGAACTCTGCCCGGAACTTCGGCGAGGCGATGAAGCGCTTGAACGGCCAGAGCGGACCGAGCACCGGATCGAGCCGTTCCTTCTCGAGCACGATGACTGCGCAGGCGCGCGGGTGTGTGGAGACGTAGCGCCAAACGCAAGCGTAAATCGAGGCGCCGTAGCGTTCCTTGAGCCTTACGGGCGCCATGATGCCGAACTCGAGGTCCCGGGCGTCCCGCTGGAAACACTCGCCCTGGAAGAGCACCTCAGCCGCGAAGAGGTTGGCTTCGTGCTCGAACTGCTCGGTGACCGTCGGTTCGAGCGAGTGCTTGCAGTCCTCAGTGACGCTGTAGATGTCGCGCTGCCATGGCAGATAGAAGTGTCCGACCTCGTGCAGCTTGAGCCAGGGCAACCGCGGATCCGGCTGGTCCAGGCCGACGAGGATGAGGCGGTCGCCCAGATGCAGGAGCGCCCGGATCTTGCTCGCCGCCGTCTTGACGCCGGAGGCAAGCCCTCGATAGAGCCGCTTGAGGAAGTTGGGTTCGAGCTGCTCGCGCTCGACGCGGAGCTTGGTCAGCCACCTCTCCAACCTCAAGGTGGGGCGCAGGGTTTCCGTCCGGCTGGATCGCGGACTCAGGCTCGTCGCCCTTTACGCTGACCGTGTACTCGGCCAGCGCCTCGTA
>JANOGB010000366.1:0-8684 GCA_031413955.1 Planctomycetota bacterium | reverse complement strand
GACCAACCCGTACAGCGTCGGAACCGAGTCCGGCCCCAGTGCGGCCAGCCCGGCCACGAGCTCGGCCGGCATGCGCCCGTCCATCCGAGATCGGCGCTGCAGCACCTCGCGCACCTCTTCCATGCCGGGATCCTGGATGGCGTTCTCCTGCGGCGCCCACGGGACGGCCAAGCACAACGCCAGAGCCGCTCCTGACACGAAGTCCGAGCTCATTCGTGTTCGGACTCACGCCAGGAGAGAACCTCGAACTTGCCCTCTGCGTCCGCGGCTGCACGTGGCAACCCCGGCAGCAGCAACTCGCCATTCGCCACGCGCTCGTCGAAGTCGACCGCCAGCTTGGAGTGCTGCAGGACGGTCTTGCCATCGACCGTGGTCGCGTAGTCGCGCTTGATCTTGACCTGGTTGCCGGCCGTCATGTTGCCGTACAGCTCGACCCTGGCCGAGCCGGTCGCGCTGAGGTTGACGTCGTGGAAGTTGTTCTCGGCATACAGGTAGGCGTACATGCGCTCGAGGGTCCCGAAGCGGGGGTCTCCGAAGAAGATGTTCCCGCTGTCCGGCACGCCCGAGTCCTTCATCGCGATGAAGGCCACACCGTCCGTCGAGTTGTTCGAGTAGTAGAGGTTGTCCGAGATGTAGATGTTGCCCTTGACGACGAAGGTGACCTGGACGCCGTTCGCCTCGTGGTTCGCGAACTTGAACGACATGGTCTTGGTGTTGTGGATCCAGAGGTTGCCGTCGATGAAGAAGACCTTCCGGTTGGAGTCCTTCCCGGACTCGCCATCGATGCCCGAGAGCGTGATCGGATAGGCGTCGGAGCCGTCCGACTTGCTGTCGCTGCGCAGGGGCTCGTAGGGATCCTCGAGAAAGTAATCGTCCTTCGCCGTCCCGGTGGTCTCGCTGGTGCGGTCGCTCGGGTTCTTGCGGAAGATGTGAGCGGGATTGGATTCCCCGACCTGCCACGCCGAGCCACCGGCAGCGTTCGACTCGTACTTCTCGTCGTCCGCGAACTCCTTGGCCACGAGGATGTCGGCCGTGGTGGCGTAGTTCATCCCTGCGATGTCGGGAATGCCCTGCTTCTTGCCAGTCTCGGCGGAGACCGAGCCCTTGCCCGTCACGGAGCCCAGGGCGCGGATCGTGCCGAAGACTTCGGCGTCGCCGTCGACCTCCACGTCGCCGCCGCTGTAGACGTCGCCGTAGACCTGGTCGGCCTGGATCAGCGACCCACCCAGCTCGAGCGTGTAGGCCGGGTCGTTGGAACTGTTGCCTGCGAAGATGCCGTTGCGGTAGACGCCGATCGTCAGTTGCTCCACCACGACCTCGATGGCCCGCTCCTGGAGCCCGGCCCGCGCCTGGGCCGTCAGCGTGAAGACCGAATCTTCGTCCCGCTCCACCTCGACCCAGTACCGGCCACCGGAGACTTGCAGGGGCTCGTCCTGGTTTCCGATCAGGAGCTCCTCCCCTTCCTTCAGCTCCAGGTCTCCGGCCTCCAGCTGGGCCAGGACCTCGTTCACTCCGGCCTGGGCCACGAAGAAGGCTCGATTCTGGTCGGTGAGGGCCGAGACCTCGGCGCTGTGCCGCTGCGTGACGGTCAACACGACCGCGGCCAGGCTGCCGATGACGAACAGGATCATCACGGCCAGGACGGTGGCATTGCCTCTGCGAGCCCCCGGTGCCTGTTGGAAACAGCGCCTCATGGTGGTTCTCTGGTGGAGCTAGTTGCGGACGAACACCGAGGTCTCGACGACCCTGGTGAGGATGGTGTCGGTGGGTGTACGCCCTTGCACGCCGAGGCGGATCGTGAGCACGTTGCCCTCGGCGGAGAAGCACAGTCCGCGCTCGTCGATCAAGCCATCGCCGTCCTCGTCGACACCGTCGAAGGTCTCGCCCGGCAGGAACTCGCACAGACCGTGGCCGAACACGACCCTGCGCTCCTCGGCCAGGCCCTCGCTCTCGATCCACAGCAGCTGCCCTTCGTCGATCAGGCCGTTTCCATCATTGTCCAGGCCGTCGTCGAGCTCGCCCGGTTCCCTTTCCCAGCGGAGCGTGAGCGGCGGACTCCACTGGACCTCGCCTTTCTCCACGCCCAGGCTGCGCTGGAAGAGCAGCGTGCTCGCGCCCTGCGTCTCGAGCGTGGCGGGCTGGAGCGAGGAGCGGCGCGCGAACGCCAGCTCGGAGGCCACGCGCTGCAGGAGGCGACTCGCGCTCGAGCTCACCGCTTCGGATGCCCTGTGCTGGCGGAACATCGCCATGCAACGCTGGGTCGCGAGCCCCGCAACCAGCAGCATGCTCGCCATCAAGGCAGCTCCGAGCAGCACCTCCACGGTGGTGTAGCCCGAGCACGGCCGAGCGTGTACGACCCGGGCCATCATCGATTCCTGAGCAGCGTGCTCATCTCGACCGCCCGAGGTCCCGAGGCCCCCTCCCATTCGAGCCGCAACGAGACAGTCAAGCGGTTCTCGAGCAGCTCGTTCTCGGGGTCCGCCGGGAAGCTCACGCTGACGACGGGCGCGCCCTTCTTGCCCACGACCAGGAGCGGGTCCTCGACCGCGAGCTCGGCCAGGTAGTCACGCGCCTTGTCCGGATCGTCGTCGGGATCCGCGTTGTACGCCGCGTACACCTCCCCGATGGGCATCGCATTCATGCCCTCGAGCAGGGCGCGCACGCGCTGGCTGGCGCTGGCGGTTTCCTCGTTCACCAGTTCGAGACGTGTGGCCCAAAAAACGCTTCCCACCAGCGTCCCGAGTCCGATGGCCAGGATGGCAATCGAAACGCACACGTCGACCAGCGAGAACCCGGCACGTACCGGTTCGTGTCTGGACAGTACCTGCATGGGTGCGAGGAAGCGCGGTCTCCGGAAGAGGGTCTCTCGACTGGGAAAGGGACCGCGCTTGAGCCCGGCGGGCTCGGAGACATGGAACCGAGAAGGTCGTCGAGCCCGAGTCGCCAACGAAGCCCGCGCTCGGGCTGCCAGAGAGGGTGCGCTCAGCCCAGCTCATTCACGGGGCCTCGAGCGAAACGTCGCGAATGGCCGCAGCTGCAGCGATTCGCGACCGAGAGGACCGGAACCAACCCTTCACCGGGTTGGTGAGGACTCGCAGGGAGCGAAGGGCTGCAGATGCGGCCAGTCGCGACGTTGCAGCCGAGGCTCCGTGAATCAGCTGGGCTTAGGGCCCGCGCAAGAATAAGTTGGACGTTTCGCCGGCCCTCGCCGTCGCTGGCGGCGTTGCGCCTCCTCGGAAACCAGCCAGGTTGCCTGCGTCGGCGCGCCTTGCCATCGACGGCGATGGCTCGCCGAAACGTCCAACTAATTCTTGCGCGAGCCCTTAGTGCCTGACGGACTCGAGCGCCGAATCCAGGCGCTCGGCGAAGCTCTCGGCGTGCTCCTGGTCGTGGCACTCGAAGCACAAGCGTGCCGGCGGCGACCGGCGGATGTCGGCCGCAGCTCGAGTCCGCACGTGCTCGGCCCCGGCTCCGTGGCAGATCTCGCACTGCACATCGGCGAGGTGCGGGGTCGAGCCGGACATGCGGTATCCGCTCTCCTTCTCGAAGCCGACGACGTGGCACTGCACGCACTTCGGAGAGTTCTGGCGGCCTGCCGCGACCAGCGTTTCCATCGCCCGAGCGTGAGGGGTCTGCGACCACTGGGCGTGCTGATCGGCGTGGCATTCCCGGCATGCGTCGGCGCCGACGTACGCATCGCGTTGCCAGGTGTCCCAGGCGAACAGGGGCTCCATGTCGGCCAGCAAGTCACGCCGGTTCCCGATCTCGCGATAGAGGCGGTCGATGCGCCGCTGCATGTCGGGGTGGATGGGATCGTCTCGCTTCAGGAACTGCGTGTCGAGCTGGACTTCCAGCGCCCCCTGCTTGGAGAGGTACAGGGTCAACAAGCTGTATCCGTAGCCTTGGATCTGATGGCAGGCCACCGCGGTGTCGTTCAGGAACCCGACCGGTCCACCTGGCAGGAACCGGTATCCGTCGTAGCCGCCGAGCAGGACCAGGTCGACACCCAGCTCGCTCGCGCACAACACGCGCAGCGTCCGCGGCTGCATCCTCCCGGCGACGATCAAGACGTCCACATCAGGGCGCAGCTCGCGGACACGGGTGGCCAGCACTTCCGGCAAGATCGGGAAGCTCACCCCGGCCATGTTCCGCTCCTTGGCCTGGTAGAGGAGCCCGGGCTCCAGGAGCTCGGAGTAGCCGATGACCCCGATGCGCAGGCCGTTCTTGTTCAAGACGACGTGGGCGGCGAACGGAGCCTCGTTCTCGACCTCGATACCCAGGCCAAGGAAGGGTGTCCGCCCCTCGCTCGCCTCGCGCAAGGCCGTGGAGCCCGAATAGAGCTCGCCAGGCCCCACACAGGCGGCGTCGTAGTTCATGTCGCCCATCGAGGAAAGGTAGAAGCGGTACTCCTCGGTCATGAGCGCGTCGAGTCGCGCACGCCCCGCCTTGATGGGACTGAAATTGCCGAGATCGAGAACCAGCAGCTGGGATTCCTTTGCACGCAGGGCCCGCAACGCCTCCGCGCGATGGGCGATGCCCCCGGATTGCGCCAGTTTGCAGCCGCACCCCTCGATGAAGCCTTCGGTGTCCGAGGTGAAGGCGATCTTCAGCAGTTTCTCCACGCGCGCGGAGGACGGCCGGCTGTGGGGGCGGTGCTCGAGATCGATCTGCCAGTCACCCTCGAAGGAGAGGTTGGCGCCATCCCGGAGATTCGTCTCCAGGAAGGAAGCAAAGCTCTTGGCCGCCTCGGCGGATTCGAAGGCTGGGTAGCGGGTCCCATCAAAGTCGAGCAAGGCGCGCTCGAAATCCTTCTCCGGCAGGATGCGCGCGAGTTCGTGCACCAGGGCCGTGGCCATCTCCCTGCGCACCAGCTTGTGCTCGATCGCGTCCTCCGCCCGGGTGACCATGCTGACCTTGCGATTGTTGCGCATCCAGGCCCATTCGATGCTGGCAGTGAAGTCGCGCTGGACGAGAGCGAGCTCCACGGGCAAGGTCAGAGCGAGATACTCGACCAGCCCGAGCGGGAACCAGCTCTCGGGCGAGGACTCACCCTCGATCTCGGCAGGCGTCCGCCCGAACCAGCGCGAAACCAGAGCTCGCACCAGGCTGCGCAAGCTCTCCGGATCGGTGCTGCGCAGGTCCACGATCGCGGGCTGGAGTTCCCCAGGCAGCTCCACGGGCAGGTTGCCTCGGGCCCACGGAGCCAGGATCACGTGCAAGGGAACCGCCGGCTCGCCGAGGACGCGAGCGAGTTCGTGGACGATCTTGGCGACGATGGCCTCCCCGCCCTCGGGCGCCGCTCCGAACACCGAGAGTTCGATCCGCGGCGCGATCGGCGCGCGCAGCGTGCGGCACTCCCCCGCAACGAGCGCGGTGCGCCAAAGGTCGGATCCAGCCATGGAGATGGTGGCCGGAGGGATCTCGGCGGCTTTCCATCCTTGGGGCAGCTCGAAAGCGAGGCGAGTCTCCGCGACCTCGCAAGACGGGAAGAGCAGGGCGCCGGGCAAGGAGAGCGCCACACCATCCGCGCAAATCACGCCGTTCTGGCGCAGCTCCTGCGCGCCGCTCTTCGGCCAGTAGCGAGCGGCCCGAACCTTGTACCGCACCGTCAACTCATCGGCCCCGCGCCCGGGGCTCGCGATGTAGCTCGAGACGCCGCCTCTCGCCGCCGCCGGCGTGAAGCGGAACGACACCGCGCGCTCGTCTTCGTCCGTGATGCTGAAGTCGGAGAGATCGAGCAGCTCGTCGCTCAGCTTGCTCGCGAAGTGGATCGAGGCCGGCGCCCCGGTCACGCGCAAGGTGACCAACGCTAGGCCGCTCTCCGCCGCACGCAAGTCGATCAGGTAGTCGGCCCGTGCCGTTCGCTCCGGCTGGCATGCCGCGGCGAACGCCAGCCACGGCGTGGTGAGCAGGAGCGAGATCGCCGAGTAGACCTTCATTGGGTCGTCAGGGCTGCGCAGGCTGCAAGGTTGCCTCGTGAGGCCGGTCGCGACGAGAGGGTCATGGACGATCCGTGCGGGGGGGGGCCCGAACAACAAAGCGCCGGGCCCGAGACGACCTCGGACCCAGCACGTACGCAGCTGGCAACTGCACTGCACTCTTCATTCGGCAGCCGATCGAAATGGGCTGCCTTCACGAGGAGGCAGGTGAGCTGGGTCCAACTGGAGTTGGACCCAGCTCGCTCGAAAAACTCTAGCAGGTCGGGCCGCGGTCCCGGCACCAGGACGCGGTGACCGTCGGACTCACGTTCGACAGGCCGGAGATGCAGTGGCACTGCGCAGCGGTGTTGCAAACAATAGCGCCTCCCACAACCCCGCAGCGGCGTTGCGGGAAGACTTGCGCCGAGGCCAGACTGGCGAGCCCACCGAGGAGCAAGCAGGCTGCCAAAGCGGTGAATTTGGACTTCATTAGCTTTCCTTTTTCAGTTGGAGACATTGACGGTCTGATAGTTTGCCTTCTCCGGAAGGATCTCGAAGACCTCTCCGGAGTGCGAGAAATCGTGGCCCTCGACGGCGAGCTGGTAGAGCCCGGGGGCCAGCGACGTGAACTCGAAGCGTCCATCCTCCTCGGCCGTGTACATGGCGACGGAGTCGAGCTCCCGGGTCAGGAGCCGGACGATGACCGGGTGGTCCTTGGCCGCTTCCGCCAGCGCGCCGTACTCGATTCTCCCGTGGAGCGAACAGGTCGGCTCCAGCGAGAGCTCGCCCATGTCGACGCGCGCATTCTGCGCGACGGGGAACGGGTTCGATGACCAGGTTGCGAAAGACGGGTGCCCGATCTCGACATGGTAGACGCCGGCGGGAACGTCATCGAAGCGAAAGCCGCCGAGGGCATCCGTGAACGTTGTCGTCTCACCGAGGTAGACCCGTATGCCCCTTCCAGGCGCGTCGTCGGGCAGCGGCAGTGGCGAGCTCACATTCAAGAGCAACGTGCCGCTGTCTCCCCGTTCCGAAGCGGGGATCAGGTGCACCTGGGCCCTGTGGACTGGTGCCGCGCCCTGCACCGAGCACGTTCCGGCGACCAGCCCCGCTTCCAGCTCCACGACCAGCGTCTCCGAGCCCTTCTCCACCCGGCATACGCGGTTCGTCAGCGGGCTCATGAGTGAGGAGCGCACGGTGACCAAGTACTCCCCGGGCTCGGAAACGACCAGAGTGGTCCAACCGGCATCATCCGTGGGATTGGCAACGGGGAGCCCGATCGCCATGGCCGTCAGGAGGTCGGGCATGTCCTCCGTCGTGGCATAGCTGACCTGCGCTCGGGAAACGGGCTGCCCCTTGCGGGTGACCTGGACACGCAGGGTGGGCTCCGCCAGGGTCAAGGTCGCGCCCAGGGTGGTCCCCGGGAGCACGTTGACGAGCACTCTCGAGCCCTTCGACCGGCCGCGATTCCCGGATCCCAGCATGCGGCCCAGGTCCCGCGTCTCGTGGGAAACGAGATAGTCTCCTGCGGCGACGCCGATCCAGGCGGCTCGACCGAACGCGTCGGTGACCTTGTCTTCGCCGGAGGACGCGGCGCGACGGTTCCCGGCACGCCCGTCCCGTGCGAGCCGCACGCAAACACCCGTGAGCGGCTGCCCGGAGCCATTCACGACCTGGACGATCAACGAGCCTGGATCGATGGCGGTGTACTCCACCGATGCCGGCAGGCTGGTGATCTCGAGCGTCTCTTCGACAAGGGTCGCGTCCCCGCGCAACACGCGCACGTTCCAGAAGCCACGCAGGAGATCGTGGAACAGGGCTCGACCCTCCCCATCCGTCCTGGCGCGCAGGGTCCGCTCGGCGGAGGGTGCTGCGGACTCGCCGAGCATCGGCAGAGCGAGCTCGACCCGCAGGTTCGACTCCGGCTGGCCACGGCCATCGACGACCCGCACGGTCAGAGCCTCGGCGGGCGCGAGCACCAGCTCCAGAGGAGAACAGGGAACGGATACCTCGCGCTCCAGGTGGCCCGCCGCCGAGGAAACGACCACGCGGTAGAGACCTTCTGCGAGCCCATCGAGTTCGAGGCGCCCGCGTTCGTCCGCCCGCCTCTCTCGATCGAAGACCAGACCGCCCCAGCTCTCCGAGGGTGGCCCGACGCGGAGGGGCTCGATGCGCGCGAAGGCTTCGGCCACGGGCTGCCCCTCGTGAGCGAGGATCTGCGCCTTCAACACGTGCGCGCTCGGCAACAGGCAGATCATCTCTTCGGACGTGACTCCCAGCGCAAAGACGCGCGCAACGCGCTGTGGAGCCGATGCGATCAGGAAGGCGCCCTCCTCCGCACGCATCCCTCCGAGCTGAAACCGGCCCTCCGCATCGACTCCCAGGCCGTCCTGCTCCGCGATCTCCTGCTTGCTCTTCGCGGTCAACGCCATGGTGGAGGCGATGCGCGCGACGCGGGCATCCGGCACGGCGATTCCATTCTCGTCGAGCACTCTTCCGTGGACGACGAGGCCGCGTTCGAGGCGAAGCTCCAGGTCTCCGCTCGCATCTTCCGGAACGCGTAGGGGCTCGATACGTCCACTCAGGAAGCCGGGCGACGAGGCCTCGAGCACATACGTTCCGGCGGCGACGCCCTCGAAGCGGAAGCGGCCGGCTTCGTCCACGCTGGTTGTCAAGGTGGAACTCGTCGTGGGCTCCGCCAGACCCAGATTCATGCGTCGGTCGAGTGGCGAGATGGGCTGGGTCAACTTGACCAGGGAGCCGCCG
>JANOGB010000365.1:0-5314 GCA_031413955.1 Planctomycetota bacterium | reverse complement strand
CCATGCGCACGCTCGTGCGCGGATCGACCGGGTAGCCGTCGCACACGAGGATGTCCGCGTCCTTGCCGGCCTCGATCGAGCCCACGCGTGCGTCGATCTTGGCGGCGCGCGCCGGCACGATCGTCAGGCCGCGCAGGGCCGCCAGGCCGGAATCGTCCAGGCCGTAGCGCACGCCCATCGTGGCCTGCACCGGCAGCTCTTCCTCGGGGATGAAGGGCGAGTCGGTGTTGAAGCCGATGTCCTTCATCCCGAGCGACTGCCAGCCGGCGGCGAGGCCGATCGTGCCCTCGTGCTTGTTGCGCGCCCAGTTGATGAAGCCGCGCTGGTAGTTGTGGTCGTGCGTGCGCGGCCCGATGATCGCGGGCACGCCGTGCTTGACGGCTTCCGGTGCCGCCAGCCAGCCGCCGATCTCCGAGTGATCGGTGAAGACCGGCAGGTCGAACTCGCCCGCGATCATGGTGATCGTCATGAGCACGACCTGGTACACCTGCGTGTGCACCGAGATCGCGATCTGGTTCGCCAGGAGGTCCTGGAACACGTCGAACTCGATGTTGCGGCGCGGCTGCGGGCCCTTGCCCTGCTCGTAGGCCAGCCAGCGCTTGGCGTAGGCGACGCCGCGCTTCAGCGTGGTGCGCGTGTTCCAGTTCTCGAACGACATGCTGACGCCCGGGCCCCAGGCCTCCGGGTTGCCCCACTGCGCGAGCTTCATCGAGCCCGGGTCGCGCACCAGGTTCTCCTCGTAGAAGTTGAAGGCCGTCTTCACGAGCACGCCCTGGCCGCCGATGTTCGTGCCCGAGCCGGGGATGTACAAGACGGTCGTGACTCCGCCCGCGATCGCCACGCGCATGTCGTAGACCCACGGCTCGACCGCGGCCGAGGCGCGCAGGCCGGGATTCACGAGGTAGACCATGTCGTTCAGGTCGTTGACCCCGGCGAACAGGTTCGCGCCGGCCGCGTGGCAGTGCAGATCGATGAAGCCCGGCGTGAGCCAGGCGTCGCCGAGGTCCAGCACCTCGTAGCCGACAGGAACGTCCAGCTCGCCGCGCTCGCCGAGCGCCTGGATCTTGCCGTCCTTGATCAGCACGACGGCGCGATCGACCACCTGGCGGCCGTCGTAAGGGCAGGCCAGGACCTTGGCGGCGAAGAGCGCCAGGCCCGAGCCGCCGACGGCGCCGGATTCGTCGCTGGTGTCGCCGGAAAGAGCGAGCGCAAGAAGGAGCACGGACGAAATCATGGCCTCTCCACTTCCTCTCCGTTGACCCACGCGCGCAGGACGCTCGTGCCGGGTTCGAGGGGTGCTCCGTCGAGCAAGAGCACGTCCGCATCCAGACCGCTGGCGAGCCGCCCGACGCGCGCGTCGATGGCCATCATCGCGGCGGCGTCGGAGGTCAGGGCGCGCAGCGCGCCCGCCGGGCTCATGCCGTTCGCGATCGCGAAGGCGGCGCGCAACGACAGATCGATCGCGCCCTCTTCCGCCTCGGACTGGAAGGCCACGCGGATTCCGGCGTTCTGCAGGTCGGCGTAGGGCGTGCGGTAGTCGGTGCCGTGCTTGGCTGCGCCCGCGACGACGGACGGCCCCAGCAGGACGCCCGCGACCTTGCCGGCGATCTCCTCCAGCACCAGGTGGGCTTCGCCGGCGCCGTGCAGGATCGGCTTGATGCCGACCTCCGCGCAGGCCAGCACGCAGGGCACGATGTCGAGCGCGCGGTTGACCTCGATCACGAGCGCGGCCTTGCCGTCCATGGCGCGCCGCAGTGGCTCGAGCTTTTCGTCGCGCTTGGGTTCCTTGGGCTTGCCCTTCGGCGACTGGGCCGTCTCCTCTTTCTTTGGCGCGCGTTCGGGGCGCTTGGCCACCACGTAGTCCTTGGAAACGCGCTCGAGCGTCGCTTCGAGCTCCTTGCCGGCCGCCTTCAGCTTGCCCACGAGCTTGCCTTCCTTCAGCTCGCCCGTGAGCTCGATCCAGCCGCCACTGCCGAGCCCGGAGACCTGCAGCGTGCGTTTCTCGCGGTCGAACCAGCCCTCGATCTCGACCAAGGTGCTGGAAGCCGCGTCGCAACGCAGGTTGCCCTCGAGCGCGGCGCTCTCACCCGGCTTCGCGAGCTTGGCGCGCAGCCTGAGCGGAACGGGATTGGTGGCAGCCGGAGTGGCGGCAGCGGGAGGAACGCTCTCGGCCTGCCACAACCCCGTGATCGGATCGGGCTCGAGCTCCTCGGGCTCGTCCTTCTTCTTCTTCTTCTTCGACTTGGAGTCTTCCTTCTTGTCGTCCTTGTCCTTGTCGGTGGCCGCCTTCTCGTCCTTCTTCTCGTCGGTCTTCGGATCTTTGCTCTCGTCGGTCTTCTCGCCTTCCTTGCCCTCCGCCGCCTTCTCCTCGCCTTCCTTCTTCTCCTCGCTCGCTTGTTCCGGAGCCTCGACGGGCGGCGTCCACTTGGCGAGCGCCTGCTCGTACTCGCTCCACTTGGCGCGGTACTCCTTGGCTTTGGTCAGGAGGGCGCGCACGTTCTCGCCCGACTTCAGGCGATTCGTGTCCTCCCAGCGCAAGCGCAATGCCACCGGATCGCCGACGACCTGCTGCTCGAAAGCGCTCGCGGCCGGCTTGTAGGCCATGACGGGCGCGCCGCTGTCGCTCACACCGCGCGGCGTGAGCACCACCGTGGTGATGCCCTCGAGCGCCACGCGGCGATCGATTTCGTCGCCGGGCTCGACGAGCGTGGCCAGGGAGTAATCCGTGCCCGGCACCTTGCGCGAACCCTCCAGGCCGAGATGCCCGAAGGCGTCGATCATGCCCGGCATGCAGCTCCGGCCGCGCACGACGGTCGCGCCGAGGGGATGGGAAACGCTCGCGCCGACCTCGCGGATGCGGCCGCCCTGCATCAAGAGCTCTCCGGGGCGCAGGACCTGTCCGTCGCCCACGTGGAGCTCGGCCACTTCGATCACCGTGGCACGCTCGCCTTTCCCGTCCTCGTCGGAGTCCCTCCTGGGGGCCTTCCACACGAGCTCGCCCGCGACCCACGTCGCGAGCACGCTCGCGCCAGGCGCGAGCGGATCGCCGTTGAGCACGCACAGGTCGGCGTCCTTGCCCTCGCGCAGGCTGCCGACACGCTCGGCCACGCCCAGGATCTCGGCCGGCGTGAGCGTGATCGCGCGTAGCGCAACGGCCGGGTCGAGGCCACCACGCGAGGCCAGCCGCGCGGCGAAGAGCAGCTCGCGCGGTGCGTTACCGGTGATGGCCACGCGCGCGCCGGCCTTGGCCAGCTTGGCGGGCACGTCCAGCGTGAGCCAGCGATCGTCCTCGCCCTTGCCGCGGTCGAAGGACGATGCGTTGGGCCAGTACGGGAGGCGATAGATGACCGGCACGCCGGCGGCGGCGATCTCGGTCGCGAGCTCGCCGGCCGCATCGGCGCGATCCAGGATCAGCGGCACGTGACGCTGGGCCGCGAACTCGAGCAGCGCGCGGATCTCCGCTCCGTCCACGGCACTGAGGCGCAGCGGTACCTTGGCGGCGAGGGCGCGCGCGAGCGCGGGACCCGCATGCCGGCCGTACTCGGCCGCGAAGGCCGGGTCGTCAGGCTGTGCGGCAGCGTCGAGGAGCTCGCCCAGCGCCACGATCGCGCCCATGGTCGTGCGCGGGAGTTGCGGCCGCGCGTAGCCGAGCCCGACGTCCACCATGACCGGGATGGGCGGCTCCCAGTACCCGGGCGTCGCGCGCGCGCTCGCGTCGATCGCGCCGTGCAGCGCGGCCATGGCGTTGAGTACGCGCCCCGCCTCGCGCTCTCCGGCCAGCTTGACCACCGCGCCGGTGCCCGCGATCAGGCGATTCTCGGCCGGCGTGAGGTAGGCGCTCGTGACACCGCCCGCGAGCGCATCGCCGTAGACGCGGAAGGTGTCGAAGCCGTCCAGGGCCGAGAGCGCGGGATCCGCCGTGCGCTCGCCGGGAAAACCCAGCGCGTAGGAGCTGAAGGCGGCCACCAGACCGGGAACGATGACCACGTCCGGCCCGTAGTCGACCAGCTCGGCGTCGGGCGGGATCTCGAGCTCGTTGCCGAGGGCCTGGATCTTGCCGCCCTTGATCAGGATCGTGCCGTGGCGCAGCACGCGTCCTTCCTCGACCAGGTGGATGGTCCCGGCGCGCACGGCGAGGAAGCCGCGGTTCTCGGGCGCTCCGCGACCACCTTCGTCGTCGCCACCGTGGAGAGGCGCGAGCAGCGCAGGCGACGCGAGCAGCGCGAGAGCGAGGGTGCGTGCTCTCATCGACCGCCGTTCTCCTGCTTCTCGTCCTTCTCGTCTTGCTTCTCGTCTTCCTTCTCGTCCTGCGCGTCGTCCTCGGCGCCGCTTTCCTTCTTCTCGTCCTTGCCTTCCGTGGTCGCGGCGTCCTCGTGCTCGGGATCCTTGCTCGCGTCCACGGCGCTGGGCGGGGCCGTTCCTGCGGGCTGCACACCCGTGAGCAGGTGCTTGTTGCGCAAGTCCTTGGAGCGCTCGTAGACCGGCTTGCCCTCGATGACGACGTGTTCGACCCACGAGGTGATCGACAGCGGATCGCCCGAGAAGAGGAGCACGTTGCCGAGCTTGCCCTTCTCCAGCGAGCCGACCTCCGTGCCGAGGCCCAGGATCTCGGCCGGCACCTTCGTCACCGCGTCGAGCGCGACGCTGCGCTCCAGGCCGCGGCCGATGGCGAGCGCCGCCTGGTAGGCCGGCGCGCGCGTGTTGGGGTCTTCGGAGGAGAGCGCGAAGCGCACGCCCTTCTCGTGCAGCACGGCGGGCGTGAAGGTCTCGATCTCCGCGCCCGTGATCGGATCGCGCTGCACGTCGACCAGCGTGCCTTCCAGCACGACGGGCACACCGGCCTCGGCGATCAGGTCGGCCGCCTTCCAGCAGTCTTCCTCGATCACGAGCACGGTCTTCGGCAGGAGCCCGTTCCCGCGTGCGATCTCGAGCGCGTGCGCGACGTCGAGCGGATCGCTGCAGTGGAAGAAGACCGTGTAGCGCCCCTCCAGCAGCTCGAGCAGGGGCGCGTAGCGCTCTTCGAGCGCACCGCGCGGAATGAGCTCGAGATCCGCGACCTTCCAGCCGGTGCTGTTCATGGGCCGTCCCTGGGCCTTCTCGGCCTCGAGGTCCCGCCCCTGGAACAATGCCTCGCGCTTGGCATAGCCCTGCTCGTCCTTCTCTTTCTCGACCAGATCCTCGAGGTAGTGCTTCAGGTCCTCGAAGGCGAAGCGCAGGGCCTGCATCTGGGTCGCACGCGACTTGCCGCTCTTGGGTCGCGCCGAGAGCTTCATGCCGAACAGCGGGCGCACGGCCATCTGCTCGACCGTCATGC
>JANOGB010000364.1:0-3947 GCA_031413955.1 Planctomycetota bacterium | reverse complement strand
CGGCCGGGGGCCCGGCTGTGGCGGCCATCCGCTGATCTTATTCTTCTTGGCTGCCGCCCGAGACGCCACGAGCCAGCGACCCTCCCGGGCCACCGGCTCGCGCGCGGCTTCGAGCGTGGCCTACTGGCCGGCGCCCAGGCGGAAGTACTCGCGGATGTCCTGCAACGGCACGACCTGCACGCCGAGCGACTCGCCTTGCTTGTACTCCGCGAGGTCGGCAGGTTGCACCGGTTCCGCCAGCGGCTCGCCCGTGGCGGGATCGTTCCACAGCTCGGAGCCCACGATCAGGAAGTGCGTCGTCTTGTCGACTCTGTCCTGCACGACGATGCCCATCTTGCCCAGCAGGACCTTGAGATCCTGCTCGTTGTAAGTGCCCGAGAAGCGCCCCACCAGGACGGCGTTGCGACCTCCGACCGGGTCGTACAGCCGGTTCGCGATCAGGTCGCCCGCGACCGGCGGGTTGAAGCGATCGGCCACGCTCGAGAAGTACACCTCGGCCGAATTGCCCTTGACCGAGGTGACCTCGGCCAAGGCCTTGACCGCCTTCTCGCCCGGGCGGCCGGAGCGCACCTCGAAGACGATCCCGCGCACGATGCGCTGGTTCGCGCCGATGTCGATCCAGCCCGTGCCGAGCCGATCCGAGACCTCGAGGATGCGGCCATCGGGCTGGGTCGAGTGCGGATCCTTGGCGAAGGCCGTGTCGCGCGCCAGCTGGGCGATGCGCGCGTCGTCGATCGCCTTCTGCTGTTCGGCGCGGCGCTTGTCGGCGCCGGCGTCCTCGCGCGTCTTGCGTACCTCGCCGTCGCGCTCGGCCACCTGTCCGCGCGCTTGTTCCAGGCGACTCTCGAGCTCCTGCTTGTTCTGCTCGGCGTTCTTCTGCTCGTCGGCCATCTGCTGGCGCAAGCCTGCGATGGTCGAGTCCTTGTCGGCGCCGATCTGGGCTGTCGCGGCCTGGGCGGCCGAGAGCTCGCTCTCGAGGCCCTTGATGCGCGTCTCGAGCTCGGCCAGCTTGCCGCCGCGCTGGTCGTAGGCCGCCACGATCTTCTCCAGCGCTTTCTCGAAGTCCTTCTCGGCCGCCCCGATGTCGGGGAAGGTGCCCTTCAGGTCCTCCAGGGCCTTGCGCGCGGCCTCCGGATCGGCCTGTGCGGCGCTGTCCGAGTCGCGCACGTACCAGCCCAGGACGATCGAGAGGTTGCGGCGTTCTTCGACCAGCTTGGCGACCTCGGCGACCTTCTCGGCCAGCTGGACCTCGGCAGTCGTCACGCGGCCCTTCTCGGTCTCGAGGTCGCTTTGGGTGACGAATGCCAGGGTGGCGGCGATCAGGAACAGGATCCCGACCACGACCATCCAGACGATGCCGATGCGGGCCTTCCCAGCGTTACTGCGCACCATACGGGACTTCCCAGGGGAGGAAGAGTGACTAGCGAATGTGGAACGGCCCCGGGTTCGACGTCTCCGGCCCAGCGGGGCTCTTCGGCAGGGGGTGGAGAGCGCGACGTGATACCCCAGGCTGCGCGGTTTCCGCAAGGTTCGCATGGGATTTCGCGCCCTTGACCGCGCGATGGGGAGCCGTACTCTCCGATTCGTCGACGGAGCCCGCGTCTCGCGAACGAGGCGCTGCGCCGCGCCACCTCTACCCTGGCCCTCCGCACGGGTTTCGCACGCGATGGCGTCAGCGGCCGCGAGCAGGGACGAAAAGGGAGACGAATCTACCCGATGGAGATGCCCGAGCCTGGGCCCCCGAGCGACCCTCCGCTGCCTGCCGGGCCCCTGATCCTGGGGGTCCTGGGCGGGATCGCCTCGGGCAAGTCCACGGTGGCGCGCCTGCTTTCCGGAGCGCAGGGGATCGTGATCTCGGCCGACGCGTTGGCCCGCGAGGCGCTGGAGTCCCCGGCCGTGCTCGAGCGCGTGCGGGCTCGCTTCGGGGCCGCAGCCATCGGCCCGGACGGGCGCCCCGACCGCAGCCTGCTGGCACGGCTCGTCTTCGATCCCGAGCGGGGCGATGACCTGCGGGCCGAGCTCGAGGGCTGGACCCACCCGCTCGTTCGTGACAGGATCCGTGAGCGCTTGAGCGCAGCGCGGGCGGCCGGAGCCCCCCGGATCGTCCTGGACGTCCCGCTGCTGCTCGAGAACGACGCAGAGCACGGTCTCGCCCGGCTGTGCGACGTGCTCGTCTTCGTGGACGTCCACGACGAGGAGCGCGAACGGCGAGCGCAGCGCGATCGCGGTTGGAAGAGCGGCGAGGTCGCTCGCCGCGAGGCCACGCAGCTCCCGCTGTCCGAGAAGAAGAAGCGCGCACACCACGTCCTTTCCAACAACCAAGGCCTCCTCGAGCTCGAGGAGGCCGTCGCTCGATTCCTCCCCAGACTGCTGCTCCCCAGACTGCGCCCGAAGTAGGTGCACAAGAGCCAGGAACCCATGTCGAAGAAACGCAATTGGCAGAAGAGGAAGAGATTCCGCAACTTCGGAGGCCCGAGCTCCGGGGGCGGCTACTCGGGTGGTGGTGGTGGTGGTGGTGGTGGCGGGCCCGCCACGGCGGTGCTCGAGGAGGTGCGCGTCGACAGCGACGCCTTGCCGGCAGACCTGTCCGCGAGCGAGATCGAGGCGCTGGAGCAGAGCCTCCCGCCCGCCACTCGCAAGACCAAGCCCAAGGCAGTCGACTACGTCGAGCTCATGCGCTCGAACATGAGCGAACTGGCCGAGATCGCCGCCAAGGAGAAGGTGGAGAACGTGGAGCTGCGGCGCCGGCGTGATTTCGTCTGGCACGTCACGGCCCAGCGCCTGACGCGGCACGTGCCCGTGCAGGTCAACGGCCTGCTGGAAGTGACGGGCGACAACCACGCCTTCCTGCGTGTGGCCCACAACTCCTATCTCGCCAGCGAGGAGGACGTCTTCGTTCCGCCCTCGCAAGTGCAGCGCCTGGGCTTGCGCACGGGCATGACCGTGGCCGGCGAGCTGCGCTTGCCGCGCGAGGGCGAGAAGTACTTCGCCCTGAAGTCGATTGCCAGCGTCGACGGCGGCGAGCCCGAGGAGATCCAGAAGCGCACGCCGTTCAAGGAGCTCGTGCCGCTCTATCCCGACCAGCGCCTGATCCTGGAGGGCGCCGGCGACAACCCGCTGGAGATGCGCATCGCCGACCTGATCACGCCCGTCGGCCGCGGCCAGCGTGGCCTGATCGTGGCCCCGCCGCGCACGGGCAAGACCGTGCTCCTGCACCAGATCGCGCGTTCCATCGTCGAGAAGGCGCCCGAGGTGCACCTGATGGTGCTGCTGGTCGACGAGCGGCCGGAGGAAGTGACCGACTTCGAGCGCTCGCTGCCGCCGGGCACGCGCGAGGTCATCAGCTCGACCTTCGACGAATCCTCGGCGCGCCACATGAAGGTCGCGCACATGGTGCTCGAGAAGGCCCGCAGCCTGGTCGAGGCCGGGCGCGACGTGGCCATCCTGCTGGACTCGATCACGCGCCTGGCGCGTTCGGCCAACAACGAGGCGCCGTCCAACGGCAAACTCCTGTCGGGCGGCATCGAGGCCACCGCGATGCAGTTCCCCAAGCGCTTCTTCGGCTCGGCCCGCAACATCGAGAATGGCGGCTCCTTGACGATCCTCGGCACGGCCCTGGTCGAGACGGGCTCGCGCATGGACGAGGTGATCTTCGAGGAGTTCAAGGGCACAGGCAACATGGAGCTGGTGCTCGACCGGCGCCTGTCCGACCGGCGCATCTTCCCGGCCGTCGACATCAACCGCTCGGGCACGCGCAAGGAAGAGCTGCTCTTCACTCCGGAGGAGATCAAGCGCATCTGGATGCTGCGCAAGGTGCTCAACGAGCTGGATCCCGTGGAGGCCATGGAGATGCTGATCCAGAAAATGAAGCGCACCAAGGTGAACGCCGAGTTCCTGATGACGATCGGGTCCTGAACGAACGCGCGGCGTTGTTGGGGGGGGGGGGG
>JANOGB010000363.1:0-1512 GCA_031413955.1 Planctomycetota bacterium | reverse complement strand
GCGGCGGGAGCGACGAGGAGGTCGCACGCCACGTCCTCGCGCTGAGCACCTACCTGGGACATGCCCATCCCTCGGACACCTATGGGTACCTCCAGGCAACGCCCAGGCTGATGGAGAGCATCGGCCGTCGCAGCGAGTCGCTGTTCGAAGGAGGTCGAGCATGACGTCGCTGGCACCCCACTTGGCGGCATTCATCCGCGACTGAAGTGGACCCCAATTTTCGGACCAGGGCATAAGGTGGAAGAATGAGCCTGCTCCTCGAAGGAGAAGGAGCAGCACCATGAAGAAGAACTCACGGATTCGGCATCAGGCGTCGTTCAAGGCGAAGGTCGCGCTGGCAGCGGTTTCGGAGCAGCAGACGGTCCCGGAGCTCGCGCGGCGCTTCGGGGTTCACCCGAACCAGATCTACAAGTGGAAGAAGGAGCTGATCGAGAACGCCGCGCGCGCATTCGAGGCCGGCAAGGAGCGCCCCGGCGACGGCTCGGCCCGCGAGGGGGAGCTGCTGCAGAAGATCGGGGAGCTGACGGTGGAGCGCGATTTTTTGTCACGCGGGCTCGAGCGCGGGCGCTGAAGGAACGGCGCGCGAGGGACGAGCCCGACGACAGGCTGGCCCTTCGGCGGCAGTGCGAGCTGCTCCACGTGAGCCGGTCCGGCTGGTACTACGAGCCGAGCCCGATGAGCACAGAGGACCTCGCGCTGATGCGCCGCATCGACGAGCTCCATTTGAAGCTTCCGTTCTACGGGAGCCGCCGGTTGAGCCAGGCGCTGCGCTCCGAGGGGCGCATCGTGAACCGGAAGCACGTGCAGCGGCTGATGCAGCACATGGGGCTGGTGGCGATGGCGCCCCAGCCGCCGTCGACGAGCGAGCCGGCGCCGGAGCATCCGGTGTACCCGTATCTCCTTCGAAATCTGACGGTGTCGCACGTGAATCAGGTCTGGGCGTCCGACATCACCTACATCCCGCTGGCCCACGGATTCCTGTACCTGGTCGCGATCCTGGACTGGCACTCGCGGCGCGTGTTGGCGTGGCGGCTCTCGAACACGCTGGAGTCGAGCTTCTGCGTCGATGTGCTCGAGGAGGCGCTGTCGCGCTACGAGGCGCCGGAAATCTTCAATACCGACCAGGGCGCGCAGTTCACGGCGGAGGCCTTCACCGGCGTGCTGCGCCAGCGCGGCATCAAGATCAGCATGGACGGCAAGGGCCGCTGCCTCGACAACGTGTTCGTCGAGCGCCTGTGGCGCTCGCTCAAGTACGAGGAGGTCTACCTCCACGCCTATGCGAGCGCGCGGGAGGCGCGGGCTGGGATCGGCGGTTACTTCGCGTTCTACAACGAACGCCGCCCGCACCAGGCGCTGGGATATCAGACGCCTGCTGCGTTCTACCGCGCTGGCCTGCAGGAGGCGCTCGCCGCATGAGCGTATCGAGGACCGGACTCCGCACGAGACAAACGTTTCGCGCGCGGCGGCGGGGGGGAGCTCGGGGGGGGGGGGGGGGCCCCCCCCCCCCCCCAC
>JANOGB010000362.1:0-22666 GCA_031413955.1 Planctomycetota bacterium | reverse complement strand
CCAACGAGATTCAGCGGCACTTCATCGAGGCCTACGCCGTGCCCGCCAATCCCAGCGTCGTGGCGCCGGGCAACATCGCCGAGTGCATCGGAACGGGCAGCGGCAACGGCGGAGTCGCGCGGGACATGCTCATCCTGTCCGTCGTCAACCTGCGCGAGGAGAAGGCGCTCAGGAACCTCTCGAACGTGGTGCGGAACGACACCACGCTGCGGGTGACCTACGAGAACCCGCCCCTCTACCTGAACCTCACGACACTGCTCACGGCGACGCACACGGGCTACACGAACGCCCTGCTGGTGCTCTCGCGCGTGCTCCGGTTCATCCAGTCCACCAACGTTTTCACGCACGAGACCGTGGCGCCGGCCAGCCTCACGCAGAACGCGCCGCCGAACGCGCTGGACCGGCTATCGGAATTCAAGCTCATCTTCGACTTGTATTCACCGTCGCTCGAGGAGGTGAATCACATGTGGGGAACGCTGGGCGGCAAGCAGTATCCCTTCGCGCTCTTCAATCTGCGGCTCGTGGACCTGAAGTTCCGCGCCGTACAGGCCGAGGGTGGGCTGATCACGGAAGTCGTGCGCAACTTCTCCCACATGAACGGGGGGCCCTGATGCCCGTCGAGCGCCTCACGACACGGTACGCACGCCTGTTCGAGCTGCGCGTGCTGCATCACTACTGGCTGGACGAAGGCGCCACGATCTTCGACGCGTTGCCGGCGGCGGCGCAGCAGGAGCGCCTGCAGGGCTACGACGTCCGGACGCTCCTCGAGATCAAGCCGACGGGCGCGACGGGCGCGCAGCTCAAAGGCCTGCAGGCGGTGTGGAAGCCGACGTCCCTCGGCCTGGTCGTGGGCCTGCCGGCCGACGTCAGTGTGGAGGACACGAGCACCTTCGAGTTCACGCTGCGCATCGTGGACCCCGACTTCCTGGCGTACACCGCCTACGGCCTGACCGTGCCCGCCTCGGTCGATGCCTACGGGACGCCGACTCGCCGAGTCCTGCGGTTCCGATCCGACGCGGCGCTGTACTCCAACCTCACGGGCTGCGCGCGCGGCACTGGCGGCGCCAAGCAGCTGTTCCTTTCGATGGAGGTGCCCGCCCGGCAGGGGACCGACCGCATCGAGTACATCGTGAAGTACCTTGGGGCCCTGGTACAGCTCCTCGCCGATCCGCCCGCGCCGGCCACGGTCGTGCTGGGGCCGGTGGTCGGGGATCTCCCCGCCTTCGCGACGCACGCCGACATCCCCGCCGTCGCGGCGCTGCCGGGCGTCGTCGGTGCACTGCCGTCTCGGGGCATCCTGCTGCCTGACGGCGCGCCAAGGGACACCTTTGCGTTGATCCGCATCGTCGCCATCCGCGCGACCGATCCGGACTTCAGCTGCACCGTTGGCGGCGTGGCGAAGCCGGTCGCGCCCGTGTTCCAGCTGCGGTTCAAGAACCGCCGCACGCTGTGGCGCCGATTCAGCAAGTCAACACCGGGGACCAAGCTCTCGGAGGCGGGTCCGTTTCCGCTGACCTACGCAGGGAATCCCAGCACGGCACAGAAACCGGCCACGGGCGCCGTGAAGCTCGACCGCGCGGGAGCAGCCATTACGAACATCGTGTCCGAGATCTTCATGTAATTCGTCACACACGCAAAGGACCAGGAGCGACATGGCTACGACCTACAAGACGCCGGGTGTCTACACAGAGGAGATAACGAAGTTCCCCCCGTCGATCGCGGCCGTCGAGACCGCCATCCCGGCCTTCATCGGGTACACCGAGAAGGCCATCGACGACGACGCAACCGATCTCACGAACAAACCCAAGCGCATCGGTTCGCTCGTGGACTACGCGAACTACTTCGGGGGCCCGCAGAAGGAGGAGCGGATCAAGGTCGACATCACCGACGAGAAGGACGCGGACGGCAACGTGACAGGGCAGAAGGGAACGGCCGCGCTCGCCACCGCCGATCGCTCCAGGCACGTGATGTACTACGCCCTGCAGCTCTTCTTCGCCAACGGAGGCGGTCCCTGCTACATCGTGTCCGTCGGACCGTACACGGCGGTGCCCGGCACGCTGGTCGAGGCGGAGCTCGAGCTCGGGCTGGGCGTTGTCGCCAAGGAGGATGAGCCGACGCTGCTGCTGTTCCCCGAGGCGCAACGGCTGGGAATCGCCGACTACAAGACGCTCCACGACGCGGCGCTCGCGCAGTGCGCGAGCCTCAAGGACCGCTTTGTGATCATGGATCTGCATGGAGACATTCTCGATCTGAACTCAGACACGTCGAACTTGACGACTGCCGTCGCGAACTTCCGCACGAACGGGATCGGCATCAACAATCTCAAGTACGGCGCGGTCTATGCGCCGAACATCGAGACCACGATCGACTTCGTCTACGCCGAGACGCAGGTCGACGTCACCGTGGCCGGTGTCGCGGCGAAGCTGGACTCCCTGTCCAGCGCGGACAACAAGCTCTACGAGATGGCGAAGGCCGCTATCCGCGACCTCGGCTGCAAGATGCCTCCGAGCTCTGCAATGGCCGGGATCTACGCCGCCGTCGACGAGGAGCGCGGCGTGTGGAAGGCGCCTGCCAACGTGAGCGTCGCAACCGTGATCAAGCCGACCATCGTCTGCTCGGGGGCCGAGCAGGGCGACATGAACGTCGACGCCACGGCCGGCAAGTCCGTGAACGTGATCCGATCGTTCGTCGGCAAAGGGACGCTTGTGTGGGGCGCGCGCACGCTGGCGGGCAACGACAACGAGTGGCGCTACATCAACGTGCGTCGCTTCTTCAACATGGTCGAGGAGAGCACGAAAAAGGCTACCGAGGCCTTTGTGTTCGAGCCCAATGACGCCAACACGTGGGTGCGCGTGCAGGCGATGATCGAGAACTTCTTGACGACGCTGTGGCGCCAGGGAGCGCTGCAAGGCATCAAGCCAGAGCACGCCTTCTACGTCTCGGTCGGCCTGAACAAGACCATGACCGCGTTCGACATACTCGAGGGCCGCATGATCGTCGAGATCGGCATGGCAGCCGTGCGTCCGGCCGAGTTCATCATCCTGCGCTTCTCGCACAAGATGGCCGAATCCTGATCACCCGTCCCATCACTGAGGAGAAACAACCATGGCCACGCAGTATCCGCTCCCGAGGTTCCACTACCAGGTCGACTGGGGTGGCGCAAAGCTCAACTTCACCGAGGTCACAGGCATGGACCAGCAGGTCGAGGTGATCGAGTACCGGCACAGCGACAGCAAGGACTTCAGCAAGGTAAAGATGCCGGGCATGCGCAAGTTCAGCAACCTGACCATGAAGCGCGGCAAGTTCGAGGCCGATTTCGGCTACAACGACTGGATCGACGAGATCTCGAACGAGCGCGCCAGCGCACGACGCGACGTGGTCATCCGCCTGCTCAACGAGAAGCACGAGCCGGTCGCGGTCTGGAAAGCCGTGAACTGTTTCCCGGTGAAGATCACGGCGCCCGACCTGAAGTCCGACGCCAACGAGATCGCGATCGAAACCATCGAGGTCGCCCACGAGGGCCTGAGCCTGGTGCGGTGAGTCATGGCGCCGGCCGACTACTATCCTCCGCTCGGTTTCTACTACTCCGTCGATTTCGGCCTCGGGAAGAAGAACAGGGGCGACGCCCGGTTTCAGTCCGTCTCCGGCCTCTCGGTGGAATACGAGTACGAGACCTTCAAGGAAGGAGGCGAGAACCGGTTCGAGCACAAGCTGCCGGTCCGCACCAGGTACGCCGACCTCGTGCTCAAGCGCGGCATGCTCACCGATTCGCCGTTCGTCGAATGGATGCTGAAGGCCTTCCGCGATCGCGAATTCGAGCCCGCAGACCTCAACGTCATCCTGCTCAATGAGAAAGGCGAGCCTCTCCGCACGTGGAAGGTGGCCCATGCCATTCCGAAAAAGTGGAGCATCAGTGACCTCGACTCGCAGAGTAGCTCCATCGTGGTGGAGACCATGGAGTGCACCTACCAGTACTTCTCCATCGAGTGAACCATGCCGATCGAGATCCGTGAGCTGCACATCAAGATGAACGTCACCGCGGGAACGGGTGGCCAGGGCGGCGGCAACCAGCCGGCGCCGGCAGGCGCGCGGGGCCCGGACGCCGACGCGCAGCGCGCGGCGAACGAGGAGCTCGTGACGCAATGCGTCGAGCAGGTCATGGAGCTCATCCGGAACAGGACGGAGCGCTGATGAGCACCGCCGGGGAACTCAAGAAGATGCTCATCCTCGCCTTCCCCGACAGCGAGTCGTGCGAGAGCGGCGGCGAGTCCGACGCGGAGGCGAAGTACGAAGCGCTGATCAATCCCGAGACCTACACGCAGGAATTCAAGCTCAAGTTCTCCGACGACTCCCAGGGCCAGGGCACGAGCGGCCAGCAACTCAAGTACGAGTACACGGCGCCAGAGGAGATGACCTTCGAGTTCTTGTTCGACAACACAGGCATCATCGATGGCGAGGCGACCGACGACGTCGCGGAGGAGATCCAGACCTTCAAGGAAGTGCTCATCGCGTACCAGGGCGACACGCACGAGCCCAGGCACTTCAAGCTGGTGTGGGGCGAGCACTCGATCTTCAAGGGTCGCGTCACTGAGCTGAGCATCACCTACAAGCTTTTCCGGCCCGACGGCACGCCCACGCGAGCCGTCGCGAAGGTCAAGTTCAAGGCGAGCATCGAGGATGTCAAGCGCGCTGCCACCGAGGACAAGAGCTCGCCCGACCTCACGCATTCGCGCGTGGTCAAGGCCGGCGACACGCTGCCGTTGCTCTGCTACCGCATCTACGGCGACCCGTGCTACTCGCTCGCCGTTGCCGGCTTCAACCGGCTCGACAATCCGCGGCTGCTCGTCCCCGGGACACGCCTGCGCTTCCCGCCGCTCGAGGAGAAGGACGAGGAGGAAGCCGCGTGACGTCGTCGTCCACGATCCCGACCGCCGCCACTCCGGATGTCTGCACGATCGCGATCCGCGTGGACGGCCGCGAGGTACCGGGCCAGTACCACGTGCTGTCCCTCACCGTGGTCCGCGAGCTCAACCGCATCCCGACCGCGACGATTCACATCAAGGACGGGGAGGCGTCGCGCCAGACGTTCGCGGCCAGCGACACGGAGCTGTTCGTCCCCGGCAAGCAGGTCGAGATCCAGCTCGGCTATCGTTCCAAGAACGAGTCGGTGTTCAAGGGTGTCGTCGTCCGGCACGGACTCCGGGCCCGCAGGTCGGGCGCCCTGTTGGTGGTGGAGTGCAAGGACGTTGCCGTAAAGCTGACACAGGGCGTGAAGAGCGCCTACTTCGTCGACAAGAATGACTCCGACATCATCGAGGAGATCATCGAGGCTCACGGACTCACGGCGGACGTGGACCCGACCGATGTCGACACCAGGGCCGTAGTCCAATTCGACAGCACGGACTGGGATTTCATCCTCTGCAGGGCGGAGGCCAACGGCCGCGTGGTGAGCGTGCTCGACGGCACCGTGACCGTGAAGGCGCCTGATGCGGCGCAGGGCCCTGCCCTCACCGTCGCCTTCGGTTCCACGCTCCTGGAACTCGACGTCGAGATGGATACGCGCCAGCAAGACGAGGCGCTGCTCGCCCGGGCCTGGAACGCCGCCGACCAGTCGCTCTCTGAATTGGAAGCCGCCGAGCCGACTGACACCGGCAACGGGAACATCGACGCCGAGACGCTGGCCGCGGTGCTCGCCGGAGGGCCCGAGGTCGTCGCGCACGGCGGTTCGCTGAGCGAACCTGAGCTGCAAGCCTGGGCCGACGGCCGCCTGCTGAAGCAGCGCTTCGCCCGCATCCGGGGACGCGCCGTCTTCCAGGGCTTCGCGGGTCTCTTCCCGGGAAACACGCTCCAGGTCGAGGGGATCGGCGAGCGGTTCGCGGGCAAGTTCTTCGTCTCGGGCGTGCGCCATTCGGTGAGCCAGGGCAATTGGCAGACGGACGCGCAGCTCGGCCTGGATCCGGCGCTGTTTGCGCGCACCTTCCAGGTCAGCCATCTGCCGGCCGCCGGCCTGCTTCCGGCCGTGCACGGCCTTCAGGTCGGCATCGTCACGGCCCTGGCCGGGGACCCTGACGGCGAGCACCGGGTCCGAGTGCGCATGCCGGTGGTGAGCGACAGCGATGACGGCGTGTGGGCCCGGTTGGCCACGCTGGATGCCGGCACGGACCGTGGCACCTACTTCCGGCCGGAGATCGACGACGAGGTGATTGTCGGCTTCATCAACGGCGATCCGCGCCATGCCGTCGTCCTCGGCATGCTGCACAGCAGCGCCAAGGCGACGCCCGAGCCGCTCTCGGACGACAACCACAAGAAGGGGTACACGAGCCGCGAGAAGCTGCGCCTCACCTTCGACGACGAGAAGAAGGTCATCCATCTCGAAACTCCGGCCGGCAACAAGCTGTGGCTCTCGGAGGCAGACAGCGGGATCACGATGCAGGATCAGAACGACAACAAGATCGTGCTGTCCCCCGACGGCATCGTGATCGAGAGCGCCAAGGACATCACGTTCAAGGCCACCGCGAACGTGAAGATCGAAGGAGTGAACATCGAATTCAGCGCTTCCGCCGGCTTGAAGGCCTCGGGCAGCGGCACGGCGGAGCTCAAGGGCGCGAGCACGACCGTGGATGGGTCGGCCGTGCTCACCCTGAGTGGCGGCATTGTGAAGATCAACTAGCGGGGAGTGCACATGGCTATGGCAGCGCGCGTGACCGACATGATCGTGAGCACGGCCACCTCAGGCGTGCCCGTGCCGATCGTGCCGCCCGGGACGCCGACGGTGCTCATCGGGAGCCTGCCGGCAGCCACGCTGGGCGACACGTGCGGCGTGGACGCAATCATCCTGGGCTCCGCGACGGTCCTCATCGGCGGCAAGCCCGCCGCACGCGTCGGCGATGCCACGGCCTCCGGCGGCGCGATCCTCCCGCCGGGTTGCCTCACCGTGATGATCGGAGGGTGAGCGCATGAGCGAGGCCTTTCTCGGACGTGGCTGGTCCTTCCCCCCGAACTTCGAGCGCTCGCACGGCGGCGTCGACATGCAGGAGGACGAGGAAGACGTGAAATCGAGCCTCCGCATCCTGCTCACCACGATGCGCGGCGAGCGCGTGATGCTGCCATTGTACGGTTGCAACGTCGAGTCGCAGATCTTCGAGCCGCTCGACACGCGTCAGAAGACCCTGCTGAAGGATCTGGTCGAGACGGCGATCCTCTATCACGAGGCGCGCATCGAACTCGAGGACGTCGATCTCCGCGACGACCAGGCACTCGAAGGCGTCGTGCTCATCGAGCTCACGTACCGCGTGAAGTCGACCAACTCACGCTTCAACTACGTGTTCCCCTTCTACCGGAACGAGGGCACGGACGTGAACCTCACGGCCTCCGCAGCACTCCTTGCAGGGAGCACCTGAATCCATGGCCGAGCCCTGCCTCCCGGAAATCGACAAGAAAAAGCTCGTGCGCGATGGCACCGGGCAGGCCGAGCGCTTTTCGGCGGCGCTCTATCCGCAGTCCGTTCCCGTGCATGACCGTGCTCCGGAGCACTCCATGCTCTTCGCTCGGGAGTACGCCGCCTTCTTGAAGTACTACCCCGCCTCGAACGAGTACGAAGGCGAGAACTGGCAGGTCTTCTTCGACAAGGACGTGTCCGTGGCGCTCGCCGCGGCGGCTGTCCAGGACGTCGATCGTTACCGGAGCGTGATCCTCCAGTGCTTCCGGACGCTCGAGGATCACGACAATGCGGATTCTCCCGAGGTGGTCCGGCACAACTTCGGATTCATCTTCGGGGCGATCGGCACGCTGGTCACGCAGCTCGACGCGCTCAGGGACCGGCTGCCGGCCGACATCGCGCTCAAGGCCACGATCGTCAACTTGATCACGACACGGCTCGCCAAACCGCTGAAGCATCTGGTGTCCTGGTTCAACGAGGACCAGGCGAGGACGCCGGTGGACCTGCGCCTCATCGAATCCGAGTTGGTCATGCCTAAGCCGCACGACGACTACGAGGTCTCGATCCTGGGCGTCGCACCGATTGCCTTCCAGGAGATGCTCAAGCAGGACAAGGCGCTCTCCAAGGACTGGCTTGGCGAGGACACATGGCACCAGTTCAGGAACACCGATTCGGCCCCGAGCGTCTACGGCGACAAGGCCACGGTCTTCGAGCTGGCGAACGCCTGCGCGGGCCACAACCTGTTCTCCGGAGCCTGCGACCAGTTCCTGAAGGCCTACGCGCGCATCGTGAGCGATGCCAAGGCCGAGCTCGAAGTGACGCTGAAGTCCTACGACAAGCACGACCCGCACTACGCGTTGTTCCTCGCGTTCCTGCGAATGTTCGAGTACGCCCGTGCCGACATCAACGCCCTCGCTGGAAAGCACCTGGACTTCTACTACCGGCAGGTGCTGCAACTGGCCGA
This sequence comes from Planctomycetota bacterium, assembly GCA_031413955.1. Classification (GTDB taxonomy): domain Bacteria; phylum Planctomycetota; class UBA1135; order UBA1135; genus JABFRZ01. The sequence goes on along the minus strand of JANOGB010000362.1, from coordinate 14,264 downwards.
GCGGCCAGCCGAACCCAGCAAGGCGCACGTCGTCGTCGAGTTGGCCAAGAACACCCAGGCATACGAACTCGTCGAGGGCTCGGAGTTCAAGGCCAGGAAGGACGCGCTGAAGCACCCAGTGGTGTTCACGAGCGACGAAACGCTCGTTGCCAACCAGGCCGTCGTGTCGTCGGTCCGGAACCTGTATCGCGACACGGACGCCGGCGCCATTTACGTCAATGCCGCTGCGCAGGTGGAGGATGACTCGTGGCACCCCTTCGAGAACAAGAGCGGGATCGGCTCGTTCGGGTTCTCGATTGCCTCCCACTACCTGTACCTGGCGGAGGGGACGCGCACGGTCACCCTCACGGTCATCCTCGCGGCGGGCGTCGACGGCTACGGAGACGTCAACTCTCTGCTGGACGATGCGTTCCTCTGCCGCTTCACGACGGCCAAGGGCTGGCTCGAGGTTTCGCCGTCGACCGTTTCATTCACGAGCGCCACCACGCTGGTCATCACCATCGTTCTGGACGGGGACCAGCCAGGCATTGCGGCCTGCGACTCCAAGGTGCACGCCTCGAGCTACGACGTCGCGTTGCCGATCCTCGAAGTGCGCGTCGAGGCCGGCAAGCTGAGCACGTTCAGCGCGCTCGAGTCGCTAATGGTCCAGTCCATCATGCTGCGCGTCGATGTCACCGGATTCCGCAGCCTCGCGCTCTCGACCGACCTGGGTCCCGCCGACGCATCGAAACCCTTCCAGCCCTTCGGGCCCGCGCCCGTCGTCGGAAGTGCGCTCGTCATCGGATGCCAGGAGGCCTTCTCGAAGAAGGGCCTCGACAAGTGCGAGCTCTCGCTCGCGTGGCGCAATTGGAGCCCCCATTCGACCGAGGCAAGGATCCAGTGCCTGTCCGGCGGCGAGTGGCAGGGGTCGGCCCAGGTCAGCCTCATGGATGCCAGTCCACAGACGGTCCTCCTGACCGACGCGCTGGTCGCGTTCAACACGGAGGACGATCCGTCCGTCACTTATGCCGCACCGTTCAGCCTCAAGGCCACGAGCGGATACGTCAGGTTGAACCTACAGGGAACGCTCGGCCACGCGACGTATGCGGTCGAGGTCGCAGAGTACGTGATCAACGCGGTGCAAGGCGAGGCCGCTGCTTCGCGGAGCACTTTTCCCCAAGCGCCCTACACTCCCGAACTCGAGTCCATCTCCTTGACCTATCGCGCCGCCCAGTCGATCGACTGCGGCGCGACGGAGAGGTCGGCGTTCGACGGCCGTACGGCTCGGTTCTTCCACGTAACGTCCTTTGGACTGGCCGAGCAGCACGGCTACCTGCAAGCACGCTTGAAGCAGAAGAGCATCTCGCTCATGCCGCTGTTGTGCCACCGCAACGCGCTCGATCCTGCGGTGCCCGAAGGCACGCGCGTGCCGCACGAGGGCGAGATGTACATCGGCCTGGGCGGCGTCGTCGCGCCGCAGAACGTGTCCCTGCTCTTCCAGGTCGTGGACGGCTCGGCGGATCCGCTGGCCGAGAAACCCTCCCCGCACCTGCACTACAGCTACCTCCGGAACGGCGACTGGGTCGCCTTCACAACGGACCACGTCGACGATCGCACGTCCGAGCTGCTTGCGTCCGGCATCATCACGTTCTCCGTCCCCGCGGACGCCACGACCAGCGACACGCTCCTGCCCGGCGGCCTGACCTGGATCCGCATCGCCGTTGGCGAGAGCACGCAGGCCGTCTGCCGACTGCTGGCCGTGAAAGCGCAGGCCGTGCAGGTCACCTTCGCGGACCGCAAGAATGACACCGGCTTCCTGGCCACTCCGCTCGCAGCGCGCACCATCACCAAGCTGGTGACGCCGGTCGCAGCGATCAAGTCCGTAAGCCAGCCCTACGAGTCCTTCGGCAACCGTATGAAGGAGACAGCGCCTGCCTTCCGCACGCGCGTGAGCGAGCGACTGCGGCACAAGGACAGGGCCATCGCGCTGTGGGACATCGAGCGGCTGGTGCTCGAGGCCTTCCCAGGCATCCACCGCGTCAAGTCTCTGAACCACACGCGCTACGAACCCACCGTCTCGGGCGACGGCATCTACCAGGAGCTCGCAGCCGGCCACATCACCGTGGTGACGATTCCCGCGGTGAGCACGGGGTACGCCGCGGATCCGCTCACGCCGTACACGAGCCTGGGCGTGGTCGAGGAGATCGAGGCGTACCTCGCGGAGCGGCTGTCGTGTTTCGCCACGCTGCATGTGCGGAATCCTGCCTACGAAAGGCTGCTCGTGGATTGCAAGGTGCGCCTGCGCGAGGGTTTCGACGAGACCTACTGCCTGACACAGCTCCGGACTTCCATCACGCAGTTCCTCGCCCCCTGGGCCTTCGACGCCACGCTGCGGCCGTCGTTCGGCGGGAAGGTGTACCGGTCCTCGCTGCTCAACTTCCTGGAAGAGCAGGACTGCGTCGACTACGTCACGGACTTCCGGCTCTACCGCAAACTCGCCGACGAGTCGGAGTCCGAGGCGCAGGCCGTCGTCGTGGGGACTCAGGCCGCATCGGTGCTCGCCTCGGTGCCTGCCGCAGAACATCGCTTCGCCGCGATCGACGAGACGCACGCGTCGGGAGCGCTTGAAGAGTGCGGGTGCACGCCATGACGACGGGCTCCCCTACGCTCCCGAAGCACCCGGTGCTGCCGGCGGGACTCGACTTCTTCGGCCTGCGGCGCAAAGCCATCGAGTGCATCGGCGAGCTCGGCAGCCAGCAATGGACGGACTACAACACCCACGATCCGGGCATCACGCTGCTCGAGTCGCTGCTCCACACGATCACGGACTTGTCCTACCGGGCGCGCTGGGACATCAGGGACCTGCTCGCGAACGCACCGGATCAGGCGTTCTTCACGGCGCGGAAGATACTCACCGTCAACCCCGTGACACAGGACGACTATCGGCGGCTCCTGATCGATCTCGAGGGAGTACGGAATGCCTGGGTCACCTGCAAGACATGCGCCTGCGGCGCGGGAACCGCGGGCATCAAGGGCCTGTACGACATCCGGCTCGAACTGGACTCCGACGACGTAGTCGGCGACCTGAATGACCGCGTGATCGGCGGGACGCTGCGGATCGGCTCCGGCTCGGACGTCCACGAGATCACCGTGGAGGCGCGCTTCCCGCGGACGGAGCTCGCGGATCAGGCCCAGTTCGATGCACTGATGACGCTGGCCGAGGAGCCGCTGTCGATCGCGTGCATCCGGTTCATGCGCGCGAAGACGGGCGAGGTGCCGTCGAATGCGATCATCGGCGACGAGGAGCTCCGCCGGTCCTGGCGCAACGTCTTCTACGCCACGCTGCTGATCGACTCCCCGTCTGGACCGGTCACGATCCAGGATGTCTCCATCCGCTTCTTCACGACCGTCGCGGGCAAGAACGCGCTGCGAGTGGCGGACCTGCGGGCCCTGCTGCAGGACGGCGGCAAGTCGGGGATGGTGCAGTCGTACCGGAGGAAGCAGCTGCTCGCGCTCGACGTCCTGAACAGGGCGAAAGCGTGCTATCACGCGCACCGGAACCTGGACGAGGACCTCTGCCGGCTGAGCGTCGTGAGCGTGGGACAGATTGCCGTCTGCGCGGAGATCGAGGTGGAGCCCGATGCGGACATCGAGTGGGTGCAGGCGCAGGTGTGGTTCGCCATCGAGCAGTACCTGGCGCCGGCCATCCCCTTCTACAGCCTCGACGAGCTGCGCAAGGCAGGCGTGGCCGTCGAGGACATCTTCGACGGCCCCGTGCTGGAGAACGGCTTCATCAAGCAGGACGACCTGGAGGCGGCCACGTTGCGGGGTGTCGTGCGCGCCTCCGACATCGTCAACCTGCTGATGGACATCGCGGGCGTCCGCTCCATCAGCAACCTGCTGATGACGAGGTACGACGACGATGGGAACCCGGTCAAGGGGGCCGCGGATCCGACGTTCGCGGACGACGAGATCCACTTCGATCCGAACAGGCTCAGCGCGTCGTGGCTCCTGTACATGGCCGACGGCCACCAGCCCAGGCTCTACCACAAGCTGTCGAACTTCAAGTTCAGGAAGAACGGGCTGCCGCTCACGGTGCACCAGGACGAGGCCTACGAAACGCTCACCCAGTTGCGCGGCGAAAAAGAACGGCCGAAGCAGCCCAGGGCGAAGAACGACCTGCCTGTCCCGCTCGGCAGAGCCCGCAAGGCGGCCGACATCTCGCCGGTGCAAGATCTGCTGCCGCGCACCTACGGCGTGAGCCCCGAGGGGCTGCCAGCGCACGTCGGCCCGAAACGGCGGGCCCAGGCGCGCCAGTTGAAGGCGTACCTCATGGTCTTCGAGCAGATTCTCGGCAACGCCTTCGAACAGGTGGCGCATGTCGGCGAACTCTTCTCGAAGAGTCCCACGATCGCTGCCACGTACTTCCCGCACGACTTCAAGGGCCAGATCGCCGGCTACGACGACATCGCCGACGGCCTGGACAGCAACACTCTCCAGCGGCTCTGCGAAACCGTGCCCGAGTTCCTGGACCGGCGCAACAAGTTCCTCGACCACGTCATGGCGCGCTTCGGCCTGAACTTCGGCGACTACGCGCTGCTGCTCAGGAACTGGAAGGGTGACGCCGTCGCGAAGCGGGAGCTGATCGCCGACAAGCTGGGCGTCCTGGAAGCCTACTGCACGATCAGCAGCGGACGGGCCAGGGCCTTCGACCACCGCACGGAGCCACTCCTGCCCGACAACAGCACGGTGCTGAAGCGGCGCATCGCCCTGCTGCTCGGGTACGCCGACCTGTGCTTCACTTGGACCGAGGACAGGTCCGACCCGGCCAACACGAAGCTGACGGGCTTCAGCCTGGTCGATGTGCGCGGCGACGTGTGGGCCCGGTGGACGGCAGCCACCCCGGGCCCAGCGGATGCCGCCTCGAAGCGGAAGCTGGCCAACGCCGTGCTGCAGAACATGAGCCGGTCATCGGCCTACACACTGCGCGCGACGGATGGCGGATACCGGCTCGTTGTGCGGGACAACTCCCGCGTCGAGTTGGCCGAGGCTGCGCCACCCTCGGCACCCTCGGGACCCTGGAAATCCTTCCCCAGCGTGAGCGAGGCCGACGACTTCAGGGAAGAGCTCATCGCGACTAGCAGCGTCGCGCGCAGCATCATCGTCGAGCATCTCCTGCTGCGCCCGAAGTTCTCGGGTGACGCCGTCTACAAGGAGTGCGGCGACTGCGAGGACGCCGATCCGTGGTCCTTCCGGCTCACGGTGGTCATGCCGGGATGGACGGCTCCCTACAACGTCGATCTCGACTGGCGCGACTTCGCCAACCGCACGATCCAGGAAGAGGTCCCGTCGCATCTGCTGCCCAAGGTCTGCTGGGTCGGGGACGACAACCACGAGGCCGACCCGTGCGATCCGGTCGTCGACGCCCTGACGAAGGCCATCGAGAACGGCGCCTCCACGGGCGAGGGCGGCCGCCCGACCTGCCAGCAGGCCCTCGCGTGCGCCGTGGCCGCCTACGACGTCCATGCCCAGGCCTTCGCGGCCTGGTACGCCGGCAAGGAGCAGCGCATCTTCAGCCGGCAGGCGGCGCCGACGGTCCTGGCCGAAGTCTTCGCAGGCATCACTGCGGCCGACATCGGCTGTGAGCTCGAGTTCGCCTCCCTGTGGAGCGAGTTGCAGGAGAAGCTCGTCGATCACTTCGCGGATGTGCTCGTACTCGGCTACCAGTTCACGCGCTTCGAGCAGGCGTGGTACGCGTGGCTCGAGGCGGACTCCCGGTTCGACTGGGGCGAGGAACGGCTCGTCGAACGCCTGCACGCGATGCTGCAGAGCCGCCTGCAAGGCAGCACGAAGAGCGACCTCTGCGCCTGCGCGGAAGCCCTGCTCGAGACGTACGGCAAGGCTTTCTCCGGGTGGATGGCCGAGAACCTCGATCGGGGTCGCGAACTCGACGAGTTCACGTCGTTCACGCCGCCAGCGATCGAACCCTGCGAGGGTGCCGAGTTCGTTCCCGGCACCGAGGAAGCGATCGCCGCGTTCCTCGAGGCCAGATACACGTCCTATCGCGACGTCTCGTACCGGCTTTCGCTGCTCGTCCGACTGCTGGAGTCGCTGAACAACACCTATCCCGAGGCCACGCTGCACGACTGCGATGACGGGAACGACGACAACCCGGTGCGCCTGAACCAGACGGCGCTCGGGTCGCTGTCGCCGGGCGCGAGCGAGGACGTCGACCTGGTCGTGGAACCAGAATCCAGTCCGAGGAAGCGTTCCGTGAAGCGCCCCGGAAAACGAAAGCGCTGAGCACGCCATGAAGACAACGATCGACTCCTACCCCTTCTTCGACGCCAACCAGGTGCTCACGAAGGACCACCTGAACAGGGTCGTGGAATACCTCGACGAGCAGGAGCGCCTGACTAGGGCCAACCTGGTCGGCATCGGCATCTCTTGCGGTCTCGACCCGAAGCTCGACAACGCAGCCGGCTGGGTGAGCATCGCGAAGGGATGCGCGGTCACGTCGCTCGGCTACCTGCTGATCGAGCAGGACGACGTCACGCTCACTGGCTATCGCGAGTTCAAGCTGCCCGAAGGCGACCGCTACGATCCGTTCAAGCTGGGGAGCGGCCAGCTTCCGCTCTGGGAGCTGTTTCCCGAGGGGGCACCGAACGTAACGAAGCTTTACAGCCCGGCGAATTTCCTCGAGGACAAGTCCGTGCTACTGTTCCTGGAGAACAACAAGGAGGACCTGTCGGATTGCAGTCCGAACAACTGCGACGACAAGGGGAAGGAGGTTACCGTCACGCTGCGCCGCCTGCTGGTGAGCAGCGCGGACGTCGCGCAGATCTCCGAGAAGCTGCGCGCCGAGGCGGACGACTCGGCCCGTCTCGAGCTTCCCGACCTGCGGCTGCACCGCTACGACGCGCCCCGTACCGGGCCGGTCACGACGCGCGACGTCCTCGAGGCCTTCCAGGCCGTCGTGCAGAAGGACCATCTGGTGACCGCCGCGAAGGAGGCTCTGGCCGCCGCCTACGACGCCTTCAAGCCGATCCTGCTGCGAGCCCATCCGTCCAACCCGTTCGACGGCTTCATGGGCCTGTACGGCTTCCTCGAGTCGGCTCCCGTCACGCCCCGGCAGGTGACGTTCCTGCCGTATTACATGGACCTCTTCTCCGACCTCCTCGCGGCCTACGAGGAATTCCGGAAGCGAGGTCTCGAGCTAGCGTGCCTGTGCGGCCCACCCGAGGACTGGTTCCCTCGCCACATGGTCCTGGGCCCGGAGCAGCGTACCGGGTGGCATCCCTCGACCGCGTCCTGTTGCGGCTGCGAAGATTTGCGGCACGAGGTCCGGCTCTTGTTCACTCGGCTCGTGGAGATCACCCGGCGATTCGGGAACAACCCTGCGTTGCGAGAGTCGTCGCTCATCGCCGCCGTCGACGAGCACGTCCGCATCACGCCCTCCCGCGCTGGAACCGCTCCGCTCTCGGCCAGGTGCATCCCTTACTACTACGATTTAAAGGGCACGCCACCGCTCTACCGGTTGTGGAACCCGGCGTTGACCCGGCAGGGCCGCGCGCATCACAACCAGGGCTACCGCTCCAATGAGTATTCGCCGCAGGCCCCGGCCTTCGTGGAGACGCCCCTGTCCTTCGACCTCGAGCCCTTCGATTTCCTGCGCATCGAGGGACACCTCGGCAAGGACTACCGCGCTGTCCTCGCTCGGCTGGAGTCCATGCGCGCGTCGTTCCGGCTGCCCTTCGACGTCGTCGCCGTACGCACGGGCCCGCTCGACGAGTCGCTCGAGGTGGATCCCGCCGAGCATGCCTGCCGCTTCCAGGACCTGGAGGCGGCCTACAAAGCCCTGCGCGAGGAGCTGTCGTGCCTGGCAAAGAAGTCCATGGCTTTGCTCGGCAGCTACAAGCTGACACGGCCCCTGCCCAGCGCCCCGAGGCTTTCGACGCTGGCGGCGAGCGTCTCCATCCCGCTTTCCGGCGTGACGTCCGTGATGGGCTTGAACTTCGCTGAAGTCGCGAAGCAGCTCAAGATCGAGGCCGGGACGATCGGCGCCGCGTTCCTCGACAACGCCAAGCTTTACGGCCCCGAAGACCTCACGCTCATCGGCGAATCCGCGGCCGTGAATGCGGCGCTGTCCGTCCTGAACAAGCTGGCCTACCTGACGTCCCTTCTGGCGCAGGACCTGCATTCTGTGGACGGGGACGAGTTCGAGAAGACGGTACGGCAGCTGAAGAAGTTGAGCGAGGCGATCAGCAAGGAGGGCAGCGGCGACGCGACCGAGGGCGGGCTCACCTGGCAGGAGCTCAATCGGCAGATCGTGTCCGTGGTGTTCGCGTGCCGTTTGGAGGGCTTCCTCGCGATCCGCGACGAGTACCTGCGACGGCTGCAGCAGATCCGCAAGCTGGCCTACTTCGAGGGCTACGTGCAGGAGCATCCCGCGCTCCAGCACAAGGCGGGCGTCCCGGTCGGCGGCACCTTCGTCATCGTGTACCACGGGGGCTCCGGGAGGGAGCCGCAGCGCGGCGACACCTACGCGTCCGCGATCCAGCGGCTCGCCGAAGGGACCGTGATCGCCGACTTCTGTCTGCCGTACCAGTGCTGCTCGGACTGCGCGCCGATCCAGTTCGTGCTCGGCCCGTCCGAGGCGCCGCCCGTCGAGGCGCCGAGGATCACGGCCGAGTTGGGATGCACGGACGCGGAATCCCAGGCGGACGTCGAGGTCACGGCTACCGGTGGCAGGCCTCCGTACAAGTTGAGCGTCGACGATGTACCCCGAGGAGAGTCGTTCCCGGCCCTGATCCGGCTCAAGCTCGCCGCGGGCACTCACACCTTGCAGGTGACCGACGACGACGAGGTGGCGGGGGCTCCCATCAGGCTTGAGGTCCCTGAGGCCCTCACGACGGGAACGGTCGAGTACACGGACGACACCACAGCCAGGACGTTCACGGCGTCATTCCGCGTCACCGGGGGAGTGCGCCCGTACAAAGCAGGCGCCGGCCTCGTCCTGGACGACCTGGTCACGGTCGAGCGGCTCCCGAGCGGCACGACCATGGAAGTGAGGATCACGGACTGGGCCGGCTGCTCGACGAGGGCGGCCATCCAGCACGCGGTCGCGGGCTGCGACAAGCCGTGCAACGGCAAGGCGACGCGCATTCGCTACCCGGCCTGGGCGCCGGATCCAGCCAAGACGGTGCCCTACCAATACAGGACCTTGAAGAGCTGGAGGCTCGAAGTCGCCGACGAGAATGGCAATGCGAGCTACTCGGGGGATCTCACCGAGGCGGTCCGGACCCTCATCGAGGGCAGGGCCATCAACGGGGACACGTACGTCCAGGTGATGTCGAGGGTCTGCGCAGTTGTCTCGGACACCGTCGCGGCCGCGCTCCCCCGGGAGTACGGTCCAGGCGCCTTCGTCATCGAATACGAAAGGGAGCGCGGAACGCTCCGCATCGAATCGTATTCCTGCCACACGTTCCGTATCGAGATCGAATTCGCACTGCTCGCTGGAGACTTCCTTCGAACCGAACGCTGGAGGTATGGACGCGACGGGATCCGGGTCGAGCAGCGGGCAGACTCGGAGTCCGTGCCGTCCTACTTCATGCCAGCGTTCGGCCGCATCGATCTGGACAAGTGCACGAACGAGGTGGGCACGGACTGCACCGTCGACCTGAGGGGCATCACGCTGAGGAGGTCGCACATCGGTCTGCTCCTCACGCCCTCGTTCGGCGAGGGCGTGGACGCCCGGAGACTCGAATACCACTGGCGCGTGGACGGCCCGTCGCTGGCCTACTCCAACGGGTCGGAGTTCCCGTTGCCGGTGAACCGTGCGACAGGGGTCATGGTTCAACTGCTCGTCATCGACAAGAAAGGCTGCTGGGCCTTCTTGGAGACCTCGATCGATCCCCGCGGGACGCCCATCCGTTCCGGCCGAAGACGCAGGTAGGCGGCGATGCACCAGATCCTTCGGCAGGTCGTCGAAGTCGACGTGCACGGCGACGAGCAGGTGGGCCTCGAGGTGCAACGGCAGGTGAGCCACCTGTGCCGCCATGCCGTGAGCGCGCATCTGGAAGCCGCGTTCGCCCCCTTCGACGTCGACGGCAGGTATTACGTGATCGACCGGATGGAGGTCGATCTCGGCGCCGTGTCGCTGGAGGGCCTCGAGGCGGCGCTGACCAGGTCGCTATCCGCGGCGGTCGCGACGAAGATGCGCGAGCGCGGCCTGACGCCCCGCACGTCTGAAACGACTGGCTCGCGGGATGATCCATGCCTCTCCCGGGACGAGGCCCTCCTGGAGAGCGTGCTGCACTTCCTGCGTCACGGAAGGCTGCCCTGGTGGTACGCGGGCGCGAATGCGCAGCCGCTCGATGAGCAACTCATGTCGCTGCTCTCCTCGATCGCGGGCGACGCATGGCAGCCCGGCGGCGGCAATTCCCTCCTCCGTTCGCCCCAAGCCACCTTCGTCGAAGCCCTGATCCGGAACCTCCGGTCCGACGGCCGGGCTCGCGAGCGACTGCTCCACCAGTTCTCGACGCCGTGCGTCCTGACGTTGCTCGAGCGGATGGACGCCGGGCAGCACGCCCGCGTGCTGCAAGCCTTGCGCACGGTCCGCCTGTCTTCGTTGAGCGGCCCGTTGCGCGACCGATTCGAGACCGGCCTCGTCGAGGCGGCCATCGACGCGGTCGTGAGCGCGGCCCGGGACGCGGCGCCCGTGACGACGGAGGACCTGCTGCGGGTCTCGGCCGCGCGGTTGGCTCCTCGCCTGTCCGCGGACGACCGGAAGAGCCTGGCTCGCACGCTCGGAGTCGAGGTCCGGGCGGACCTTGACGCGCGCTCGCCGCCGCCAGCCCAGCACCACGGAGAGGACACGGTTGCGAGCGACGGCCTGCACGTCGAGAACGCGGGTGTCGTGCTCCTGCACTCGTTCCTCCCCCAGTTCTTCGGCGGGCTGGGGATCGCCAGGGACGACGCCCTAGTCCATCCGGCGCGCGCGGCGCTGCTGCTGCACCACCTGGCGACGGGCGCGCTGACGGCCGAGGAACACGAGCTGGTCCTCGCCAAGGTGCTGTGCGGCCTCCCGATCGAGTCGCCCGTGCCCAGGGAAGCGCCCGTCACTGTCGAGGAACAGGCGGAAGCGACCGCCCTCCTGGATTCCGTGGTGCGGCACTGGGACGTGCTGCGCCACACGACGGCCGACGGGCTGCGCGGCAACTTCCTCGCGCGTCGCGGACGGATCGAGCTGCGCGAGGGCGATTGGGTGCTGCGCGTCGAGACGCGTTCGTACGACATGCTGCTCGACAGCCTGCCCTGGGGCGTCGCCCATGTGAAGCTGCCCTGGATGCCCCGCCTCATGCACGTGGAGTGGACGGCATGAAGGCGACAGCCGAACGCACGAGCACCACGGTGTCCAGAGCACCGGACGTGAGTCGGAAGGCCTTCTTCAATGCAGTCCAGACGAAGCTCACCGTCAACGCTCCAGGCGACAAGCACGAGCGGGAGGCCGAATCCACTGCGGACCGTGTCATGCGCATGCCGAGCGGGGCGCGCGATGAGCAAGTCGTGCAGCGGGCTGAGCGCCCGGAGCGGGAGCAGATCCAGAAGGCGGACGCCAAAGCCGCGGACAAGCTCCAGAGGGCGAGCGCGGCCGGCCCCGAGGCGTCTCGAGCCGACGCGCCGGAGAAGGACAAGGTCCAGCGGGCCGAGAACGGGGCGCCGGTCGTGTCGGATGCAGTGTACTCGGGCATTCGCAGCAAGCAGACCGGCGGTCACAGACTGGACGGAGCCACCCAGCAGTTCATGGGGTCCCGCTTCGAAGCCGACTTCAGCGCCGTGCGCGTGCACAATGACCCGGAGTCGGCCCGGCTCAGCAACCAGCTGGGTGCCAGGGCCTTCACCACCGGCAACAACATCTTCTTCGGCGTCGACCAGTACAGCCCCGGCACGAGCGAGGGCCGGCATCTCTTGGCTCACGAGCTGACGCACGCCATTCAGCAGGGCGCGGCCATCCAACGCAGCCCGAAGGTCAGCACCACGACCTCGACGTCCCTCGTCCAGAGGTTTGGCATCGGTGACGCGCTGAACTACTTCGCAGACAAAGCCAACTTCCTGCCGGGCTTCCGGATGCTGACCATCCTGCTGGGATTCAATCCCATCAACATGGCGTCGGTCGACCGGAGCGCCGGCAGCCTCCTGCGTGCGCTCATCGAGCTGCTTCCCGGCGGAAGCCTCATCACCTCGGCGCTGGAGCGCCACGGCGTCTTCGAGCGCGCGGGCACTTGGGTCGAGCAGCAGATCTCGGGTCTCGGAAACATTGGCGGGCAGATCCGGCGGGGCATCGACGCCTTCCTCGAGTCGCTGAGCTGGAGAGACATCCTCAACCTTGGCGGCGTCTGGGAGCGCGCCAAGTCCATCATCACGGGGCCGATCACCAACCTCATCAACTTTGGCAAGGGCCTCGTGAGCGGCCTGATGGACCTCGTGCGCGACGCCATCCTGCGTCCTCTCGCGGAGCTTTTGCGGCCGACGCGCGGCTACGACCTGCTCTGCGCGGTGCTGGGTCGCGACCCGGTCACCGGCGACCCGGTGCCGCGCACGGCGGAGACGCTGATCGGCGGCTTCATGAAGCTGATCGGCCGCGAGGACATCTGGGACAACATCAAGAAGGGCAACGCAAACGCGCGGGCCTGGGCCTGGTTCCAGGGCGCACTCTCCGGGCTGATGGGCTTCGTGTTGTCGATCCCGGGGCAGATCATGGCGACCCTGCAGTCGATCACCTGGCAGGACGTCGTGACGATCGTGGGCGTGGTCTCGATGGTGGTCCGACTGTTCGTCAACCTCGCCGGGCAATTCTCCAGCTGGGCCACGGGCACGATCATCGAGCTGCTCGAGATCATCTTCTCGGTCGTGGCTCCAGGCGTGATGCCCTACATCAAGAAGGCTCAGGCCGCCTTCCACACGATCCTCGACAACCCGATCGGGTTCGTGGGCAACCTCGTGCGGTCGGGCCGCCTGGGCTTCGAGCTGTTCGCGCGGAACATCGTCGAACACCTGAAGGCCGCGCTGATCAAGTGGATCACCGGCCCGCTGGGCGATGCCGGCGTCTACATTCCCAAGTCGTTCGATCTCGTCGAGATCATCAAGCTCGTCCTCTCGATCCTGGGGCTGACCTGGCAGAACATCCGCGCCAAGCTGGTCAAGATCATCCCCGAGCCCGTGCTCGTGGTGCTCGAGAAGACGGCCTCCATCCTCGTCACGCTCGTGAAGGACGGCCCCGTCGCGGCATGGGAGGAGATCAAGGCCGAGCTCGGCGAGCTCAAGTCGATGCTCATCGCGGAAGTCACGAGCCTCGTGAGCACCGAGATCGTGAAGGCCGCCGTCACGAAGATCGTCAGCATGATCAACCCGGCCGGCGCAGTGATCCAGGCGATCATCGCGATCTACAACACGATCATGTTCTTCGTGGAGCGCATCACGCAGATCGCGGCCACCGTGGGCGCCTTCGTGGACAGCATTGCCTCCATCGCCGCGGGACAACTGACGGCCGCGGCCCAGAAGGTCGAGCAGACGATGGCCAACACGCTCCTGCTCGTCATCTCGTTCCTGGCGCGCCTGGTCGGCCTCGGCGGCGTGCCGCAGAAGATCGTGGGGATCATCCGCAAGATCCGCCAGCCGATCGACAAGGGCCTCGACCGCATCGTGGCCTGGCTGGGCGCCTTGCTGAAGAAGATCGGCAGCGCCGTGAAATCAGGCGTGCAGGGATTCCTGCAGTGGTGGAAGAAGAGCACGCCCGTGCAGGGTCCGGGCGAAGCGCATTCGCTCCACTTCGAGGGTGAGGGCGCTGGGGCAAGGCTCGTCGTGCAGAGTCTGCCCACGGTTCCAAAGGACTTCATACTCGCCTTCCATCCGACTCCCGAGAACAAGGCCAAGGTCGCATCAAGCGAAGCGGCCATTGCCGCGCTGCAGGTGAAGATCGCGGAAGCGCAGGCCAAGAATCCTCCCGACGAAGCCGCGATCAAGACGCTGGATCAACAACTGACCATCGAGTTCAACCAACTCGGTGTCTTGCTGAGCAGCATGATCGGAGGCGCGGGCGATGAAGGCAGCGCGGCCCGACCGCTTCCGTTGGATTACCCGAAGCGACGTGCATCAGCCTATTCGAACATCTACGTGGGCCCCAGGACGGCACATCCCATTCGCCAATCCGCCCTGCAAGCCGCCGCAGCATTGTCCGCTGCCAAGGCCAGGGATTCCCTCGAGGCGCACAATCCTTCGCTCAA
>JANOGB010000361.1:0-4907 GCA_031413955.1 Planctomycetota bacterium | reverse complement strand
CCGGGCTCCAGCCCGGCCCTGCCTCTTTCTCCTTTCCTCGCTCCAGGCCCTGGAGGAAGAAGAAAGCCGACGGAAAGGAGCCGGGCTGGAGCCCGGCGCTCCCGGGTGAGCCTCAGAAGACGCCCAGTGCGAGCAGCTCCTCTTGCAGGGCCCGGAGGTTCGTCGCCTGCAGCGGCGTGAGGCGCGTGGGATCCGCGGGCCCGAAACCCGGGCACAGGTTGCGCTGCTCGCAAGGATCCTCTTGCAGGTCGAACAACTGCTCCTCCACGTGCCCGCTCTCGTCCGTGAAGCGGATCAGCTTGAAGCGTCCGTTCAGCACCGCGCGCGTGTGCCTGCGCGGCGCGAAGCGCAGTGCTGGATCGGATTCCTGCGCGACGAAGTTCGGCCGGAAGAGCTCGGTGTAGATCGTGTCCCGCAGCGGCTTCCGAGCGCCATGCAGGTAGGGCACGAGCGAGACCGAGTCCTCAGTCGGCGCGCGCACCTGGGCGAGCTCCGTGATTGTCGCGAACAGGTCGACGGCCGAGACGAGCTCGTCGCAGGCGCCGGGCGCGACGTCCGGTCCCGCGATGATCAGGGGCACGCGGATCCCGGCCTGATAGAGCGTGCCCTTGGCGTGCTCGCGATCGAAGCACCCGATCTCGCCCTCGTCCACGGCATACTCGTCGGTGCCGTTGTCGCTGATGAGCAGCACGTAAGCACCAGGATCGACGCGGCGGATCTCCGCCAGCAGGCGGCCGAGCTCGTGATCGAGTGCTTCGATCATCGCGTCGGCGTTCTCGGACATCGTCGGGTCCTCGATCCGGCCGTACTGGAACGCGCACGCGCCGGGCGGGACGAGCTCGGCCGGCGGGGCCTGGAACGGCTGATGCGCCGCGTTGTACGCCACCTCGAGGAACCAGGGCGGCTGCATCGCGCGCGCGCGGGCGATGGCCTCGTCGGTCGTGTCGCTGGTGGCGTACGTGCGCGAGCAAGTCTGCTCGAGCACGCCCTTGCCCCAGGGATCGCAGGTCTTCACCCAGTGGTAGTAGTCCGTCTCGCCCTTGCCGCCCGGAGAGCAGTCGAGCGCGCCCTCGCCGAAGTCGACCGGCGGGATCGTCAGGTTGAACATCGAGCCCGCGTAGTAGCGAAAACCCGACTCGAGCGGATGCTGCAAGCCGTCGAAGTGCGGATCGGCGAGGTGCCACTTGCCCACCAGCGAGGAGTCGTAGCCCGTGAGCACCTCCGGCAGCGTGCGCTCCCTCGCCGCCGACAGGCCCGGCTCGCCGCCCGCGAAATCGACCAGCCCGCCGATCCCCGTGCGGAAGCCGTAGCGTCCGGTGAGGATCATTGCGCGCGTCGGCGAGCACAGCGGGCTCGCATACGCCTGTCGGAAAAGCATTCCTCGCGCCGCCAGGCCATCGAGGTTCGGCGTGCACGGCGGCTGCAGCTCCGGCGCGACGGAGCAGTAGGCGCCGATGTTGTCGAGGCCCACGTCGTCGAGCACGATCAGCACGATGTTGGGGTGCGGGCTCTGGCTGCATGGAAGAGCGGAGGAACGCCGCGGCAAGGCCATGCCGCCCGTCGTCACCAGCATGGCAGCGAGAACGGCACGAGAGCGGATCGAGGCCACCGGCGGCATCTCAGGTCCTGACGATCGTCACGCTGATGCGCCGCTCGTGAGCGGCCAGGCGATGTTCGTACAGATAGATGCCCTGCCAGATCCCGAGATCCAGCCGACCGTCGCGAATCGGGAGGACGAGCGAGCTCTGCGTCAGGGCCGAGCGCACGTGCGCAGGCATGTCGTCGGGACCCTCGGCCGTGTGCCGGAAGAGCGGATCGCCGTCGGGCACGGCGCGCGCCAGCCAGCGCTCGAGATCGTGACGCACATCCGGATCGGCGTTCTCGCACAGGAGCAGGGACGCGCTGGTGTGGTGCACGAAGACGGTCGCCAGGCCCTCCCCCACCGCGGAGGACTCGACGATCGCGGCCACTCCGGAGGTCAGCGCGTAGGTCCCGCGCCCGCTTGTCTTCACGAGGATCGAGTCCTGGTGCGTTTCCATCCCACGAGAGTAGCGCGCGAGCTGCTCGGGCGGCGGCGCGAGGCCCCTGGACCTCACGTCCAGCGCGGCGGGCGTTCCATCCAGTCGGCGATGGAGGCCGAATCGACCGCGCTCGAGAAGAAGTAGCCCAGGCCGTACTCGCAGCCGAGTTCGCGCAACATGGCGAGCTGCTCGGGCGTCTCAATGCCCTCGGCCACGACTTCCATCTCGAGCGCGCGCGCCAGCGACACGATCGTGCGCACGATCTCGCGCTTCTCGCTCTCGAACTCCATGCGCGACACGAACGTCCGGTCGATCTTGAGGCAGTCGAGCGGGAAGCTCTGCAAGGAACTGAGCGAGCTGTAGCCCGTGCCGAAGTCGTCGATCAGGAGCCGGATCCCGAGGTCGCGCAGCGAGTGCAAGCGCTCGGCGTTCTCGCGCGTGCGCGCCATGACCACGCTCTCGGTCATCTCGAGCTCGAGGCGTTCGGGCGCGAGCTGGCTCGTTTCCAGCGCGCGCGTCACCGAGCCCATCAGCTCGCCGTCCTCGAACTGACGCCCGGAAAGGTTGACGGCCACGGACACGTGGTCGGAATGCGGGAAGCGCTGGTGCAGGCCGCGCATCGTGCGGCAGGCCTCTTCGAGCACCCAGCTCCCGAGCGGCAAGATGAGGCCCGTCTCCTCGGCGATGGGGATGAAGCGGTCGGGCGGCACCAGGCCGCGCTCGGGGTGCTGCCAGCGCACCAGCGCCTCGAAGCCCGAGAGCCCGCCCTGGGCGAGCGAGACGATCGGCTGGTAGTGCAGCACGAACTCGCGCCGCTGCAGGGCGTGATGCAGGTCGGCCTCGAGCTTGAGGCGCTGCTTCGCCTGCTGGTTCATCTCGGGGTCGAAGACCTCGCATACGGTCGAGCCGTCGCGCTTGGCGCGGTGCATGGCCGTGATCGAGTCGCGCAGGAGATCTTCGGGTTTGTCGGCCGGCGAGTGCGCCAGCGCGATGCCGATCGAGCCCTGGGCGAAGACCTCGTGCCCGCCCAGGCGCAGCGGATGCTTCAGCGTCCGCCCGATCTCCTGGGCGAAGGCGACCGCTTCCTCGGCCCCGCGCACGCCGTCGAGCAGGAGCGCGAACTTGTCGCCGCCGAGGCGCGCCAGGGTGTCGCCCATGCGCAGGAGCTCCGTCAGCCGCCGCGCGATCTCGACCAGGAGCTCGTCGCCAGCATCCACGCCCAGGCTGTCGTTCACGGTGTGGAAGCGATCGAGGTCGAGGTACAAGACCGCGATCGACTGCGCCGGCCGGCGCGAGCTGCGCACCAGCGCCAAGGCCAGCCGATCGAGGAACAGCGACTCGTTGGGCAGCCCCGTCAGGCGGTCGTGCGAGGCCTCGACCAGGAGCCGGTTCTCGGCCAGCTTGAGCGCGGTCACGTCCGTGAGCGACCCACCCAGGAGCTCGAGCCCGCTCGCGCGCGCGCCGCGGCACAGGACCCAGCGCCAGCTTCCCGAACGGTGGATCATGCGCAGCTCGAGCTCGACCAGCGGCTTCGCTCCCGTCATCAGCGTCGAAAGCCCTTGCTTGAACGCCGCCAGGTCGTGCGGATGGATGCGCCGGAACCACTCCTCCGACCGATCCGGGATCTCGCCCTGCTCGTAGCCGAGAATCTCCTTCCAGCGCGGGGAGTAGCGCACCTCCCCGCTCGCGAAGTTCCAGTCCCAGAGGCCGTCACGGGACCCGGCCCAGGTGGCGAGCAGGCGCTGCTCGGCCGCCTGGGTTGGAGCGAGGACCTGGCTCGGTGCGACCTGGGTTGGCGTGACCTGGGTTGGCGTGAAGAGCGGAGCGGCGGCGTCCATGGAATGAATAGGAGCTACCGAAAGCCGCGGGAGGGTGGCAAGAGGCTCGTTCCCGGGGAGCTCGAGCGCCGCCCCAGCGGCGCGGCCGAAAACCTATCCCCCTGCGGCCTTTACCGAGGCCGATCGGCGGCCGATGGAACCCGGACAGGAAACGACGGCTAGGATGGGACAGGGACGGTCGTGAACGGAACGAACAAGAGCCGAAGAGAACCGGACCGAATAGGCCAGGCCGAATAGGATTGTGCCAACCATGAACGTCACCCGCTGCCTCCACGATGCGCTCGGCCTGCTGACCGTGTGCCTGTTCTCGACGGGCACCGTGCTGGCCCAGGAAGGCAAGCCCGAGGAGGCGCAGGAAGCCCCGGAGTTCGTGCTGCCCGACCTGACCGGGAAGCAGGACGACCAGGCGGAGATGATCCGGCTGTTCCACGAGGTCGAGCGCACCTTGGGGGCGATCGATCTCGAGCTCGCCGACGCGGGAGCGGGGCGCATCCCCGCGCCGGAAGGGAAGGACAGCGGGATCGATCGCCTGCTGCGCTCCCATGGCGACAAGAGCGACCAGGCGGTGTCCGGCATCGAGCAGATCCTCGAGCTCGCCCAGAAGATGGGCGGCCGCGGCGGCACATGAATGCGCTCAGGGATGGCTGCGGGTCAGCCAGATCAATCCGGAACGAGCCCTCTCGACCAGGAGCGCCAGCGCGGTCCGACCCAGGGCGAGAAGACTCCCGAAGCTCCCAAGCCCGATCCGAAGCAGGGCGAGCAGCCCGGGCAGCCGAAGCCGGAGGGAGAAAAACCCGACGACCGCGGCCAGAACCCGCCGCCGGGCGAGAACCGTCCCTCACCTCCGCGAGTCGACGAGGGCGGCGCGGGGTTCGCCTCGGGGGATGACGCCGACCGCTGGGGCAACCTGCCCGAGCGCGTGCGCAACGTCTTCCAGAACCAGATCACCGACGACCTGCCGCTCCAGTACCGGGACTGGATCGATGCCTACTACCGTCGGCTGAACAAGAGCCGCTGAGCGGTTCATCCGGGAGCGCCGGGCTCCAGC
>JANOGB010000360.1:0-16606 GCA_031413955.1 Planctomycetota bacterium | reverse complement strand
GTGAGGTCGTCCTTGCCGGCCGCCTTCAGCAGGCGCTTCAGGTGGATCGCGCAGGCGAGCGCGGAGGGTCCGGCGCCCACCAGGCAGACGTCGACCTCGAGCACTTCGCGCTCGACGCCCTCGAGGTTCAGACTGAGGCCGGCCTTGTCACTCATCGCTCTTGCGCCCCCGTCCCGCCGCTCGCGCGGCTCGTTCCCGGGAGAGAGGAACAAGGTAGCAGCCGGCCGGCAGCGGTCCAACCCGCGCGCTGCGCGTGTTGGCCGGGCGCGATCGGGATCCGGCGCAGCGGATCAGGAACGCTCCCCGATCCAGTGCTGGCCGTCGCCGTAGACCTCCTTCTTCCACAGCGGCACGCGCGTCTTGAGCTCGTCGATCAGGAAGCGGCAAGCGCGGAAGGCCGCATCGCGGTGCGGGCTCGCGACGCCGATCACGACCGAGGGCTCGCCCACCGCCACGCTGCCCGTGCGGTGCAGGACGAGCATGCGCAGGGCGTGACGCGGGTCGCCGCCCGAGATGCGCGCGCGGCATTCCTCGAAGACGTGCGCCATCTCGCTCGCGGCCATGGGCGGGAAGGCCTCGTAGTCCAGACGCACGACGTCGCGCGCGCGGTTCGTGTCGCGCGCGTTGCCTTTGAACAGGACCACCGCGCCGCAGGAAGGGTGCTCCACCCGGCGCTCGGCCGCAGCAGCGTCCAGCGCGTCGGCCGAAAGCTCGAACACGCCGCGCGCCAGCGCTTCGTCGTCACTCCCTGAGACGTCGCTCAGCCGCGCGCCCGAGCCGCCCGAGACCGGCGGCAGGAGCGCCAGCTCCTCGCCCTCGCGGATCCGCGTGGCATCCGGGACGTAGCTCGTTCCCAGCACGCCGCGCACGGCCTGCAGGGACCCGAGTTCGGGGTGGCGCGCTTCGAGCAGGCGCTTGGCGGCGGCCACGTCGCTCTCGGCGGGCACGTTCTCGAGCACGAGCCACTCGCGCCCGGCGCGCTCGCGCAGGCTGGCGAAGAGCCGCACCGTCAAGCGCATGCGCGCACCCCCTTGCGCAGCCCTAGCCCGGACTATTCATGAGGCCTCGAGCGAAACGTCGTGAATGGCTGCAGATGCAGCGATTTGCGACCGAGAGCAGCGGAGACGACCTCTGGCAGGTCGTCGAGACCTCGCAGAGAGCAAAGCGCTGCAGATGCAGCCATTCGCGACGTTGCAGCCGAGGGCTCATGAATAGTTCGGGCTAGAACGGCGTCTCGTCGACGACCGCGGGCGACGGTGCGGAAGGCTCCATCGACTCGGAGGCACTCTCGGCGCCGCCCTCCATCGACCCGCTGCCGCTCATGCCCTCGCGTGCGCCGCCGGAACCCACGAACTCCCAGCCGTCGGCCACCACGTAGAGCTTGCTGCGCTTCTGCCCGGTCTGCTTGTCGTCCCAGGTGTCCATGCGCAGGTGGCCCTCGACGAAAGCCGGCTTGCCCTTGGTGTGGAAGCGCGCGAAGGCCTCGCCGCGCTTGCCGAAGATGGTCACGTCGATGAAGGTCGGCTGGTCCTTCCAGTTGCCCTCGGCGTCCTGGAAGCGGCGGTTGACCGCCAGCCCGAACTTGACGATGGCGGTGCCGTTGCCGGCGAACCGCGTTTCGCAGTCGCGCGTCAGGTTGCCCATCAAGATGACTTTGTTGAAGCTCGACATGGTTCTCGCTCCGCGGCTCCTGGTGGATGTTGGATCGTGGGTGCTGGATCCCCGCCTGGAGAGTCTAGCCCGCGGCCGGGACGATTGCATGCGGTTGCATGCGGCGCGCCAGAGGCTAGCCTCGCTGGTATGGAGAGCAACGAGAAGCGCACCCCCGGCGGACGCGAGCGGCGAGCCCACCCGCGGGCGATCTGCAACGGAACGATCACGATCTTCCTGGACGACGGCGCGCACCACGCGCGCCTGCGGGACGTCTCGCGCGCCGGGATCTGCTTCTATCTCGATCGGCCTCTGGCCGAGATGACCATCCTGTCGGTGCGCATCGAGCTCCCGAGCGGCGCGCGCGGCGAGCCCGCGCGCATCGAGGGGCGCGGCGTGGTGGTGCGCTGCCTGCCGATCGCACGCGTGGTCGACCACTACGAGATCGCCCTGTTCCTGAACGAGCTGGGCGACCCCCAGCGCGCGCACCTGGACGCCTTCGTGGCGATCTCCTAGCCCAGTACGGCGACACCGTACGGGCCCACCTCGAGCACGCGCTCGATGCGCTCGAGATCGGCGTGCAGGCGCCGCTGCGGCGCGCCGTGCGGGAACCAGTGCTCGACTCGCGCCGCCTGGCCCTGCCCGAGCTCGACCAGGAGCCAGCCGCCGCCGGCGAGGAGCTCGCGGCTCTCGCTCACCAACCGCCGAACCCAGTGATCGGGGTCGCCGGGCGGAGCGAACAACGCTTCGGGCGGTTCGTGCTCGCGGATCTCGGGCGCGAGCAGGGCGCGCTCGGCAGGGTCCACGTAGGGCGGGTTCGAGACGACCAGGTCGAAGTGCCCGGCCAGCGGTGCGCACGCGTCGCCGAGGTGGAACTCGACCGCGGCTCCGTGGCGCTCGGCGTTGCGCCGGGCGTAGTCGAGGGCCCGGGGCGCGAGCTCCACGGCCGACACGCGGCTGCCCGGAAGCTCGAGCGCGAGCGTGACGGCCAGGCAGCCCGAGCCCGTGCCGATGTCGGCGATGCGCAGCGCCGCGCGTCCGTCCAGGAGCGCGCGCGCGCGATCGACCAGGAGCTCGGTCTCGGGGCGCGGCACGAGCACGCCCGGACCGACCTGGAACTCGCGCCCGTAGAACTCGCGCTTCCCCAGCAGGTAGGCCGTGGGTTCGTGCTTGCCCCGCCGCACGACGAGCTCGCGCCCCCGCAGGATCTCGGCCTTCTCGAGGGGCCGGTCCAGGGACAGGAACAGGCGCAAGCGATCGAGACCGAGCGCGTGGGCCACCAGATGCTCGGCCTCGCGCGGCGCGGCCTCGACACCCTTGCGCGCCAGGAAGGTGCGCGCGCGCGCGAGCATCTCGCCCGCCGTGCGCGGCTCGCCCGCGGGCACGTCGGGTTCGCCCGGAGGCGCCATGGTCAGAGGCTCTCGATCCGCGCCTCGCGGTCCCGTTCGTCCAGGGCCTGGAGGACGGGCAGGAGCTTTCCCCCCATGACCTGTTCCAGCGCGAAGTTCTCGCCCAGGCGGTGGTCGCTGCAGCGGTTCTGCGGGAAGTTGTAGGTGCGGATGCGTTCGGAGCGGTCGCCCGAGCCGACCTGGCTCTTGCGATCCGCGGCGCGCTCGGCAGCCAGACGGCGCTGCTCCATCTCGTACAAACGCGCGCGCAGGATGCGCATGGCCTGGGCGCGGTTCTTGTGCTGCGACTTGCTGTCCATGCACACGACCGTGGTGCTGGTGGGCAGGTGCACGATGCGCACGGCCGACTCGGTCTTGTTGACGTGCTGGCCGCCGGCCCCTCCGGCGCGCATCGTGTCGATGCGCAACTCCTCGGGCCGGATCTCGACGTCGACCTCCTCGGCCTCGGGCAGGACCGCCACGGTTGCGGCCGAGGTGTGCACGCGCCCCTGACTCTCGGTCGCGGGCACGCGCTGTACACGGTGACCGCCACCCTCGAAGCGCAGGTAGCGCCAGGCACGGTTCCCGCGCACGGCGAAGACCAGCTCCTTGAAGCCGCCGATCTCGGAGGGCCTCCCCGACAGGAGCTCGAGGCGCCACCCGCGCTCGTCGCAGAAGCGCTGGTACATGCGGAAGAGATCGGCGGCGAAGAGCGAGGCCTCGTCCCCGCCCGTCCCGGCGCGGATCTCCATGATGACTTTGTCGCGCTCGAGATCGGAGTCGGAGATCAGCGCGTCGCGGATCTCGCGGTCGAGCTGCTCGGCCTCGCGCTCGAGTTCCGCCAGCTCCTCGCGCGCCAGCTCGCGCAGGTCCTTCTCGGCGGTGGCGTCGACCAGCAGGCCCTCGGCCTCGGCTCGCCGGCGCTGGTGTTGCACGAGGACGAGCTGCAGGCGCGCCACCTCGGAGAGCTTGCCTTGCTCGCGGATCAGCTCGACTGCTCTCTTGTGGTCGGCGGCGATCTCGGGCTCGGAGAGCCGCTCGGTCAGCTCGCGGTAGCGATCCGCCTTCTCGCGCAGCTTGGCCAGGACCGCGGGCGCGAACTGCATGGAGAGCGGACGGACGGGAGTCCGTGCCGTCTACTTCTTCTGGCCTTCGACCTTGGCGTAGCGCTTGATGAACTTGTCGACGCGGCGCGCGGAGTCGACGAAGCGCTGCTTGCCGCTGTAGAAGGGGTGGCAGGTGCTGCACACCTCGACGCGCAGCTCGTCGACCGTGGCACGCGTCTGGAACGTGCTCCCGCAGCCGCAGGTGACGGTGCAGTTCATGTACTTGGGATGGATCGCGTCTTTCATGGGCGGGGCCTCGCGTGCGGTGGACTGGGTCACCGGACCAGCTCGGTCGAGGAACAACGTGTCCAGGACTGGCCGGGGGGCTCGGAGCAGCGCGGCAGATTAGCCCGCCCGCGGGCCACCGGCAAGTTCCCACGGGGGAGGATCCCACGTCGCTGGCGCGCCGGCCGCGCGCAGCAGTGCCAGGGCGCGCTCCACGGGCAAACCGACGACGTTGTCGAAACCGCCGCCCTCGAGCGCGGTCACGAAGCGGTCGGCACTCTCCTGGATGGCGTAGCCCCCGGCCTTGTCGCGCCATTCACCCGAGTCGACGTACCCCTGGATCTCGTGCGCGGCGAGCGTGCGCATGCTCACCCACGTGCGCTCGGCATCCACGAAGACCGCCTGGTCCGCCGCGCGCACGACGCACAGGCCGGTGACGACGGAGTGACGCGTGCCCGAGAGCGCGCGCAGCATTCCCGCGGCTTCCGCCGCAGTGGCCGGCTTGCCCAGGAGCTCGTACGACCCCGGCCGTGGCTCGAGCGCCACCACCGTGTCCGCGCCGAGCACGAAGACGGGTTCACGATGACGGAGGGCGACGGCCCGCGCCTTGCGTTCGGCCAGGCGCCGCGCGGCCTCGATCGGATCGAGCCCGGGGGCCAGGTCCTCGTCCACTCCGGCGGGCTCGATCTCGAAGTGCACTCCAGCCCGCCCGAGCAACTCGCGGCGGCGCGGCGAGGCCGAAGCCAGCACGAGCCGCGCGCGCGCGGCCGTCACTTGCCCTTCTTCTTCGCCTTCGGCGCAGGCTCGGTGGCGCGCTTGTGGACGCTCTTCTTGGGCGCCGACTTCTTGCGCGAGCGCGCCTCCGTCCGGGTCGAGGCTTCGGAGCGCTTCTTGGACCCGGCCAGCAGCTTGGCCTTGACGCGTTCGGACACGCGCACCTTGCGCGCGTCGTCCTTGGCCTTGGCGATCAGGCGGCGCTTCTCATCGGCCGCCGCGCGCTTGCGCTCCTTCTCGAGCTCCTTCTGCTGGCGTTCCTGGTCGCGCGCACGCTGGATCTCGTGCCGGCGCTGGCTCTGCTTCCAGTCACGCTCCACCTTCTTGCCGAAGGGGCAAGCCTGGACCAGCGGACACTCCCAGCACAGCGGTTTCCTGGCGTCGCACCACTTCTCGGCCACGTAGCCCATGCGGATGGCGAAATCGCGCCGCATGGGCTCGGGCACGAAGCTCTCGAACCCGGCCTGGGCCTTCTTGATCGAGGAGGTGCGCTTGGCGAGCCCCAGTCGATCCAGGGTCCGCACCAGCGGTGGACTGATGGGCAGCTCGCCCGGGCAAGCGAGGTACAGGAGGTAGTGCCCCACGCTTGCACCGAGGAACGGCAGACCCGAAGCGAAGCGCGCGGCCTCGGGCAGGTCGCCCTTGATCACGTCCAGGTTGAAGCCGTGGATCTTCTGGTAGATCTCCTGCAAGTACTCGATGCAGTCGCGGGCGACCTGCAGCGAGAGCTCCGCGCTCTTGGTCTGGATCAGGTGCTGGAACTCCTGCACCTGGCTCACGCGCAGCTCGTTCCAGTCGGGACAGGCCGCGGACAGGGCGGACAGGGTCTTCTCGGCCGCGCTCTCCGACAGCCGCCGCTGCAGCACGCACAGGAAGCCGATCTCGAGCAAGTTGCGGCCCTCCGCCGCCGGCAGCGGCATGGCGGGCACGGGAACCTTCGCCAGGAGGTCGGCGAGGCGCTGGGACTTGTCGCTCAACCTATTGGCTCCCGCCCTCGGCGGGAGCGGCAGCAGTGGCCGCCGCCTTGGCTGCCGCGCGGCGCGCGGACAGGCGCGTCTTGAGTCGTGCGGTCTTGGCCGCCTCCGTGGCCTTCTTCCGTTCGGCGCGATGGACCTTGGCCTGGGAAGGCTTCTTGCGCCCGGAACGGTCGCGCTCCTTGGGAGGGTGAATGGAGAGCGGAATCCCGTGCTTGCGCAGGATGGAAGCCACGGTCTCGCTGGGCTTGGCACCCCGGTCCAGCCAGAACCGGATCCGCTCCGGAACGAGCTTGAGGCGCAACGCCTCGACCGGCGAAGCGGGGTCGTAATGGCCCAGCGTCTCCAGCGTGCGCCCGTCGCGCGCGTTGCGCTTGTTCGTGGCGGAGATGCGGTAGGAGGGGCGGTTCTTGCGCCCCGTGCGCTTCATGCGGAGGACTACGGCCATCGCGTTCGGTGGAGGGAACCCGCGGCCCGGCGCCGGGGGAAAACTGGGACGGAGCGACGCCATCTCAGGCAGATGCGGGCGCCGCGAAACGAGGGCCAAGAGTCTAATGCGCCCCAGGCGCGGGGTCCATCCTCAGTTGCGACTCGCTTGCGACTCGCCCGCCCGAAGCGGGTCAGTGGCGCTTCTTCTTGCGCCGCTTTTCCTTCTTGTCCTTCTTGCGCTTGGAGCCACTCTGCCGCGTGGAGGAGCTCCCCATCGGCCGTGCGGAGCGCGAGCCGCCGAGCAGGCTGCCCATGCCTCCGAGGTCGACTCCGGGAGGCCCCTTGGGTGCCCTTTCCGCCCCCCCCCCACCGAAGAGCGCATCGAGGCTGAACCCCGGCCCCCCGCTCGCGAGCTCGCCGCTCGGCGACAGGTCCCGCAGAGCCTCCTTCTTCTCCTTGAGCCCGAAGCGCGCCCCAAGCCCGAGCTTGTTCATCTCCTTCATCATCTGCTTCATGCCCTTGTAGGACTTGAGCAGCTCGTTGACGGCGCCCACCTCCTGGCCCGAGCCGCGCCCGATGCGCCGCCTGCGGCTCATGTCCAGGCTGTCTGGATGCAAGCGCTCGAAGGGCGTCATCGAGGTGAACAGGGCCTCGAGGCGGTTCATCTTGCGATCGTCGACGTCGATCTGATCGACCAGTCCGCCCATGCCCGGCAGCATGCCGAGCACCTTCTTCATCGGCCCCAGGCGCCGGAACATGCGGATCTGGGCCAGCATGTCCTCCAGCGTGAAGCTGCCGAGGACCATCTTCTCGTAGGCGGCCTGGGCCTCGCCCTCGCTGATCTTCTCTTGCGCCTGCTCCACCAGGCCCACCACGTCGCCCAGGCCCAGGATGCGCCCGGCCATGCGCTCGGGGTGGAAAGGCGCGAGGTCGTCCGGCTTCTCGCCCGTGCCGATGAACAGGATCGGGGCGCCGGTCACGGCTTTGATCGAGAGCGCAGCGCCGCCGCGCGCGTCGCCATCGAGCTTGGTCAGGATCAGGCCCGAGAGCCGCAGGCGCGCATGAAAAGCCTGCGCCGAGCGCACGGCGTCCTGCCCCGTCATCGCGTCGCACACGAGCAAGGTCTCGTGGGGCGAGGTGCGCGCGGCGATCTCGGCCACCTCGCGCATCAGGTCCTCGTCGACGTGCAGGCGTCCGGCCGTGTCGAGCAGCACCACGTCGCGGCCGAGCGCAACCGCCTCGCGCACTCCCTGGGCGCAGACCTCGGGGGGGGTGAGGCCGTCGCGGTGGAAGACCGGGATCCCGCTCTGCTTGCCGAGCACACGCAGCTGCTCGACCGCGGCCGGACGCTTGATGTCCGCGGCGACCATCAAGGGCCGGCACTGGTGCTTGTCGCGCAGGAGCTTCGCCAGCTTGGCGCAGGTCGTGGTCTTGCCCGAGCCTTGCAGGCCCGCCAGCAAGATCACGGTCGGGGGCTGCTTGGCGAAGGCGAGGCGAGCGTCCTCCGGCCCCATGACCTCGACCAGGGCCCGATGCACCGCGTGTATGAATTGTTGCGAGGGCTCCACGCCCTGGGCCGCGCGCTGCCCGACGACCGCGGAGCGCACGCGCTCGACCAGGTCGCGCGCCACCTGGAAGTGGACGTCCGCCTCGAGCAGGGCGGCGCGCACCGCCTGCAGCCCCTCCTCGATGTTCTGCTCGCTCAGCTCGCGCTTGCCGCGCAGGGCAGCGAAGGCCGAGCCCAGGCGTTCACTCAGGGTCTGGAACACGGAGCGGGGATGATAGCCAGTGCCCGCGGGCGCGTCCGCCGTTCTCCGGGGACGCTGCAAGTCCGTTGGAGAAGCGCGCCTCGTAGCTTTCGGCAACTTTTTTCGAAGGTCGGGCTCTCGCGCGGCGTCTTGTCACGTACCACAAGGCAGTCAACGCTGCTTCCCGGCGAAGAGAGGTCCGCCTCTCCCCGCTGGCGAAGCGAGGTCGGCCCGGGTTCGCAGGGGAACTCGGGCCGGCCGCTTTTTTTGGGCCGGCGGGCAGGAGCGGAGCCCGCGCCGATGGAAACGAGGGCGGAACCGAGGGAGGAAACGAGGACCGTGTGGCAGGTCCGTCCTTGTCGTTCCTTTGTTGTTCCCGCGTTCAGGCCGGCTGAGTCTCGGCCACTCCAGCCTCACGGTGGATGTCGGCCCCGAGCCGGGACAAGCGCTCCTCGATGCGTTCGTAGCCCCGGTCGATGTGATAGACGCGGTGGACCTGGGTCTGGCCCTGCGCCACCAGCCCGGCCAGGACCAGGGCCGCCGAGGCGCGCAGATCGCTGGCCATGATGCTCGCGCCGGAAAGGGAGGCCACTCCCTCCACCACTCCGGCCGTCTCCTGACGGCGGATGCGCGCGCCCAGGCGCAGCATCTCCGCCAGGTGCATGTACCGGTCCGGGAAGATGCGCTCCGTGACGACGCTGACGCCGTCCGCCAGGGTCATCAACGCCATCCACTGGGCCTGCAGGTCGGTCGGAAAACCGGGATAGGGCTGGGTGGTGATGTCGGTGGGTCGCAGCCGTTCCCGCTGGATGTCGCGCGGCTGGGTCTCGATCCAGTCCCGACCGCGCTCGATGCCAACGCCCGAGCGATGCAGGGCATCGAGCAGCGCCGTCAGGTGCTCGGGTCGGCACCCCTCGACGCGCACGCGCCCGCCCGTGATCGCCCCGGCCACCACGAATGTCCCGGCCTCGATGCGGTCGGGGATCACTCGATGGTGCGCGCCGTGAAGCGCCTCAACGCCCTCGATCTCGATCGCGGGCGAGCCCGCACCCTGGATCTTGGCGCCCATCGCCACGAGACACTGGGCCAGGTCGACCACCTCGGGCTCGCAGGCCGCGCAGGTCAGCACCGAACGCCCGCGGGCGAGCACCGCCGCCATCATCACGTTGCGCGTGGCGCCGACAGACGAGCCCGAGGACGTGGCCAGGTACGCCTCCCCGCCCGGCAGCCCGCCGGGGGGCGCCTCGGCCACGACGTAGCCCTCCTGGGTGCGGATCTTCGCCCCCAGGGCCTCGAAGCCCCGGATGTGCGCGTCCACGGGGCGCACGCCGATCGAGCAGCCGCCCGGATAGCTGACTTCGGCGCGCCCACGTCGGCCGAGCAGGGGCCCGAAGACCTCGAACGAAGCGCGCATCTTGCGCACGAGTTCCCAGGGCGCGACCGGCTGGCCGGACGGCTGGGTGCGGATCGCGATTCCGTTCGGACCGGTGTGCTCGACCTCCGAACCCAGCATCTCCAGGATGCGCAGCATCGTGCGCACGTCCGACAGATCGGGCACGTTCTCGAGCACTAGACGGTCCTCGGTCAGCAGCGCCGCGGCCAGGATCGGCAGGGCCGAGTTCTTGGCCCCGGCGTTGCGCACGTTGCCCTCGAGCGGAGTGCCGCCCTTGATCACGAAGATGTCCACGCGGTGCTTTCCTTGGATTCCTGCTACTTGACGGGCATGAGCATGCGGCCCAGGGGACGCCCGCCGAGCACGTGCAGGTGCAGGTGCTCGACTTCCTGACCGCCGTGGGTGCGCGCGTTGGCGATCAGCCGCCAGCCCTGCTCGAGCCCCTCGGCACGGGCCACGCGCGCCGCAGCCAGGAGCAGCGCGCCGGCGAGGTGCGCGTCGTCGAGCTCGTGCAGCGAGGGTACGTGGACCTTCGGGATGACGAGCACGTGCGTTGGCGCCTGGGGACGGAGATCACGGAAGGCGAGCACGTCCACGTCCTCGTACACCCGGGTAGCGGGGAGCTCGCCGGCGGCGAGGCGACAGAAGACACAGCTCATGCGCGGAGTTCCTCCACGCATCCCCACCCTACGGATGGCGCGCCCGGTTCCAAGAGCGTTGTTCCCGCCCGCGCGCGCAGACGCACGGTTGCAGCACGCGGGACTGCGACCGATTTGACCGCCCCCCAGGGCCCCCCTATCATCTTCCGCCCTTCGAGCGCTGCCGGTTTCGTCCCGCGCCGCTCCCGCCGCCGCGCTCCTGCTCGGGCGCTTCCGCCGTCAACCCCGCCGCCCTGCGATGACCTCCGAGACCGTCGACCCCGAGATCCTCACCACCCCGGCCCCGGCTCCCGAGACGCCGCCCTTCGATCTGGAAAAGGAGGCGCTCTCCTTCGCCGCACTCGAGGTCGGCCGGATCTCGGTCTACGAATCGCTCGACGCGAAGCAACGCTTCCGGCAGAGGGTCGATTCCCTGCCGACTGCCGGGGAGCCGGGCCGGCGCCGCGGCCTCGGGCTGTGGATGCTGGCGGAGTACGAGCGCGGCGCCGCGGAGCTCGCCGCACACGAAGCGGACGACACGGCCGCCTTCACGCGCGCGCGCTGCCTCTTCGCCCTGGAACGCTTCGAGGAGTCCCTGGCGATCTTCAAGCGCCTGAGCGACAAGCACCCGCAGGAGCCCCGGCCGCGGTCGGGACTGCTCGAGGCCAAGCTGGAGCTGGCCCTCGCCAAGAAACCCGAGGACGTCAGCAAGTCGGCCGAGGAGCTCGAGCACGCCATCACCAGCGCGCCGGCGGGCTTCGCCGACACGGTCGAGGGCCTGTACCTGCGCGGACGCGCGGCCGAACTCGTGCGCGACCTGGATGGTGCCCTGGGATTCTTCGAGCGCGCGCGCGCACTCGATCCGCAGCACTACGCGCTGCTGACCCGCTACGCACACCTGGCCGAGCGCACGGGCCTGGACGACCTCGGGATGGAGCTGTACGAAGACCTCTTGCATCAGCGTCCGATCGACGCGCACGCGCTGATGAACCTGGGCGTCCTGTACGAGGACAGCGGTCGCGACGCCGACGCCGCCTCCTGCTACGACACGGTGGTGCGCAACGACGCCACCAACGAGCGCGCGCGCATGTACCTCGCCGACGCCCGCGCGGCGATGAACATGTACTACGACGAGGATCTGGAGAAGAAAGAGGACCGCCTCAACACGATCCTGCGCATCCCGATCACGGACTTCGAGCTCTCGGTGCGCGCGCGCAACTGCCTCAACAAGATGCAGATCACCACGCTGGGCGACCTGGTGCAGAAGACCGAGCAGGAGCTGCTCTCCTACAAGAACTTCGGCGAGACCTCGCTCACGGAGATCAAGGAGATCCTGCACTCGAAGGGCCTGCGCCTGGGCATGCCGCGCGACGAGGCCGTGGCCTCGATCGAGGCCCACGCACGCCGCATGCAGACCGGCGACCGCTCGGACGTGATGAACAAGCCCATCCTCGAGCTCTCGCTCTCCATCCGCGCGCGGCGCACGGTCGAGACCCTGGGCTGCCTGACGGTCGGCGACATCACCAAGCACTCGGCCGAGGAGCTGCTGGGCATGCCCAACTTCGGCCAGACCTCCCTGCAAGAGCTGCGCGCCAAGCTGACCGAGCTCAACATCAAGCTGAAGGGCGAGTAGCGCGGTCGCGCACAGCCGCGCCCGTTGCACGCCGATCCGTGTACGACTACATCGAAGGGCGGCTGAGCGAGCGGCGGCCCGCGCACGTCGTCATCGACGCGGGCGGCGTGGGCTTCGACCTGGCCGTGCCGCTCGGAGTCGAGTTCGCCGAGCGCGAGGGCAGGATCCGCGCCTGGACTCACCTGGTGGTGCGCGAGGACGCGCACCTCTTGTTCGGCTTCCCCGAACGCGCCCTGCGCGAGGTCTTCCGGCTCTTGCTCGAGGTGCGCGGGGTCGGTCCGAGCGTGGCCCTGGCGGTGCTCTCCAGCCTGCCGGGCGACGAGCTCCTGCGCGCCATCGCCAGCCAGGACGCCGCGCCCTTCCTGCGCGTGAAGGGGGTCGGCAAGAAGACAGCCGAGCAGATCCTGCTCGACCTGCGCGAGAAGGCCCCGCGCATGCTGGCCGAGAGCACGCGCGACACCCTCGTGCCGCGCGCACCCAACGAACGGCGCAGCCTGGAGGACGCGGTGCGCGCGCTGGTTTCCATCGGCTACTCGGACAAGGAAGCGCGCAAGAGCGTCGAGCGCGCGGCGAGCAAGGTGCAGGGCGACGACCTGGAGCTCCTGGTGCGCACTGCGCTCCAGCAATAGACCTCGCCCGGCCGACAAGGCCTTCCTTCCACGCCCTCCTGGCGCTCTCCTAATCGAATGAGCGACACGCGACCGCCCCGCATCCTGATCAGCGACGAGCTCGATCCTGCCGCCCTGGAAGTCTTCCGTCGCGCCGGCTTCGAGCCCGAGGTACGCACGGGCCTCAAGGAAGACGAGCTGTGCGAGGTGATCCCTGGCGTGAACGCGCTGGTGGTGCGCTCGGCCACGAAGGTGACGCGCCGCGTGGTCGAGGCGGCCAGCGAGCTGCGCGTGATCGGCCGCGCAGGCATCGGGGTCGACAACGTGGACCTCGAGGCCGCCACCGAGCGCGGCATCGTGGTCATGAACACGCCACGCGGCAACGCCACCACGACCGCCGAGCTGGCGATCGCGCTGTTGCTCTCGCTGGCGCGCCACATCCCGCGCGCGGACCGCCTGGTGCGCAGCGGCAAGTGGAAGGCCAAGGGCCTGGTCGGGACCGAGGTCTACGGCAAGACCCTGGGCGTGATCGGCCTCGGGCGCATCGGACGCCTGGTGGCCGAGCGCGGGCGCGGGCTCAGCATGAAAGTCATCGCCCACGATCCCTACCTCTCGGGCGAGGGCCTGGTCTCGCCCGTGGCCGGAGTGGAGCTGGTCGAGCTCGATCTCCTGCTGGAGCGCTCCGACTTCGTCAGCGTGCACGTGCCGCTCAACGACTCGACCCACAACCTGCTCTCCTGGGAGCAGTTCGCGCGCATCAAGCCCGGCGCACGCCTGATCCAGGCCGCGCGCGGCGGCGTGGTCGACGAGGAGGCCGTGCTGGACGCGCTCGCCACCGGCAAGCTGGCTGGCGCGGCCTTCGACGTCTTCGCGGTGGAGCCGCCGCCCAAGGACCATCCGCTGCTCGCGCGCGACGACGTGATCGTGACGCCGCACCTCGGCGCCTCCTCGGAAGAAGCCCAGCTGCGCGTGGCGCTCGACATCGCCGAGCAGATCTCGAGCTATCTCAAGACGGGCGTGGCCGAGAACGCCGTCAACGCTCCGACCATGGCGCCGGAGTCCATGGCCGAGATGGCGCCGTTCCTGCTGCTGTGCGAGAAGCTCGGCAGCTTCCTGGCCCAGCGCATGCGCGGCCAGATCCGCAAGGTCGAGCTGACCGTGGGCGGCGAGATCACGCGCCACGGCATCGAGCACCTGCGCCTGGCCTTCCTGGTCGGAGTCCTGCGCCACACCCTCGACCGCAGCGTGAACTTCGTCAACGCGCCCGCGCTGGCGCGCGAACGCGGCATCCTGGTGCTGGAGAGCATCGAAGAACGCCCCGACTTCCGGAACGGCGAGGTCAGCGTGTGCGCCAGCGAGAAGGCCGGCGGCAGTTCCCATCGCGTGGCCGGCGCCGTCTTCGGACGCGAGCCGCGCATCATCTCCGTCGACGATCTGCGCCTCGACCTCCCGCCGCGCGGGATCCTGCTGGTCACGCGCCACAAGGACCAGCCGGGCGTGCTGGGCCAGATCGGCTCGATCCTCGGCCGCTACCAGATCAACATCCAGCGCCTGGAGCTGGCGCCCGGCGCCGCCGGCAGCCCCACGGCCCACGGCTACCTGACGCTCTTCCCCGAGCCCGGGCCGGCCGTGCTCGAGGCGTTGCGCTCGGTGCCCGCCATCGAGGAGTTGCAGCTCTTGCGCCTGTGACCGCAGCGAGCGAGCTCGGCGACACGCCGCCGCCGTACGGCACGGTGGTCTTCGACTGCGACTCGACGCTCGCGGCCATCGAGGGCATCGAGGAACTCGCGCGCGGGAATGCCGAGGTCGCGCGCCTGACGAAGGAGGCCATGGAAGGCCGGATCCCGCTCGAGCAGGTCTTCGGCCGGAGACTCGCGCTCGTGCGGCCCTCGCGCGCCGATGTCGAGCGCATCGGCCGGCTCTACGTCGAGACGCTGCTGCCCAACGTCGCGCACCTCGTGGCGGCCCTGCGAGCGCTCGGGAAGCGCGTGTGTATCGTCTCGGGCGGGCTGCTGCCGGCCGTGCGCGCCGTGGCGCGCGCCTTGTCCCTGCCGGACGAGGACGTGCACGCGGTGGACCTGCGCTTCGATGCCCAGGGCGCCTACGCCGGCTTCGACGAGGGCTCGCCCCTGGCGCGCGCCGGCGGCAAGCTCACCATCCTGACGGAGCTGCGCCGACCCGGCGAAGGCCTGGCCCTCGTCGGCGACGGCGCCACCGACCTCGAGGCCGCGCCCGCGGCCGAGCGCTTCATCGCCTTCGGCGGAGTCGAACGCCGCGCGCGCGTCCTGGCGGCCGCGCGCGTGCGCTGCCTCGAGCCGGACTTCCGCTCTCTGGCTCCGCTCCTGCTCTCGCGCGCGGAGCTCGCCGGCCTCGCGGACTCGAGCGCGCACCGCGCCCTGGTCCAGATGCCGGCGAGCCAGACACCGCCGACGGCCTGAGTCTCAGGGAGCCTCGAAGACGGCCACGGAATCGCTGCCGTTGCAGATGGCCCACAGCTTCTTGCCGTCCCTGGAGAAGACCAGCTCCTCGGGATCGGAGTGGAAGTCGGGGAGCGCGGTGAGATCGACGGTGGCGAGCCCCTGCTCCGTCCACGAATCCACGAAGGCGATCTCCTCGGAGGCATAGTCCGCGACGGCCAGCAGCCCGCGCGAGGACAGGGCCAGCCCCTGGTGCAGCCCGCCGGACGTCGTCGAGGGGAACGACCCGAGGTACGACCGGGTCCGTGCATCCAGCACGTGGATCTTCGCACCCAGGAAGACACCTGCCAGGAAGACCCGCCCGTCGCAGCGGATCGCGACGTCCTGCGCGGAGGGGAAAGTGGCCCCGGAAGGGATCGGGACCGTGACGGCCCCGGACGCGTCGTCCGGCTCGACGAACACGACGCGGGCCTCGGAGCTCGTGAAGAACGGGTCGTACTCCGTCACGGGCACGACGAGCTGACGCCCGAAGAAGGCCAGCCGGCCGTGTCCGCCCGGCACGTTGAGCGTCTCGTCCTCCCGCACTTCCAGGGAAACCGTGTCGAGCGCGTAGATGTTGCCGCTCCCGTCCAGCGTGCCCACGTACACGCGCTGCTGGTCCGGCGAGGCCGCGAGACCGAACGGGAAGCAGGATCCGAAACCGAGCGGGTCGGGCAGGACGATCGTCTGCAGCACCTGGCCTGACGCGTCGAAGACCGTGACGGTGCCGCTGGAACTGTCGCTGACGAAGCCTGCAAGAGTCTGCTGACCGGCGGCGGTCCAGGCGATCTCCTCCGGGAAGAGGCCGACCGAGAAGCTGCCGGTCACCGCGTCCGTGCCCGCATCCAGCGTGGCCACGAGGCAATTCTCCTGCCCGAAGCTGCCGGCCGGGCCCGCGAGCGTGACGAACAGCTCCTGTCCGTCGGGCGACAGCTTTGCCGACCAGGGGCCCGCGAAGTTGGTCGCGTTGCAGGCGACGTGGCCCGCGAGATCCACCGCGCCCGCGTACGCCGGTGCAGCCAGGTTCTGGGGCGTGCACAGCGCACCGGACGAGGGCGCGAACACGCGCCCGGGAGACGGAGCCTGGGAAAGGAGCGGAAGTAGGCAGAAAACGAGCGGATGCATGTGCTTTCCTTGTTCTTGGTCATCGAAGACGCGTGGAAGCTGCAGGCGTCCGGACAGGTCTTCTGGCTCGTGGATCGCTCTACTCGCCGCGCCTTCCCGGGCTCGAACACTCGAGCGCCAGTGGCCATTGCGGCTTTCGTCCCCACATACAGCGGCGGACCCGCGACGGACTTGCACCGTCTTCCCTGGATCCGGATGCCCTCACGGCTCACAGCCGTGACGAGAATGGCAAAGAGCAACGGCAGAGTACGGGACGCACGCGCGGCGCGTCAAACGCGCCCGTTCTGCGCCGAAAAAAAGCGGGCGCTTCGGGAAGTCGTGTGGGTGGAGGTCTTGGAGGGGAGGTTTGGTGAGTGGGGGTGGTGCTCGCTCGTCGGGGCCCCGCCGTGCGCGGGAGCGAGGTGGCCGGCCCGTGGCGCCGTGCAGTCGCGCTCGCAAGACGCCCCGCGGTCCGCGGCG
>JANOGB010000359.1:0-21221 GCA_031413955.1 Planctomycetota bacterium | reverse complement strand
GGGGCCTCCGGATCGTCGACTCTCGGAGAGCTGAAGCCCCGGAGGCCCCTTTCATGTCTTCCTCCGTGAGACTCAGCGTCCTCTGTGCCTCTGTGGTGCGCTCGAGCTGCGCGCTGATCCCGCGCCAGCTCAGTTTTCCTTCGAGCCCGCGGCCGCGGGTTGGCGCGCTTGCCAGCGCTCCTGGATCGTGCGCTCCATCGCGGCCTGGCCCGGCGCGTGGAGCGCGTGGGCCATGCCCGGGACGACCTCGATCTGCATGTCCTCCAGCAGACCCTGCTTCTCGGCTTCGACGCGGAAGCGTTCGACCGCGCCCTCGAGATAGAACGTGTCCACCTCGCCCGCGAAGACGTGCAGCTTGCCGACCAGGCGCGGGCGTAGCTCGGACCAGCGCGTGAGCAGCGTGTGGGAGATGTCGTAGGGCCGCCAGGCCGCGGCCGCAGCGTGATCGATCACGCCGGTCTCGACGTCGAACACGCGCCGCGGCGTGCAGTCGGATCCGAGCGCACCGAAGGTCGCCTCGAAGGAGCGGATCTGGCCGCCGGGGTTGAGGACGTGCTCGCGGCGCACGAAGTCCTCGTAGGTCAGGAGCACCTGCTCGCCGCGGCGCGCGAGCGGGCGCTTGGCGCCGTGCTCGTCGACGTACATGTTGCGCGGCGAGCCGTCGGGCAGCGGGTCGTACAGGTCGATGCCCTGGAAGTCGTGGAAGTCGATCGGGTCGGGGACGTGGCTCCAGCAGCCGGCGAAGGCCTCGGGGTAGGTGACCTGCAGCCAGAACGAGGACCAGCCGCCGGAGCTGACGCCGGTGACGTAGCGGTGCTCCGCGCCCGCGCCGCCGAACTCGGCCTCGAGCGCGGGGATGAACTCGTCCACGAGCGCGTGACCCCAGGGCCCGATGCTGGCGGAGTCGCAGAAGACCGAATGCCCGTAGCGGTTGCTCGCGTCGGGCACCACCAGGATGCAGCCGTCGAGCGGCGACCCGGGCGCGATGCGGGCCTCCCACCCGCGGATGTCCTCGTAGGTGCCGCCGAAACCGGTGACGACGTAGACCACGGGATACGCTTCTTCTTCGCCGTAGGTGCGCGGCAGCAGCACGCCGGCGCGCAGCGTGTACACGAAGCCGTGGAACTCGGACAGCGCCGGGCTCACGAACTCGAAGACCCGCAGGCGCTCCGTCTCCGCCATGCGTTCTGCGGCGACCACCTCCGAGAGCTCGAGGCGCACAGTCGCTTTCGAGCCCGGGTCGTAGGTGACCTCCGCCATGGGGCTGTAGACATCGCCCTCGCCCAGGCCCGCCTGGCGGCCCGTGCGACTCCTGCGCGCGACCGCTTGCACGCGCCAGACCTTCGGCTCGACCGTCGTCCAGTCGGCGGGAGAATGGGCGACGGCGTCCTCGATCGAGAGCGTGAGCCCGCTCTCCGGCTGCGCACCCTCGACCGTGAAGCGCATCACCGGTGGCGCCCCGAACCAGCCGTGCATCGCCCGGCGCGGCTCGCCGCTCGCAGCGAAGGCGACGAACACGTCGCCGCTGAAGGGTTGCTCGAAGACCGCCTTGTCGAAATAGATCTCGAAGGCTCCGCGCGCCTCGCTCGCAGCGCCTGCTTGTGCGTCCTTCGTCTCGCTCCAGGCGAACGCAAGGACCAAGGCGAGGAACGACGGACTCACGCGCGCGATGGACCGTTGCATGGGCCGGAGAACCTATCCTGCAGAGCTTCTACCGGGAACCCGGCTCGTCGCTTCCTGCAGGAGGGCGAGGCCCGGGCCCCATCGAGTCCGGGATGGCGTCGCGCATCCGCGTGCGGAAGGATGGACGCATGGCGTGGGTCTCCCCGGTCGTCGCGGTCCTCCTGTTCCTCTTCGGAGGACTGTGCGTGTTCGGCGTCGTGTTGCAGTTGCCGGGGATCTGGGTGCTGCTCGCGGCGGCGCTCACGATCGAGTTCGCCGACGGGCTCTACTTGCCGGCCGGGGAGCGGGTGACCTTCGGTCCGCTGCTCCTCTCCGTCTGCTTCGCCCTGGCGCTGCTGGCGGAGGGACTCGAGCTGCTCGCGAGCATGATCGGTCTGAAGAAAGGCGGCGGCTCGCGCCGCGGGCTGTGGGGTTCCATCCTCGGCGCGCTCGCCGGCCTGTTGCTGTTCACGCCGCTGTTTTTCTTCGTGCCATTCTTCGGCGCGTTGCTGGGCGCGCTCCTCGGCGCCTTCGTGGGCGCCCTGCTCGGTGAGTTCTCGCACGAGCGCCGCACGCTGCGCGCGGCAGTGAGGCCCGCCCTGTGGGCCGCGCTCGGGCGTCTGGTGGGAACCACAGGCAAGGTCGGAGTGGCGGCCGTGATCTGGCTGACCCTCACGGTGGGCGCGTTTGCGAGCTGAAGGCCTCCCCCCGTGTTCCCGCCGTGGACCCGATGGCCAGCCCCGGTGTCCGCTGCCAAGATGAGCGGCATGTCTGGCGGCATGAAGACCATCATCATTCGTCGCATGCAGAACGGAATCGTCCTGGCGCTCGGGCTGTGCCTGTGTGCGTGTCGTTCGACGGCGGTGAGCGAGGCGCGCACCTTCGACGTCCTGATCCGCGGCGGTACGATCCTCGACGGCTCGGGCGGCGCGCCCTTCATGGGCGACGTCGGCATTCGCGGCGACGAGATCGCGGCGCTGGGGGACCTGTCCGGCTCGGACGCCCGTGAAGTGATCGACGCACGCGGCCTCGCGGTCGCGCCCGGGTTCATCAACGTGCTCTCGTGGGCCACCGAATCGCTGCTCGTCGATCCGCGCGCCCTGGCCGACATCCGTCAGGGTGTGACGCTGGAGGTCTTCGGCGAGGGCGTGTCCATGGGGCCGCTCAACGCGGCCATGAAGACCGAGCTGCTCGCGCAGCAGGGCGACCTCGTCTTTCCGATCGAATGGACAACCCTGGGCGAGTACCTCGAGCACCTCGAGCACAAAGGCGTCGCGGTCAACGTGGCCTCGTTCGTCGGCGCGACGACCGTGCGCATCCACGAGCTCGGCTACGCCGATCGCGCGCCCACCGCGCAGGAGCTCGAGCGCATGTGCGGGCTCGTGCGCACGGCGATGGAAGAGGGCGCGCTCGGCCTCGGCTCCTCCTTGATCTACGCGCCGGCGAGCTACTCGAAGACCGACGAGCTGGTCGAGCTGTGCAAGGTCGCCGCACTCTACGGCGGCCTCTACATCAGCCACCTGCGCAGCGAGGGCGAGCGCCTGCTCGAGGCCGTGGCCGAGCTCCTGACGATCGCGCGCGAGGCCGGGATCCCGGCGGAGATCTACCATCTGAAAGCCGCAGGCGAGGCCAACTGGCCGAAGCTCGAGCGCGTGATCGAGCTGGTGGATGCCGCGCGCGCCGCGGGCCGGCGCATCACGGCCGACATGTACACGTACACGGCCGGGGCGACGGGCCTCGACGCGGCCATGCCGCCGTGGGTCCAGGAAGGCGGACTCGATGCGTGGTGCGAGCGCTTGAAGGACCCCGAAATCCGCGCGCGCGTCGCGCGCGAGATGCGCACGCCACAGGACGAGTGGGAGAACCTCTTCCTCGCGGCCGGCTCGCCCGAGAAGATCCTGCTGGTCGGATTCAAGAACCCGGAGCTCAAGCCACTCACGGGCAAGTCTCTCGCCGAGGTGGCCCGGCTGCGCGGCAAGAGTCCCGAGGAAACCGCGCTGGACCTCGTGGTCGAGGACCACACGCGCGTCGACACCGTGTACTTCCTCATGTCCGAGGACAACCTGCGGCGCCAGATCCGCATTCCGTGGGTGAGCTTCGGCTCGGACGCGGCCGCGCCCGCGCCCGAGGGCGTCTTCCTGAAGTCGAACCCGCATCCGCGCTCGTACGGCAACTTCGCGCGCTTGCTGGGCCGCTACGTGCGCGACGAGAAGCTGATCCCACTGGCGGAGGCGATCCGGCGTCTGACCAGCCTGCCGGCCGAGAATCTGCACCTGGCGCGCCGCGGCAAGCTCGCGCCCGGCAACTTCGCCGACGTCGTAGTCTTCGATCCCGAGACCGTCCAGGACCACGCGACCTTCGACGCGCCGCACCAGCTCGCGACCGGGATCCGCGACGTGTTCGTGAACGGCCAGGCCGTCCTGCGCGACGGTGAGGCGACGGGCGCCACGCCGGGCCGCGTGGTGCGCGGGCCGGGCTACTGCAAACGAGCGCGCGTGTCGGCGCCGTGAGCGCGCTCGTCCTCTACCGGGAGCGCCGGGCTCCAGCCCGGCTCCGTCCTTCTTGCTCCTTGCTTCTTCTCCCGCTGGACTGAGCTCGTCCGCGCTCGGGCCGATCGGCTGCCCCGCGCGGAACCCCCGGGCGAGCTCGGTTTCGGCAAGCGTTCGAGCTGCGACGTCGAGTCGAGCGACAGGGCTGGATCAGGACCAACAAGACCACGATGCCGAGCTTCCGCTGCCTGAGTCTCTCTTTCAGGGGCTTCGGGAAGTTGTGTGGGTGACAGTGTTGGGCGGGGGTGCCATCGATGATGGTGTGAGCTCGCTCGTCGAAGCTCCGCCGCGCGCGGGAGCGATGGGGCCGGCCCGGTGGCGCCGTGCAGTCGAGCTCGGTTCAGCCGGGACCGCCGGGCTCCAGCCCGGCTCTTCTTCTTTCTTCTTCCCTCCCTCCAAGAGACAGAAGAGCAGAGAAGAAACGGAGCCGGGCTGGAGCCCGGCGCTCCCGGCTGAACCGAGCTCGACTGCACGGGCGCCACGGGTCGGACACTTCGCTCCCGCGCGCGGCGGGGCCCCGACGAGCGAGCCGACAGGGACGCGCTCTCAGCGCCGGATCGTCTGCAGCAGGAACGCGCGCACGTCCTGCTGCAGCTTGGCCAGCGCCGCGTGGTTCACGTACATCATGTGGCCGGCCTCGTAGTAGGCGAAGTGCAGGCGCGCGGGCACGACGCCCGAGCGGTTGAGGCTGTACTCGGCACCGAAGAAGGGCGTCGCCATGTCGTAGTAACCGGCGGCGACGAACACGGCGAGGCCCGAGTTCTGGCGCATCGCTTCGCCGATGTAGGGCGCGACGTTGAAGTAGAAGGGATCGTCCAGCTCCCAGTCCCAGCGGCCGGAGAGTCCGCCGATGACCTTGTACTGGTCGGGCAGGTCGACCTCGAGCGGGCCGCGCAGGTATGCGTTCAGCGCCGTCGCGTAGGCGCCGTCGATGCCGTAGAAGGACGGATCCTCGTCGGGCGTCTCGCCGGCCGCGTCGAGGTCCTGGCCCGTGTAGCGCGAGTCGAGACGTCCGACGGTCAGGCCGCGCTCGCGCAGCAGCTCCTTCTGGAAGCGGTCGGGGCGCACGCGCAGGTTGGCGAGCTCGAGGTAGCTCTCGGAGAGCCCGGTGAAGTGTGCCAGCTCCATGCGGACGCGCGCACGCTCCTCGGGCGTGAGCGACTCGCCCTGCAGCAGCGCGTGGGCATAGTCGTTCAGCGCGAACTCGCGCGCCTGCTGGACGAACGCCTCGAGCGACACGCCGGCGCCGGTCTCCTGGTGGAAGTGCGCCGTGGCCGCCATGGTCGGCAGCATGGCCACGTAGCCGAGCTCGTTCCCGGTCGCGTTCGAGTCGAGCGTGAAGTCGAGGATGGTCGAGATCAGGAGGATCCCGTTGATCGCGACGTCGTCGAAGCTGCCCTCGAGCTCGTGCACGACGGCCGCCGCGCGCGTGGTGCCGTAGCTCTCGCCGCCGATGAACTTGGGCGAGTTCCAGCGCCCGCTCTTGCTGATCCACTGGCGGATGAAGCGCGCGATCGAGCGCGCATCCTGACGCACGCCCCAGAAATCCTTGCCCTCGCTCTTCCCGAGCACGTGGCTGAAGCCGGTGCCCACGGGGTCGAGGAACACGATGTCCGAGACGTCCAGGAACGTGCCGGGGTTGTCGAGCAGACCGTAGGGCGGACCGCCGTCGTCGCGCGCGTCGCTGGGCACGTCGACGCGTTTCGGTCCGAAGGCACCCATGTGCAGCCACAGCGAGGCGGAGCCGGGACCGCCGTTCCACAGGAAGGTCACCGGCCGCTCGGCAGGGTCCTCGACGCCGTCCTTGACGTAGGCGATCGAGAAGAGCGCGGCCTCGGGCTCGCGCTTGTCGTTCTCGAGGA
The DNA here is from genome assembly GCA_031413955.1 of Planctomycetota bacterium. GTDB lineage: Bacteria > Planctomycetota > UBA1135 > UBA1135 > JABFRZ01. The sequence goes on along the minus strand of JANOGB010000359.1, from coordinate 15,148 downwards.
TGGTCTCGCTCACAGTGGCGGTGTAAGCGACCTGGACGCCGTTGAAGGTCCCGACGTGCTGGCTCTGAAAGGACTTCGGCGCCGGGGTGGCGCTCTCGTCCTTCTTGGCGGGCTCCTCTCTAGTTTCTTTCTGAGCAGGCTCCTTCTGGACGGGGGTCGCGTCCTGGATCGCAGGCGCGGCGGGCGCCGGGCCGTTGCAGGCCAGGGCGAAGGAGAGAGCGATGAACGGGAGGCGCATGGGACAGTCTCGCGGGGAGCGGTGGGAGTGCGAAGTCGGAGCAACTTCGCAACGATCCGCCGGAAGCGCAAGAAACCTGGCAGCGAGGCGACGCGCTTCCTAGTCTGCTCACGGCCGTGGAGGAGCGCGGCCCGAGGGCGCTCGAACACGCAGAACCAGAGGAGAATGAGGGTGGAGAGGATGGAGAACCTGGGCGAGCACGCGGAGGTCAGGGAAGAATCGCTGGCACCCCTCGGCCTGCCCCTCGCCGCCGCGGGCGGTGGAGCCCTGGCGGGAGCGATCGGCTGGGCCTTGCTGCTGAAGCAGGCCGGTTACGAGATCGGCTGGATCGCCTGGGGCATCGGCGCGCTGGTCGGCTGGGCCGCGGTGAAGGCGGGGGGGCGCGGCCGGACGCTGGCCGTCGGCGCGGCCGTGCTGACCGTGTTCTCGATCTTCGCCGGCAAGCTGCTGGGTTACTCCATGCAGGTCGGGGACAGCGCCGGGGAAATGGCCGACCAAGAAGTGCAGGCCTACGACGAGTACATGCGCGATGCATCCGACTGGGCCGAGTTGTGCGCGGAAGGCCAGCCCGCGCCCGAGGCAGTGCACGGCTTCATGAGCACGCACGAGTACGCCGAGCCGGACCAGGAGCCGATTCCCGCCGAAGAGCTCGACTCCTTCCTCACGCACATGGCGCCGCGCCTGGAATGGATGCACTCCGAGACGCCGTCGCCCGATGAGTTCCGTGCGCGCTCGGCATCCGACCTGAGCACGATGGTGTACGCCGAATCGAGCCTGCCCGAGCTCGTGTTCGCCGACCTGAACCTCTACGACGCGCTGTTCGCTTTCCTCGGCATCAGCACGGCCTTCGGGCTGGTGATGCGCAACAAGGCGGGTCCGAGTCGCGCGCCCCCTTCCGACTCATGACACTAGCCCGACCGGGCTAGTGCGCGACTTCCGCCATCGTCCGTAGCAGCGGATAGAACTCCGGCGCCGGTGTCGCGCCGAGGACCGGGTCGAGGATGTTCCAGGCCATCAGGCCGTCGTCGGAGCGCGGGTCCAGAAGCACGAAGGCGAGGCGCGCGAGGGGTTGATCCATCGGCACGACGAGCGCGCCGGCCGGCAGGGTTTGCGCGCTCGGCTCCCACTCGCCGGTCAGCGTGCGCAGCTTGTGGGTGAGCTGGAAGAGCTCCTCCTCCTGGGTCGAGGTCTCGATGCGAAAACGCTCGCCCGCGAGAGTCTGCTCGACCTGCGTCGTGAAGTAGCGGATGCCGTGGGCCTCGAGGCGATCGATCACGCTCGCGCGCATGCGCTTCGCGGGCGCGTCGTTCGGTTCCGCGGCCGGGAGCACGTAGGCGCGCGGCGCAAGGCTCGTCTCGGTGGCGACGATCCGGTCGTCGACCGGCATCGTGGTGCGCCGCTCGCTGCCATTCACACGCCGGCGCATCGGCCGGTCGGGCACGTAGGGGTTGCGCTCCTCGGCCACGTCGGCCAGCACGATCTCGGTGGCCTCGAAGCGGCGCGCGAGCTCGCCGCGCACGGCCTGCTGCGTGCCGATGATCGACTCGGCGTCCGCGGCCGCCGTGGCCGCGCGAATCGCGGGGCCGTGCGCGACCACGAAGTCCACGATCTCCTCGACGAACCAGTACGTCGCCTGGATCCGGTCCTGGAACGTGGCGTACGAGTACGCCTCGGACAGGATCCCGAAGCGGTTGCGGATGCCGAAGTAGGTGTGCGTGTAGCGCGGCTTGTAGAGATCCCCGTCCCCGGCCCAGGCGAGCTCGCCCTCGCGCGTCGGCCCGCCGTAGTAGAAGAGGTCCCAGCCGTGCTTCTGCTTTACGTTGCGCGTCACCGCTGGCAACAGGTCCTCGCGCAGCATGCGCGTGATCTCCGGCGCCGTGTTCGGACTGCCGGGCACCTCATAGGTGAGGTAGTACCCGTGGCTGCTGCCGTCCGTCGTGTGCATGTCGATCGCGACGTGCGGGTCGTACTGTGTGAGCAAGCGCGCCAGCGAGCGCGCCTCGGGCGTCTCGAGCTTGGTCGCGTCGCGGTTCAGGTCCAGGTCCTGCGCGTTGTGGCGCTGCCCCATGCCCCCGACCGGTCCGTGCTGCGCGCCGCGGTTGCGCACGTTGACGCGCTCGTTGCCGTCGGCGTTGTAGAGCGGGGCGATCAGGAGCACGGCCTCGTCCAGCCACGCCGTGCGCTCGCCGCGCGCCACCGAGCGCAGCAGCATCAGCGCCGCCTCCTTGCCCTCGACCTCGCCCGCGTGGATGTTCGCCTGCATGAAGACGCGCGTCTTCCCCGTGGCGAGCACCTCTTTCGCCGACGCGCCGTGAGCTCCGACGACCGCGAGCAGCATGGGCCGGCCCTCGAACGTGTGCCCGTAGGTCGTCAAATGGATCTCGGGCGAGGCCGCATCCATGGCGCGCAGGAAGGCGGCCACGTCGTCGTAGCGGCTGGTCTCGGTGTAGCCGCTCGCCTCGGCGCGCGTCAGCGGCCACTCGACCGTGGAGCCGTCATGCGCGGGCGCACCTGCACAACCGGCCGCATGCAGCGCCATGAGGCCGGCGAGCATGCGCCGAATCGGACTTGCAACGGGCAATGACGCGCTCAACGGCGGAGATCGTAGACTCTCTCGAGTTCCCGCCAATCCTCTTCTGGAGTCCCTGCGTGTTCCCGAGGTTCTTCGTTTCGCTGGCTACCGTGCTCCTCACGGGAAGCCTCACCTTCGCCCAGCGAGCCCGCGTCGAGCCTCCTCGGCGGCTCGAGATCGTGAGTCACTCGCCGTCCGCGAACGCCATCGGCGTCGCGCGCACCAGCGTGGTGAGCCTCACCTTCGACCAGCCGCTCCAGGCCGCGAGCCTGGACGCGCAGAGCTTCCACGTCTTCGGACGCTGGAGCGGGGTGCGCGCGGGGACGATGCAGCTTCTCGATGGGGGACGCGTGCTGCACTTCACGCCGCAGAGTCCGTTTTCCGCCGGCGAGCTCGTCCACGTGACGCTGGCGCGCTCGGTGGAGAGCGTTTTCGGTGCACGCCTGCGGCGCGGCTTCGCCTGGAGCTTCTGGACCGATTCGCGCGCCTCGAGCGGCACGTACACGCAGACCGGCATGCTCTTCCCCGGCGACACGCCCTACGGAGCCCACGGCGGCGACATCGACTCCGACGGCGACCTCGACCTGTGCATCCCGAACGAGAACTCCGCGGATGTGTCGGTCTATCTCAACCAGGGCGGCGGGACGTTCGGGGCAGAGGTGACCTACGGAGTCGGACTCCACTGCAGCGCGAGCGAGGCCGCGGACTTCGACCACGACGGCGACGTTGATCTGGTCATCGCGAACATCCTGGACGACGACGCTTCCGTGCTGCTCGGCAACGGGGACGGGACGTTCCAGCCCCAGGTGCGCCATGCCTGCGGCACCGAGCCGCGTGGCGTGACCGTGCTCGACATGGAGGGCGACGGCGACCTGGACTTCGTCACGGCCAACCGCATCACCAGCGACCTGTCGCTGTTCCGGAACACGGGCAGCGGGACGTTCCTGCCCGAGGTGCGTGGAGAGGCCGGGCTCAGCCGCGAGACGGGCGTGGTGGCCGCGGACATGGACGGCGACGGGCGCACGGACCTGGTGGTCATCGGCTATTCGAGCCACAACGCGGTCGCTGCGCTCGCAGATGGCCTCGGCGGCTTCCTGCCGCAGACCCCGCGCATGCTCGGTCTCAACCCGTGGATGGTCGCGGTGGGCGACTTGAACGCCGACGGCTTCAACGACGTGGCCGCCGCGTGCTCGGGCGCGAACGTGGCCGGTATCGTGCTGGGCGACGGGGCCGGCGGGCTCTTGCCCGCCACCACCTACGCCACCGGGAGCTTTCCGATCGCGATCGACCTCGGCGACCTCAACGGCGACGGCCTGCTCGATCTGACCGCGAGCTGCTTCGGGGCGGACTTCGACCTGTACCGTAACCTCGGCAACGGACTGATGGGCAACCACACGGTCTTGCCCGCGGTCACGGCCGGGAGCTGCACGGTCCTGCACGACCGGGACGGGGACGGAGACGTCGACATCACCGGCATCGACGAGCTGGCCGATCGGGTGCTGCTCTTTCGCCAGGATGGCTGAACGAGGCGGCGCCTGACTGGACGGCCGAACGATCAGCGCTCGACCAGCAGCGTGTAGAGCTCCAGGTTCCCGTCGCGGTCCGAGGCGAACACGATCGAGCGTCCATCGGGCGACCAGCTCGGCACGGTCTCGCGCGCCGTGTTCTCGGTCAGGCGGCGCAGGCCCGAGCCGTCGGTATTCACGAGGTGGAGCTCCGTGCCCGCGCCCTCGCCGCTCGCGAACAGGAGCCTTTTCCCGTCCGGCGACCACTGGATCTCGCCTTCGGGGAGCTCGGTGTCCACGAGCAGGTCCAGGCCCGAGCCGTCCGCGCCCACGACGAAGAGGTCGTAGTCGCCCTCGCGATCCGAGCGGAACGCGATGCGCTTCCCGTCCGGCGACCACTGGGGCTCCTCGTCCTGGGCTGGATCGTCCGTGAGCTGGACCCGATCCGTGCCGTCGGGTCGGACGAGGACGATCTCCCAGTCGCCGCTCTCCATCGTCATGTAGGCGAGGCGCGCGCTGTCCGGGGACCAGGCCTGACCGAAATCGTCCACGCGGTTGTCGGTCAACTGCCGGACCTCGGAACCGTCCGACCGCATCGTGAGGAGCTCGAAGTCACCGCCGCGGTTCGTGCTGAAGGCGATGTGCTTCCCGTCGGGTGACACGAAGCCGCCTCCATCCAGGCCAGGCGAGCGGGTCAGCTGCGCGGGGTCGGAGCCATCCACGCGGCTGGAGTAGAGCTCGAGATCGCCGGAGCGCTCGGACTCGAACAGGATGCGCTTCCCGTCCGGGAACCAGCGCGGGTGGTCGCTGGTCTGCGTCCCCTGCGTCGAGCGCAGGAGGTCCGTGCCGTCGGGGGCGACGAGAAACACCTCCCAGTGCCCGTGTCGCAGCGAGTCGAACAGGATGCGGCCGCCGTCCGGCGACCAGGAGGGATGGAAGTCGTCCGCCGGATCCTCCGTGAGGCGACGCCAGTCGACCGGCGGGCTCCGGATCTCGGAGGCTTGCGCGCTCGTGAGCAGCCACCCCAGTGCGCCCGCCACGAGGCTCGTGAGCGGGATGAGGGAATGGCGGAGCATCGACGCATAGAATCCCATGGAATGGCGCGTCCTGGAGGTCATGGAACAGCAAGAACTCAGGGAGTGAGGCGCTCCTCTGTCACGCTAGCGTTGCTCGGCGTGCTGGGCTGCGAGGGTGGCTCCGCCGATGGCGGCGCTCCGGGCGCGGGCTCCCCTGCGCAGGCCGAGCGCGGGCAGTTCCCGCAGCGCAGACGGCCGCTCGCGCCGGAGCTCCGCGAGGTGACGCGCGCCGTCGAGGAACAACGCTTCGAGGACGGGCAGGAGCTGGCGCAGAGGTTCGTCGACTCGCACCCGGATGACGGCCAGGCGCACTTCCTGCTCGGGATGACCTACTACTGGACCGGCAACTTCGGAGCAGCTCGCCCCTGGCTCGAGCGCGCGCTGGAGCTCGAACCGGACATCCACGTCATCCACGATTCGCTCGGCTACGCGCTGTTCATGCTCGGCGACCTCGGCGGCGCGCGGCGCGAGTACGAGGCCTTCCTGGCCGTCGCACCCGGCGAGCCGAAGGGGCACTACGGTGTGGGCCTGATCGAGCTCGAGGAAACGCAGCTGGCCGAGGCCGAGGCCCGCTTCCGGCGCGCGATCGAGCTCTTCGACGGGCTGCAGCGCAGCGATCCGCGCCAGGTCGCCACGCGCCTGCCCGAGCTCGCCGAGTGCCATGCGCGCCTGGGCGAGGTGCACTTCGCGGGCGAGGACTTCGAGGCCGCGCGCGCCGAGCTCGCCCTCGCGACCACGATCTGTCCGGGCAACATCAGCGCGTTCTACACGCTCAGCGTCGTCCACCGGCGGCTCGGAGAAGAGGAACTGGCGGACCAGGCCGCCGCGCGCTACGAATCCGCCCGGCAGGCGATCCTCGCTCGCCAGAGGCTCGAGCGCGAATGAGACCCTGCTCGCGTGCGCCGACGAGGTGGAGCGCGCTCTCGACCGCGAGCGCGATGGCGCTGCTGGCGGGCTGCGGAACGGAGTTCCCCTCCGAGGCGACCGGCATCCGCTTCAGCGATGCGACCGCGGAGTCGGGCATCGACTTCGTGACCACTTCGGGCGCGACGCCCTCGACCCAGATCCTGGAGGTCAAGGGCGGCGGCGTGGCCTTGATCGACTTCGACGAGGACGGCGATCTCGACGTCTTCGTTCCCAATGGCGCGACGATGGCCGATCCCGAGCACGGCCCCGGTTGCCGGCTGTTCGAGAACCTGGGCGCGCTGAGGTTCCGCGACGCCACCGCGGCGGCCGGCCTGAGTCTTCGGCGCTGGGGCATCGGCGTGGCGGTGGGCGACTACGACTCCGACGGGCACGACGACCTGTACGTGACCTGCTACGGTCCGAACGCGCTCCTGCGCAACACGGGCGACGGCCGCTTCGTCGACGTCACCGAGACGGCCGGCGTCGGCGGCCGGGCCTGGAGCGCCGCGGCCGCCTTCGGCGATCTCGACGGCGACGCGGACCTCGATCTCTACGTGGCGAACTATCTGAAGTTCGACATCCAGCACCCGCCGCCGATCTCGAGCTTCAAGGGCGCCCCCGTCTTCACCGGCCCGATCGGGCTCGAGCCGGAGCCCGACGTCCTCTACGAGAACCTGGGCAACGGCACGTTTCGCGACATCAGCGCGCAGTCTGGCTGCCGTTCCGTCGCGCCGGCCTTCGGCCTGGGCGTGGTCATCCTCGACTTCGACGGCGACGGGCGGCAGGACATCTACGTCGGCAACGATTCCATGCCCAACTTCCTCTTCCGCAACCGCGGCGGGCTGCGCTTCGAGGAGGACGGCCTGCGCAGCGGCGTGGCCGTCAACGTCGACGGCTCGGCGCAGTCGACCATGGGCATCGCCATCGGCGACGTGAGCGGCAACGGTTTTCCCAGCGTGTTCACCACGAACTTCTCCAACGACACCAACACGCTGCACGTGAACCGCGGCAACGGCTTCTTCGACGACTACACGCGGCGCTACGGCCTGGGCATGGTCTCGTTTCCCTACGTCGGCTGGGCCGCTGGGTTCTACGACCTGGAGCACGACGGCGACGAGGACCTGCTGCTCTTCAACGGCCACGTCTATCCCAACGCCACGATGGAGAGCATGGACTCGGAGCACGCCGAGCCGCCGCTCTTGTTCGAGCGCAACGGCGGGCGCTTCGTGCGTGTCGAGGCTGCGCAGGCGGGCACGTGGCTGGCCGAGGCCCATTGCGACCGCGGCGCTGCCTTCGGAGACCTGGATGCCGATGGCGACATCGACGTGGTCGTGTCCGAGCTCAACGGTCCGCTGCGCGTGCTGCGCAACGAGACGAACGCGGGGGGGTGGCTGATCGTCGAGCTCGAGCCGACCGCGCTGGGCAGCCGCATCGAACTCATCGCGGGCGGAGCGCGCCAGACGCGCTGGATCTACTCCGGCGGCAGCTTCGTCTCGGCCTCTGCGCAGTACGCGCACTTCGGCCTGCCGCCGGGGCAGGCCACGGTCGATGTCCTCGTCACCTGGGCCGACGGCACGCGCCAGCGCCTTGCCGGGGTGAGCGTGGACCAGCACCTGATCGTGCGCCGCTAGTACCAGTCCCAGATCAAGCGCTTGAACGCGTCAGGCGGGCGAGAGTACGGAGCCAGGCACGGTCTCGCCGGATTCCGAGTACGCGCAGGAGTGCGAGGAGCGCAGGCCGGAATCCGGCAAGACCGAGCCTGGCACCTCCCTCTCGCCGTCGGGAGGGCGTCGAAGCGCTTGTTGTGGGACTAGTACTGCGCGCGCCTCCCTGCAGGAGCACGGCGGGTATCTGCTGCCATTCCGCGAGCAGTTCTTCGCGACCGAGTCCGAGGGCGTGCTCGCGCTCGGCCTCGCCGGCGGCACCGGAGTGCCGACGAACGACTGAGCCTCGCGGAAGCCGAACGCCGCGCTCGCGAACAACGCTGAAGGCTCGCTCCGGGCGCGCGTCGCGGACGTCAGCCCTGCGCGTGCCGGGGGTTGCTTCTGCCCTACCGCCGCCGCGCGAGGATCGTCGCCAGCGAGCCCGCGTACAGCGCCAGCGCGAGCAGGCTCAGCGCGCCGACTCCGATGACGAAGGAGGTCGACTCGAGCGCGCCGCCGAGGAGCGCGCCGAACAGGTTCGCGCCGAGCGCGGCGCCGGGGTGGGGGCAGGCCGCGAAGGTGGTGACGAAGATCAGGCCGGCGAAGAACACGGGCAGCGTGAGCAGCGCGCCGGAGGCGACCACCTTGGTTGCGCCGGACAGGGCCAGCAGCGAGGCCGCCGGCCAGGCGTAGGAGAGGAGCAGGCTCGCGAACAGCGCGGCATAGGCCCACGGGAGGTGGCGCGGTCGCAGGCGCGGAGCCACGGCGTTGGCGAGCAGGATCATGATCATGATCGCGCTCAGCACGATCGCGTTGACGAGCCAGGTCGTCCCGAACAGCAGCGCCATCCTGCTGATGCCCTGCACCTCCACCAGCAGGAAGGCCGCGCCGAGCAGGAAGAAGTGGGGGTCCAGGCGCCGCATCTCTCCGAGGAACGGGCGCACGAGCAGGAGCGCCACGATCACCAGCGCGCCCATGACGGCCAGGTAGAGCTGCGGGATCGTGCGGCGCTCGAGGTAGAGATACGGCCAGTCGTCGGTGGCGAGCGGGATCGCTGTCTGGTCGAGGATCTGGCGCCGCTCGAGCACGGCGCTCGCGAGGCGCGCGTCGCCGTTGCGGATGCGCTCGATCACGGTGTCCTGCCGGTCGATCAGCAGCGTCGCCCCGCCGCCGGCCGGACCGAGTGCGCGGATCTCCTGGTTCTGGAAGAAGAACGGCGTGTGTCCGAAGGCGCTCGTCAGCATGCCCTCCAGGCGCTGCAGGATGAACTCGCGCTCGGCCGAGAAGACGACCACCATCAGGCCGTCGTCCGCCAGCAGCTCGCGGGCCGCGACGAACGACTCGACCGTGTAGACGTAGTTGTCGAGGCGGATGTTCGAGAGCGAGGAGCTGAGTGCGTGCGAATCGAGCGCCCCGAACACGACCATGTCGTAGCGCTCGTGCGTGTGGTTGAAGAACGAGCGCGCATCGTCGATGTGCACGCTGACGCGTGGGTCGTCGTAGGGCTTCTCCGGGTGCAGCGCGCGGCCGATCGAGACGATCTCGGGATCGATCTCGACCGCGTCGACGTGACCGGCGCCGTTGCGCAGGGCCGCGGCCACGTCGTTGCCGGTGCCGGCGCCGACGATCAGCACGCGCTCGGGCGAGTTCACGATGCGGTAGGGGACGTTGTAGCCGAGGTAGTCGCTGTCGTCGGCCTCGGGGAAGAGCTCGCGATTGGCCGCGAGGTAGCCGGGCTCGAAGCTCGAGATGCGCTGGTAGAAAGCCTCGTTGACGCGCACGAGGTAGCCGGCCGGAACCGGAGGGCCGTTCCGGTTTCGCAGGCTGAGCGGGCTGACGGCGAGCTTCTGGTAGGGCGACCAGTACACGTCCTCGCCGGCGGGTGTGGTCAGGAGAAAGAGCACGCCGATGGCCGCCGTGCCGAGGAACGCGACCACGCGCTCGCGCAAACCAACCACCAGCGCACAGGCCGGCAGGAGCGTGGTGACGAACCAGACCGCGGGCGGAAAGGCGAGGAACGACACCACCGTGAACCAGCCGATCCCGACCAGGCTGCCGAGCACGTTGACGGAGTACGCGCGGAACTTGTTCGGCGCCTGCTCCATCCACAGGCCGAGGAGCTGCCCCGAGGGGACGAACAGGATCGTGATCCACAGGAACAGGACCACCAGCCAGATGAGGGCGAACCAGGACGAAGGCGAAGCAGTCTCGGCCGTGCCCCAGGTCCACAGCGGCATCTCGTTGAAGCGCCCGAGGACGGCGGTCAGCGTTCCGTAGAGGTCGTACCCGAGCCGCTTCGGGATGGTCACGACCGCGCACAGGCCGAGCAGGATCGGAAAGGTCCACCAGAAGCGCAGGCGCCGCGCGAGCCGGGCCGAGGCTCCCTCGCCCGGCGCGGCGCCGACGAGGCAGCCGAGGCCGAGCCCGAAGAAGCACGCGATGAGCGTGAGGTTCTTGAAGTAAGCGAAGATGCGGATCTCGGTCGAGATCCAGCGGATGAGGGCCACCTGGAGCGCCAGGCCGAAGACGCTGACCAGGAAGATCCGCAGCAGGAGGCCGAGGCCGGACGGCTGCGGGCTCGAAGCGTCCGGCCGGCCGGGAGCGCTCATGACCTCGGGCATCGGGACGCTTGGAGGACGATCGTCATGGGGGGGGACGGATTCTAGGCATCGGCGAATGCGCGCGTCAGGTCCGCCCGCTCGGCGTCGTCCAGATCCGGGCTGAAGTGCAGCACTGGAGCCAGGACGTCGTCTCGCCCTCCGCGAAGGGGTTCGGGATGCGCTCGCCGAAACGCAGTTCGCCGCGCTCGATCGCACGGGCGCAGGCCCGGCACTTGGAGCGGCCGCTCGAGGCGAGCTCGAAGAGGTGCGCCATGCGGGCAGGATACCCGTCTCAGGCGTGCCCGCCGTGCCCGGCGATCCGCCGCAGCGCGGGCTGGCTCACCCACTCCTGGTCGTGGAAGCGCTCGCCCCACGCGAGCGGCGTGACGTCGCGGTACTCGTGCAGCGACTCGTCCGCGACGAAGCGCAGGCGCTTGCGCAGCGAAGCCCGGGCGTTCGGATCGGCGCCGTGCTCCAGCAGGAAGCGCGCGAAGGCGTCGTCCTCGCGCCCGACGCGAAAAGGCTGGGACACCACGCAGCCGAAGAGCGGCGTGTGCCCGCCGAAGCCATCGGCATCGACCCGTGACTTCGCGTTCACGTCCGCGCCGCGCTCCACCAGCCAGCGCGCGCTCTCGAGCTCGTCGAAGTCGACGCACTGGTGCAAGAGAGTCGTGTCCGCGAGCGGCGTCCCGTGCAGGGCCAGCGATTCGTCGGCGTGGCAGCCGAGCTCGGGCGGGTAGATCTCCTGGTGCGAGAACGTCCGCGCGAGCAGGCGCGGGTCGCGCCGCAAGTGCTCCGCCAGGAGATCGAGGCGGCCGCGATGCAGCGCCATCGGCGCCGTGTCGGGCAGCGCGATCCCGCGCTGGGCCATGCGCTCCAGGATCGCATGCTTGCCCGGTGGATTGCGGGCGTAGGTCTCGAGCACCAGGGCGACCGGAGCGCGCGCGTTGCCCGCGTCGTCGCAGATCTCCGCTCCGAGCTCGAGCGCGTACTCGAAGCCGGCGCTGCTCAGCGTTTCCGCCGAGCCCATCACGGCACCCCTGGGCGGGCGAGCACCCAGAGCGTGCAACTTCCGGGCGGTGTCGATGCGGGATTGCAGGAGCGCTCGGTCCAGTGCAGAGTCGATGTCGGCCGCGCCGAGCTCGCGCAGCAAAGCGACGATCCGGTCGCGCCCCAGGTTCGCTGCGTAGGAGAGCGGCGGACCCCAGTTGCAGCGCTCCGTGCCGCGCGCCATCTCGTGCAGCGCGCGCGGATGCTTGCGCACGAGCGCGCGCACGGCCCCGTCGTCGTCGCGCCAGATCGCGTCGGTCATGCGGCAGGCGAGCACGAGGCGCGGCCAGCTCGCGAGACCGTAGCTGCGTGCCAGCGCGAGCTGCGCGTCGGCGAGCTTCGCCACCTCGGGCGCGGGCGCCGCGGAGTGATATCTGGCGAACTCCGTGCTCGCCTCCGGATCCCTCCGCTGCAGGCCGCGCAACAGGTCCTTGGCCTGGTGCCGGAGCTGCTCGAGATCGGGACGGACGGGCAAGTGACGGTCGGCCATGACGGACCCCTTCGTGGTGCAGCCCGGAGTCCGCTCGAGTCGGGCGAGGAAGAAGGTCGTGGGTACCGAACGCCAGATCTTCGCAGGTGGACTCGGTCCTTCTCGCGGACGGACGGCGTCCTGCACGCCGCGTCCCAAGACACCCTGTTCTCGGCGAGGTGTCAAGACGTCGTCACCCCGCCGCACGGTTTCCTGGGCCTGGACCTCCGGCCGCAAGGTTCAGGAGCGTGGAAGGCCTATCCTGAGCGCCGTGAACCTCGTTCTTCCGGCGGCCCGCCCGTGATCGTCGATCCGAGCACCGAGGCGCGCGGCCTGCGGGGCTTCCTCGGTCTCCCGGCGAGCGTCTACCGCGGAGACCTGCAGTACAGCGCGTCTCCGGAAAAGACCGTGCGCCGCAGTCTGTTCCGTGCGAGCTTTCGCGATCACCAGCGGCTGTTCCTGAGCGAGCAGGATGGCACCGGGCTCGCGCGCGTCGTGGCGCGCCTCGCGCCGGAGCTGCGTGACCAGGACGGAAAGCCCCTCGGCATGCTGGGCTTCTTCGAGGCCGTCGACGACGAGCGCGCCACGGGCGAGATGCTGCTCGAGGCGCTGCGCTGGCTGCGCTCCCAGGGTGCGGGCGAGATCCTCGGGCCGATGGACGGCGACACCTGGCACCGCTACCGCTTCAACGTCGGGCCCTTCGACCGGCCGCCGTTCCTGATGGAGCCCTACAACAAGCCCTACTATCCGCGCCTGTGGGAGCGGGTCGGGTTCGTGCCGCTGGAGGGCTATCACTCGCGCAGCATCGAGGACATCGCGCCCGTGATGGCGACGCTCGAGCCGGAGCACGAGCGCGTGCTCGCCGCCGGTTATCGCCTGCGACCGCTCGACCGCGCGCGTCTACGGCAGGAGCTCGTCCTGATCCGCGAGCTCTCGATCCGTTCCTTCGCCGGCAACTACCTCTATACCCAGCTCGCGGAGGAGGAGTTTCTCGCCCTGTACGAGGGCGTCGGGCCCCTGCTCGACGCCGAGCTCGTGTGGTTTGCCCACGCACCGGACGGAGAGGTCGTGGCCTTCGTCTTCGCCTTCGCCGACCGCTTCGCCGCCGTCGCGGCCATGAACGGCCAGAGCCACCTGCTCGCCAAGCTGCGCTTCCTGCGCCGGCGTGGCGCGGCCGACGCGGTGAACGTGAAGACTCTTGGCGTCCTGAGCGAGCATCGCCGCGCACGCCTCTCCTACGCGCTCGCCTACCGCGTCTACAAGCGCGCCCGCGAGCTCGGGCTCCAGCGCGCCAACCTGTGCCTGATCCGCGACGGCAATCCCTCGGGCAAGCTGGACGCGGGTCGCGGAACCATTCTGCGCCGCTATACCCTGTATCGCCTGGGGAGGGACCCGGGGGGATGAATGCGGCCATCGAGGGGAACGAGGCGAACGTCGTCGCCTATCTCGAGCGCGCCAGCCGGCGTTGCGGGACCCGCGCTTCACTGGTCGCAGGCGGACGCGTCGTGAGCTTTCGAGAGCTGTGGGAGCGCGTCGACCGCACCAGCGCCGGGTTGCGCGCGGCCGGGCTGCGCCCTGGCGAGCGAGCGGTGCTGATGGTCCCGATGTCGATCGAGCTGTACGTGGTGATGCTCGCCGTGCTGAAGCTCGGCGCCGTGGGAGTCTTCGTCGACCCCTGGATCGCCCGGCGTCAGATCGCGGCCTTCTCGGCCTTCGCCCAGCCCGCGGCCTGGATCGGCGTCGCGCGCAGCCACCTCCTGCGCCTGCACGATCCCGCGTTGCGTCGCATCCGCTTGACGATCACGACCGGACGTCGGTTCGGGCCGCTGCCCGCGCGCATCACGCTCGCCGAGCTCGAGCGCCACGCCGGCGACGGCGCGATCCACGCCGCCGCGCCGGACGAGCCGGCGCTCGTGACCTTCACCAGTGGATCGAGCGGGTTGCCCAAGGGAGCCAACCGCACCCACGGCTTCCTCGCGGCCCAGCACGCCGCCCTGGCGGCGGAGTTCCCGTGCCGCGACGACGACGTGGACATGCCGATGTTCCCGGTCTTCGCGCTGAACAACCTGGCGACCGGGATTCCCTCGGTCGTGCCGAGCCTCGACTTCGCACACGTGGCGGAGCTCGACGCGGCCGCGGTCTTGCAGCAGATGCGCGCGCACGGAGTCACGACCTGCACCGCTTCGCCGCCCTTCTTCGATCGCATCGTCGAGCACGTCACGGCCGGCCGCGCGAGCGCGCCGAGACTCCGGCGCATCCTCACCGGCGGCGCGCCGGTCTCCGATCGCCAGCTCGAGAGCTGGCAGCGCGCGCTGCCCGGGACCGAGATCCTCGTGGTGTACGGCTCGACCGAGGCCGAGCCGGTCGCGCACATCACGGCCGAGGAGCGTCTGGCCCTCGTGCGCGCGGGCCGCGGCGCACACAGCGGTTTCTGCGCCGGAAAACCGTGCTCGCGCGTGCGCGCGCGCGTCGTCCGGATCACCGCTGGTTCGATCCGGCTCGGCGCGCGCGGCTGGGAGGAGTTCGAGCTCCTCTCCGGCGAGGTGGGCGAGCTGGTCGTGACCGGCGCGCACGTCGGCCGGGACTACTACCAGAACCCGCAGGCGGTGGAGGAGAACAAGATCCGCGACGCCGAGGGCGGCGTGTGGCACCGCATGGGCGACACCGGCTACCTCGATCGCGAGGGACGTTTTTGGCTCGTCGGCCGCGTGCACTCGACCATCCGGCGCGCGGGCTTGCTCGTGCATCCGCAGCTCGTCGAGCAGGCCGCGCTCGGGAACGATGCCGAGATCCGGCGCGTGGCCGCGGTGGGCGTGCGCGACGCGCGGCTCGGCGAGCGCGTGCTCGTGCTGGTGGAGAGCGCCGGTGGAGCGAGCGTCGAAGAGCGCGTGAGCGCCCGCCTGCGCGCGGCCGAGCTGCCCTGCGACGAGCTGCGCGTGACTTCGGCCGCGCTCCCCGTCGACCCGCGCCACAACTCCAAGGTCGACTACGCGGCGCTCCGCCGGAGCCTGACATGACCCTCATCTGGGAGCGCCGGGCTCCAGCCCGGCTCCGATCCGAAGAGAAGAAGAGGCCGGGCTGGAGCCCGG
>JANOGB010000358.1:0-5151 GCA_031413955.1 Planctomycetota bacterium | reverse complement strand
CGGCTCTTCCTCTTCTCTCCCCCCTGCACCGCGGAGAACGGAAGACAAGAACAGGAACGGAGCCGGGCTGGAGCCCGGCGCTCCCAGGTGAAACCCGGATCAGAGGAAGTCCAGGATCCCCGTCCCGGTCAGCGGATCGGTCAGGGTCGCGGGCGCGGCGCGGTAGTTGAGCCCGCTGCCTATCTTCGCGTTCCAGGGCAGGAGCTCCTTGTCGGCCACGTTGCCGAGGGCCACGGCCGCGAAGGCGCGCGCGCGCTCGGTGGCGAGCCGGTCGCCGAGCAACTCCAGCAGCGGCTCGACCGAGCGGCGGTCGCCGATGAAGCCGAGTGCGCCGGTGATCGCCGCCTGGGTGGCGAGGCTGCGGTTCTCCTTCAGCATCGCGGCGAGCTGCGTGGCCACGTCTTTGTCGCCCAGGATGGCGAGCGCGATCGCGCCCGCGCGCAGGAGCTCGGGCCGGAAGCGGGAGCTCGCCACCACCTCGCGCAGCGGCGCGATCGCCTCGTCGTGGCCGAGCAGGGCGAGGCCGAGCGCGACCTGGCCGCGCGGCTCGTCCGGCAGCTCCTTCGCGAGCAGCTTCATCAGGCGCGGCGCGCATTCCGCGCTGCCCGCGAGTCCGGCCGCGAGGGCGTAGGCGCCGAGGCGTTCGTGCGCGCGCTCGTCCTCGATCGCGTGGCGCAGCGCGCGCTGTAGCGTCTCGAGCGCGGGATCCGTCACGCCCTGCGCTTGCAGGCGCCAGCAAAAGACGCCGGTCGCGAGGCTCGCCCAGGGCTGCAAGAAGTACTTGCCGTCGAAGAGCTCCTCCACCAGGAAGCCGCGCGCGGAGGCGATGCCCTCGCCACCGGCGGCTCCCAGCAGTCCCGAGCCGGAGCGCGCGCCCGCCTCGGCCGCCGCGACGAGCGCGAAGGCGCGCGTCTGCGGCTCGGAGATCGCGCTCGGAACGTTCGCGAGCGTGCGCCGGATACGGGCATCGAGCGGGTCCGCGCCGTCGTTGGTCCCGATCTGGCCGAGGGCGAGCACGCAGCTCTGCAGGATCTCGGAACGGTCGCGCTCGCGTTCGACACGCTCCAGCAGGTCGCGGGCGATCTCGTCGCGGTAGTGCGCGAGCTCCGGGGCGGGCGCGCCCTCCGGGGCAACGAGCAGGCGGGCCAGCGTGACCGGGCACTGCGCGCGCGCCAGGACCTCGCGCTTCTCGTCGTCCAGGATCGCTGCCACGTAGTCGAGCTGCGCCAGGCGCGAGCGCTCCGGCGGCGTCGCGCGCGCGCCGGCCAGCGCCGGCGGCGTCTCGAACGTCGGAGTCTCGATCGTCGCCAGCGGCACGAGCCCGAGCGCGACCAGGCACGCCACCTCGAGATCGCGCGAGCGTGTGTCGTCGCGCTCGAGCGCCCGGCGCAGGATCGAGACGACGATCTGGCGGTCGAGCTCGTTCTGTGCGCGCGCGCCGACCAGGCCGAGCCCGTAGGCGGCGAAGGAGCGCGTGCGGTAGTCCACCTCGGCGCCCTTGACGGCCCTACGCCCCTCTTGCGTGTCCCACAGGAGGTGCGCAAGCGCGGGAATCGCCCGCGGGCTGGCCAGGATCCCGAGCGCGATCGCGGCCGTCTCGCGCACCTGCTGGTTCCCGTCCGTCAGGAAGCTCGTGAGCGCGGCCTCGCTGCGCTCACCCAGGGCGGCATCGCCGTCGGCGCCGATCTTCGCGAGCGCGACCATCGCGCCAGTGACGAGCTCGTCGTTCTTCTCGCGCGCGAGCACCGCGAGCAAGGCGGGCGCGATCGCGCCGCGGATCTGCTCCTGGGTCGGACGCAGCGTGCCCTCCTGCGGTCGCTGCCCGTCGCCCAGGAACCAGCTCTCTCTACCCGTGTCCGTGCCGAGCGCATGCACGTGCGACTTGAGCGCCAGATAGAGCGCCTGGTTCTGCCGCCACCACAGGCGCCAGTCCGTCAGGTCGCCCGGCAGGACCTCGGAGCCGAAGGCCGTGGTCGGCGAGAGTCCCGGCGTCAGCGCTCCGGGCATTCCCGCCGGTCCGACTCCGCCGGGTCCGCCCGACACGGGCCCCGAACCGCAGCTTCCGCACTGGCCGGAAGCCTGCCTGGACAGGAGGGCCGCGAGGAAGAAGATCGCCAGAGAGAATCGGAAAGTCATGTGCAGTGCCAGACCGTAGGCACGACGCAACTCGCAACTGGCGGGCCGCACGCCGGGACCGACCCCGGAGGCCGAACCCTGCTCCGGCGCGCTCGGGCCGAGCGCAAGTGATCGCGCCCCGGGCGCTTGCGCTCGGCTCAACCGGGAGCGCCGGGCTCCAGCCCGGCTCTTCTTCTCTTCTCTTTCTCCTCTTCCTCCATGCCCCGAAAAACGGAAGAGCGGAGCAGAAACGAAGCTGGGCTGGAGCCCGGCGCTCCCGGTTGAGCTCGGCCGGACGCGTCGAGGTGGCAGATCAGCACTTCATCGACTTGCGCTTCTTGCCCACGCGGCCCATCGACTCGATCTTCTGCAGCATGGCGAGAGCCGCGGGCACCTTGCAGGAGGTAGCGCCCATGTCGACCTCGATCTGGCCGAGCTTTTTGGCCGTGGCCTTCGCGCGCGCGAGCAAGGGCTTCACCGCGGAGCCGACGGCGATGACGAACCCGTTCATGCAGTAGCGCACGCGGTTCGGCGCCGCGTCGATCTCCCGCTCCACGCGCGCGAGCAGTTCTTCGAGCTGCGCGAGGTCGAGCTCCGCGTCGGGCCGCAGCGAGACGATGCCGGAGTAGGTGTTCCATCCGGCGGCCGCGATGTGCTCCTTCCTGGAGTCGATCCATTTCAGGGCGAGCTCGCGTGCGTACGGACTCTCCGCGGCGACCCACGGCACCGTGTACTCGCTGAGCCCGCTCCAGCGCGCGTCCTTAACCCACGCCTCGAGCTCTTTCTTGCTCATCTTCGCCCCGTCCGCGACCAGCCCGGCGAGGTACATGGCGTCGAGATTGCTGCTCGCGTAGAGCGCGAGCGCCAGCTCCTGCTGGCCCTTGATCTTCCTCAACAGCCCCTTCATTTCGCCGATCTTCACGCCGAAAAACTCGCCGGTCGCGCCGTGCGTGAGCCAGGTCTTCCGCGTCTGCGCGTTGCCGAGCTTCTCCAGCGCCGCCATCGTCTGCTTCAGGTCCATGGTTCACCGAGGATAGCCGCGGCCAACGGATTCGAAGCGGATCGGCAGCTCCTTCCGGTTCTCGAGCGGCGGAGAGCCGCGTGACGCCTGCGCCGGCCCGATCCTCGCGGCCTCGTTCGCGCTCGGCACGGCCATGGAGTCGTCCGAGCTCGCGGCCCACGCCGCCGAGCTCGGGATCCCGCAACCGTTACCGCCACGGGCCGCTCGGCTAGATTCTCCCCACCCTGGAGTAGGACCAACGGGGAACACCAATGAGACTCGATCGACGCTTCCTGCTCGGACTCGCCGTCGTCTGCGTGGGCAGCGCTTGCCACGACTCTTCCGACGAATCCTCGAGCCTGCCGACGGGTACCACCAACCTCGGGTCCGAGCCCGTCGTCATCGAGCTCGCGGACGGGGTCCTGGCGACCGGGATCGTCGAGATCGGAGTCGACCGGAACGGCGACGGGGACGGCCTGGACACGCTGCTCGAGATCATCGATCTCGCGAGCGGCCGGCGGGAGCTCGTGCCGAACATCAGCATCGCCTTCAGCGATACCGTCGGCCTGGGCGGCGGCTTCGTGTCGTTCGCCGTGCCCGAGGCGGCCGAGGGGCGCGACCTGAACGGCGACGGCGACCCGGACGACCACGTGCTCCATGTCCATGACGTGCGGCGCGGGTCGACCCGGAATCTCCGCCTCGCGGTGGCGCTGGGGGGTCTCTTCTCGGTCGAACAGGACGGGGCGCTCGTCGCCTTCGGCGTGGCGGAAACCGAGCAGGGCGTCGACCTGGACGGCGACGGCCTCCGGAACAGCGTCCAGGCCTTCGTGTACGAAGCAGACCGCGGGCTCACGACGCAGCTCGGACTGCACCTCTCGTCTCGGATGCACCTCTCGTCAGAAAGTCCGATCGTTGCCGGCCGACGGGTGGTGCTGGTGGCCGAGGAGCGCACGAGCGGCGACCTCAACGCCGATGGCGACACGGAAGATCGCATCGTGCACGTGTACGACGCCGACACGGGCACGCTGCAAAACCTCGGTCGCGCCGTCGATCGCGTGGTCGTCGAAGGATCCATGCTGGCTCTTGTGACCTGCCAGTGCGAACACGGAATCGAGCTGCACGATCTCGAGAGCGGCCTGATCCGAATGACCCCGCAGTCCCCCGCCGGAGTGTGGGTCGGCGGCGATCTGGCCCTGCTGCGCCTGGAAGAATCCGGCAATCCGGCCAAGATGTTCGCCTACGACCGCTTCACCGACGCGTTGTTCGAGCTCGGCCCGCTGGCCTTCGTGCCCTACGAGCCGGCGCTAGTGGACCGGCGCGCGGCCTTCTCCGTGGACGAGCTCGCCTCCGGCCAGGATCTCGACGGCGACGGGGAGCTGCTCGACACCGTGCTGCAAATTTTCGATGCGCGCACGGGAACCCTGCAGTCCTCGGGGCTCGCGACCTTCTCGCCGGCCGAGATCGACGGTCACGTCGCGGTCTTCCAGACGCTGCCCGCGCCCTCGACCGCGCGCCCGCCTCCGAGCTATGCGCTCGTCGCGCTGGACCTGCGGAACGGCGCGGTGCAGGAGCTCCACCTGCGCGCGAGCGAATTCCGGTTCGAGGCCGGCCGCGTCGTCGCCGTCACGCCCGAGGCCTGGGTCGGCGCCGACCTGAACGGCGACGGGGACCAGCTCGATTCGGTCGTGCAGGTCCACGACCTCGCCACGGGCGTGACCACCAGCACCGGTCTCGCCGTGCTCGTCAGTGACACGCCGACCCTGCTCGAGCTCGAAGGCGATTTCCTGGCCTTCACCGTCCCTGAGCACGAGCAAGGAACCGATCTGAACGGCGACCTGGACCGGAACGACGCGGTCCTGCATGTCGTGCGCCTGCGCTGAGGTCAGCCGGGAGCGCCAGGCACCAGCCCGGCGCTCTCTTTTCTAGGCGCTTCCGGAAGTCGTGTGGGTGGAGGTCTTGGAGGGGAGGAGGTTTGGTGAGTGGTGGGGGTGTAGCTCGCTCGTCGGGGCCCCGCCTTCGCGCGGGAGCGAGGTGGC
>JANOGB010000357.1:0-6984 GCA_031413955.1 Planctomycetota bacterium | reverse complement strand
AAAGGAGAAAGAGGCAGGGCCGGGCTGGAGCCCGGCGCTCCCGGGTGAGCGCGCACCGCCGGGCTAGGAGAACGCCGCGACCATCTGCTGCACGCGCTCGCGCCTGCGGAGCAGAGTCTTGAGCGCACCCTCGTGCAGCTTCAGGCCCGCGAAACGCTGCTCGATCTGGAAGTCTTCTTCGGTCTGCCCCGTGTCGAGAGCCCAGTAGGCAAGAGCATCGGCCAGCGCGATCAGGGGAATCTCCTCGGGGCGGAAGCGCGCGTTCTCGGGATCGTGATGGTGCCGGATCACCGCGCCGATCCAGGGGCCGAGCCGCCAGGCTTGCGCGACCCGCGCTCCGAACTCGCAGTGGAACTCCAGCATGGCCGCTTCCATGATCGCCGGAGCGACCGGCGGCACCGCTCCCTTCCGCTCCAGGTCGCAGACGGCTTGCATGGCGATGGCCATGCCGACGTCGTGGATCAGGCCGCACAAGAAAGCGGACTCCAGGTCTCGGCGCAGGAGCTGGGCGATCTCCTTGGCGTAAGCCGCGGTGGCCGTGGAGTGGCGCCACAGCTCGCGCAGTCTCTCCTCGTAGCCCGGGACGGAGAAGACCCGCTCCTTGAGCGTGAGCGAGATCGCGACGTCGCCGACCGTGGCGAGACCCACGCGACCGATTGCCTGCTGGAGCGAGAGGATCGGCACCAGCGGCGCGTAGGCGGCCGAGTTGGCGACGCGCAGGATGTGAGCCGCGAGCGAGGGATCGCGATCGATCAGCTCGGCGAGCTCATGAATCCCGGAGCGCCCATCCTGGCACGCCGCCACCACGCGCGCCGCGGTGTCGGGCAGCAACGGCAACTCGATCTCACCCTCCAGACGCGCGCGCAACGCTTGTTGCAGCGGCACGGGCAACTCTGCTCGGCCTGGCGAGCGTGTAGGCAGCGACATGGTCCTGAGCCTCCCTCCGTTTCGGCAGCTATCTGACCGGAAGTGCAAAGAGTCCTCAATCCCCTGACACACTTCGAGCTGGCGCCGTTGGATGAAGACCCGTTCACAAGCCGCAGCAGGACGTCTTCGTCGAACTGCTCAGGCCCGCTCGCGGGACGCGTCATGGAGCCTGCCTTTCCCTCTCGTTAGACTCGCGTTGGCGGGGTATCGGCAGCACAGCGCACCATGGAAACCACCCTCGTCATCGTCCTCGGCGTTGCCCTCGCGCTCGCCGCCGCCCTGTGCGCCTGGCTGTTGCGCGAGCGCTGGCGGCTGGCGGCGGAGAAGGAGCTCGCCCTGGGGCGCCAGAGCGACCTCGAGTCGGCGCGTGTGAACTTCCAGGCCCTGGCGGGCGAGGCCTTGCGTGCCTCGAACGAGGAGTTCCTGCGTCTGGCGCAGACGGCCTTCACGGCGCACAGGAACGAGGCGACGGCCGAGCTGGAGAAGCGCAAGACCGCGGTCGACGCCCTGATCGCGCCCGTGGCCAAGGCGCTCGAGAAGACGCATCAGTCGCTCGAGCAGGTTGGCCGCGACAACGCCGGGCTGCGCGCGCAGGTGCTCGAGATGAGCAAGAGCAACCTCGAGCTGCGCAGCGAGACCGGCAAGCTGGTGCAGGCCCTGCGCAAGCCCAACGTGCGCGGGCGCTACGGCGAGGTGCAGCTCGAGCGTGTGGTCGAGGTGGCCGGGATGAAGAGCTACTGCGACTTCACGGCGCAGTCGAGCCAGCGCGACGAGGAGGGCAAGCTCTCACGGCCCGACCTGATCGTGAAGCTGCCCAACGGCCGCGTGGTGGCGATCGACGCCAAGATGAACGTCGATGCCTACCTGGACGCGCTCGACGCGAAGACGCCCGAGGAGGCCGAGCGCCACCTCGAGCGCTACGCCGAGACGGTCATGCTCCAGGCCCAGAAGCTGGCGCGAAAAGCCTACTGGACCAGCTTCGACGCCAGCCCTGAGTTCGTGGTCATGTTCATCCCCGGGGACCAGCTGGTCGACGCCGCGCTCGAGCGCCGTCCCGAGCTGATCGAGTACGCCGCCGAGCGCAACGTGGTGATCGCCAGCCCCTCGACCCTGATCGGGCTCCTGCGCGCCGTGCACGTCGGCTGGCGCGAGAAGAACCTGACCGAATCGGCCGCCGAGCTGTTCGAGCTCGGCCGCGAGTTGCACCAGCGCGCCGCGATCGTGCTCGAGCACGCCGCCATCGTCGGGGAGTCGATCGAGCGCGCGCGCAAGTCCTACAACGATTTCGTGGGCTCGATCCACTCGCGCCTCGTGCCCACCCTGCGCCGCTTCGAGGAACGCGACGCGCGTTCGGCCAAGGAGATCCCCGCCCTGCGCCCGATCGAGGGCGAGACGCGCCAGCCTGAGCCGCTCCTGCCGCTGGACGAGGTCGAGGGCCTGCGACCGCATCGCGCGGGGGACGAGCGGCAGAAGGCTCCCGGGGTGCCTCTGCGGCACCCCTGACCGGCCCCTGACCGGCGCGCCGCCCTTGACCAAAAGCAGGTAGGTCGTATTTTGGTCATGACCAAAAACCGATACCCTCGCGAATGGTCATTCCTCGACCCGTACCCCGCGTCTACGAGGACATCCTCCGCCGCCACCTGGCCGAGGAGTCGCAGATGGCCTTCGTCAGCGGGGCGCGGCAGGTCGGCAAGACCACCTTGTGCCAGTCCTTCGCCAGCGCGGGCTCGTACCTGAACTGGGACGTCGACGAGGATCGCAACGTCCTGCGCCGCGGGCAGGCGGCGATCGTGGAGCGGCTCGGGCTCGAGCGCGCACGCGCACGGCCACCCGTGGCGGTGTTCGACGAGCTCCATCGGATGGGGCGCTGGAAGCGCCTCCTGAAAGGACTCTACGACGCGCACGGGAAACACGTGCGGATCGTCGTCACCGGCAGCTCGCGGCTGGACGTCCATCAGCGCGGCGGCGACAGCCTGATGGGCCGGTACTTCCTGTATCGCATGCATCCGCTCGGGGTGGGCGAGCTCGTTCGTCCGCGCGTTTCCGAAGCGCTCGTGCAGGCGCCTGCGAAGCTGCGCGACGCCGACTGGGAGGCCCTGTGGGAGCACGGCGGCTTCCCGCAGCCGTTCGTGCGCCGAGAAGCGCGCTTCACGCGCCGCTGGCGCGAATTGCGCCTCGTCCAGCTCGTGCGCGAGGACCTGCGCGACCTGACGCGGGTGCAGGAGCTCGAGCGCATCGGTGCCCTGGCGCGCATCCTGCTCGAGCGCTCGGCCGCCCAGATGTCGTTCGCCTCGCTGGCGAACGACATCCACGTGAGTCCGGACACGCTCCGGCGCTGGGTCGGGGTGCTCGCCACACTGCACCACGGCTTCCTCGTGCGGCCGTGGTTCAAGGACGTGGCGCGCTCACTGCGCAAGGAGCCGCGCTGGTACTCGCTCGACTGGGCGGCCGTCGAGGATCCCGGGCATCGCGCCGAGACGCTCGTCGCCGTGCACCTGCGCAAGGCGGTCGAGGGCTGGACGGATCTCGGCCTGGGTCGCTTCGACCTGCACTACGTGCGCGACAAGCAGGGCCACGAGGTCGACTTCCTGGTCGTACGCGACCGGCGTCCCTGGTTCCTGGTGGAGGTGAAGCTGGCCGAGGATCGGCTGCACAAGGAGCTCGCCCGCTTCCAGGACGCGCTCGGCGCGCCCCACGCCTTCCAGGCCGTGCTCGAACTGCCCTACGATGCGATCGACGTGTTTCAGGAGCGCCGCCCGGTGGTCGTGCCGGCGCGCACGCTGCTCTCGCAGATCCTGTGATCCTCCTGCCGAGGGGTGTTCACCCTACTCGCGGCGAGCGTGCGGGCGTTCTGGACGCTCGACCGACGGCTCGAGTTGCGGCCGTCTCTCCACATTCCTGAGCACTTCCTCGAGACGGCGCCGGACGGCAGGAGGCGTGCCTTCTAACGAGGAAAGCTCCGAATCGCCGCGGGCAAGATCGAACAGCTCCGCTCCGCCGCCAGCGTTCCGGATGAGCTTCCACGAGCCGCTGCGCACGGCGGTCCCGGAGGCGATCTGGCTCACGACGCCGGGCCGGTCGACTTGCCTGAGGTCTAACCCGTCGAGTTCTTCCGGCCGCTCGACTCCGAGGATGCGCAGGACGGTCGGGACGATGTCCACCGTGGAGACCGGCTCCGCGTGCGCGGCTCCGCCCGTGCAACCCGGGAAGGCGAGCAGCAGGGGCACGTGGATCTGGTCCTGGGTCAAGCCGTTGTCGTGGCTGAAGAAGTAGCCCGCATCGCCGGCCAGGGCCTCGCCGTGATCCGACGTCAGCACGACGACGGAAGTGGAGAGGAAGCCCCGCTCCTCCAGCTCTGCCAGGAAGTCGCCCAGGTCCGCATCCAGGGCCCGCACTTCGCCGGCGTAGCGCGCGAGGTAGTCGCGCGCGTCCCGCACGACGTCCGGCGAGACTCTGCGCTGCTGGTAGCGGGGGATCCCGCCCAGGCCGCTGTCGTCGTCGAGCAGCGGGACGTCGCGCGGGGCCTCGAAGGCTTCACGCGGAAAGAGCGCGCCGTGCTCCGGCTCCGGGGCGTAGGGTCCGTGCGGCTCCATGTAGTGCGCCCACAGGAAGAAGCGCTCGCCCCCGGGCAGCCCGTCGAGCCATGCCAGCGCGGCCTCGTTCACCCGCGCGGCGCGCGGCTTGCCGGGGCGCGTTTCCTCCTCGGAGCGCAGGAAGCGGTACTCCTCGAAGCCGTTCTCGAAACCCGTACCCGGACGCAGGACCGGGTTGGAGACGACCGCCGCCGTGCGCAAGCCGGCCGCGCGCAGGCGGCTCGCCAGGTTGGGAAGCGTGCTCGGCAGCAAGTGCTTGTTGCCGACCACGCCGGAGCGGCGCGGAAGGAGTCCGGTGAGGATTCCCGCCACGCCCGGGGTGGTGCAGTTCGAGACGGAATGAGCGTTCAGGAAGCGCTCGGCTCCTGCGGCGAAGGCCGCCAGGCGCGGCGTGAGCGCTTGGCCGGCGCGCTCCTCGAGGAAGTGGTCGGCACGATACGTGTCGACCGTGATCAGGATCAGGTTGCGCGCGCCGTGCGCCTCGCGCCCACACCCGGCGGCCAGGACAGCGGACAGGATTACGGCGAACCAGCCAAGACCGGAACGGAGCATCCTTTGGGTTGCCTTCGAGCCACGAGCGAAGCGCTGCGCACGGCAGATCCTACCCGCTGCGCGGACGGCCTCGAGCTTCGAAGGCTTGACTCGATTTGCCGTGGCAACGACCCTCGAACCTCGAGTGAACGGCTCTCGATCCATCCTGCTCGCCCTCGTGGCTCTGGCGGTGCTCGCCTGCCGACGAGAAACGACTCCGCGCGCGCGCCCCAACTTCGTGCTGATCCTGGCCGACGATCTCGGCTGGGCGGACGTCGGCTACCAGGGCTCGACTTTCCATCGCACGCCGCACATCGACGCCCTGGCGCGCGACGGGCTGGTTTTCTCGCAGGCCTACGCCGCCGCGCCGGTGTGCACGCCCTCGCGCGCGGCGATCCTGACCGGCTGCTCGCCCGCCCGCCTGCACATCACTTTCGTGTACGGCGAGAACGCGCCCTTCGAGGACCTGGAGGAGCGCCTCGAGGAGGGCGCTCCGGGCAAGCTCGTCTCGCCCACGGTCCGCGAGCGCCTGCCGGAAGGGCTTCCGACGCTCGCGAGCGGCCTGAAGGAGCTCGGCTATCACACCGCGCTCGTGGGCAAGTGGCACCTCGCGCCCGCGCCACGCGCGCTCGGCTTCGACGTCCAGATCGGGGCTTCGCCGGCGGGCGCAGTCGAGAGCTACTTCTCACCCTACGGACTGCCGACCATGAAGGACGGTCCGCGGGGTGAGTACCTGACCGATCGGCTGACCGACGAGGCCGTGCGCTTCCTGGAGGAAAGCCGCGCGCAGCCGTTCTTGCTCGTGCTCTCGCACTACGCGCCGCACACGCCGCTCGCAGCGCCCGAAGAGCTCGTCGAGGAATACCGCGCGCGCGCCGACCCCGATGCTCCGCAGCGGAACCCGACCTATGCGGCGATGATCGAGCGGCTGGACGACAGCGTCGGCCGCATTCGCGCGGCTCTGGAGCGCCTCGGTCTCGCGGAGACGACGCTGCTCGTCTTCACCTCGGACAATGGCGCTTTCGAAGGGACGAACACGAGACGCAGGAGCGAGCCGATCACCTCCAATCTGCCGCTGCGCTCCGGAAAGGGCCGCGTCTACGAGGGTGGGCTGCGCGTGCCCATGGTCGCCTGGGGCGGTGTCGCGGCGCGACGGGGGACGTGCGCGGTGCCGGTCGTCGGCACGGACCTCTGCCCGACGATGCTCGCCCTCGCCGGGCACGCGCCGCTGGCCGTGAGCGACGGCCTCGACCTGACGCCGCTCCTCGCGGAGGGCGGCGTGCTGGCGCGCGACGAGCTCGGCTTCCACTTCCCGCACGAATCCTTCGCCTCGGCCTTGCGCGCGGGCGACGAGAAGCTCGTGTACTCGTGGCGGCGCGAGAAGAGCGAGCTCTACGACCTGGCCACGGATCCGGGCGAGGAGCGCGACCTCGCGGCCGAACGACCGCAGCGCGCCGCGGAGCTCGAGCGCCGGCTGTTCGGCTGGCTCGACACGGTGGGCGCGGAGCGGCCCGCGCGGCGGATGGCGGAAGACGAACGCTGACGCCGCGCTGCTCGGGCACTCTCAGCGCGGGCTCTCGCCCGCAACCCAAACGCACCGCGGAGACGCGGAGAACGCGGAGCCTCGCTAGGAAGAAGAATGGGCCTCCGGATCGTCGACTCTCGGAGAGCCGGAGCCCCGGAGGCCCCTCCTTTTCTGACCTCATTCCTCCGCGCCCTCCGCGACTCCGCGGTGCGCTTTCTTCCTTTCCGCTGATCCTCGCGCCAGGCGACGACTCTCCGGAATAGAAGCTCAGCGGGCCGCGTTCGCTCGTGCCTGGCGCAGGTCCCAGACGGCGGTGCGCTCGTCCGCGAAAGAGGGTTCACCCCAGCGAGCCAGGAGATCGACGCGCATGGCGCGCGCCCTGGCCGCCTGCTCGTTCCAGGAGCGCGG
>JANOGB010000356.1:0-19965 GCA_031413955.1 Planctomycetota bacterium | reverse complement strand
CCGGGCTCCAGCCCGGCGTCTGTGCTTCTTCTTCTTTTCTTCCTCCGCTCCAAAAGAAGTGAGCCCGAGCCGGGCTGGAGCCCGGCGCTCCCAGTTGAGTTCAGTGCCGGAAGTGGCGCGTGCCCGTGAAGAGCATCGGGACGTTGCGCGCGTCGCAGGCGGCGATCACTTCCTTGTCGCGCATGGAGCCGCCCGGCTGCAGGATCGCGCTCGCGCCGGCGTCCATGGCGGCCTCGGCGCCGTCGGGGAAGGGGAAGAAGGCATCCGAGGCGAGCACCGCACCCCGGGCCGCGGCGCCGGCCTTGGCGACGGCGAGCTTGACCGAGTCGACGCGGCTCATCTGGCCGGCGCCGACGCCGAGGACCTGCGTGCCGGTGGCGAGCACGATGGCGTTCGACTTGACGTGCTTGCAGACCTTGTTCGCGAAGAGGAGCGAAGCGAGCTGGGCCTTCGTCGCGCGCGCCTTCGTGACGGGCTCGAGCTTCTCCGTTCCGCCGACACTGAGGTCGCGCTCCTGCAACAAGAATCCGCCACGCAGCGGCTTGACCTCGAGCGCGGCCGCACGCCGCGCGTTCGTCCCGATCGGCCCGCAGGCGAGCAGGCGCACGTTCTTGCCCCACTTGGCGCCGCTCTTCAGGCGCTCGAGCGCGGCCGGCTCGAAGGACGGCGCGAGGATCGCCTCGACGAAGCGGTTCTCGGACACCAGGAACTCGGCCGAGGCGAGGTCGACCGGGCGCGTGAAGCCGAGTACCGAGCCGAAGGCCGAGAGCGGGTCGCCGGCCCAGGCGCCGGCCAGGGCCACGGCGATCGCGCCCGCGGCCGCGGCGCCGCAGGGATTGTTGTGCTTCAGCACGCACACGAAGGGCTCGTCGAACTCGAGACACAAGGCGAGCGCCGAATCGAGATCGACCAGGTTGTTGAAGGAGAGCTCCTTGCCCTCGCCCACGACCTCGGCCCGGGCGGCGCTCGGGCCGGCCTCGTTCGTCAGGTAGAGCGCGGCCCGCTGATGGCCGTTCTCACCGTAGCGCAGGCCTCGCGCCAGCGCGCCGCCGAGCGAGAAGGCGCTCGGGAAGGTCCAGGCAGGAGCGTCCTTGCGCTCCTGGTCGAACAGCCAGCGGCTGATGGCCGCGTCGTAACGCGCCGTGAGCGCGAAGGCCTTGTGCGCCAGCTCGCCGCGCAGGGCCTCGCTCGTGGCGCCACCGTTCTCCTGCATGGCATCGAGGACGCGCCCGTAGTCGCCCGGGTCGGTCACGACCGTCACGAAACGGTGGTTCTTGGCCGCCGAGCGCACCATCGCGGGTCCGCCGATGTCGATGTTCTCGATCGCCTCCGCGCGTTCGCAACCCTCGCGCGCGACCGTCTGCTCGAAGGGGTAGAGGTTCACCGCGACCAGGTCGATCGGGGCGATGCCGTGCTGCTCCATGGCTTTCCTGTGCGTGGGCTCGTCGCGCAGCGCCAGCAAGCCGCCGTGGATCTTCGGGTGCAGCGTCTTGACGCGCCCGTCCATCATCTCCGGGAACCCGGTGTGCTCGGACACCTCCTTCACGGCGATCCCGTTCTCGCGCAGGAGCTTCAACGTGCCGCCCGTGGCCAGCAGCTCGACGCCCATCTGCGCCAGCATGCGTGCGAAGGACTCCAGGCCGGTCTTGTCGGAGACGCTGAGCAGGGCGCGTGTGATCTTGGGGTCGCTCATGGAGGTTCCGCGCTCTGGCGCGAGCCCGTCATGGTAGCCAGCAAGGCGGCCCCTGGAAGCGCTCGTCGAGCGCTGCGCGTGGTCGCTCTACTTCCCGGCCTTCCTGAGCGTGCCGCCCGACCCGCCGAGCAGGCGCAAGTAGGCGTGGATGAAGTCGTCCAGGTCGCCGTCGAGCACGGCCTGGATGTTGCCCTTCTCGGTTTCCGTGCGCAGGTCCTTCACCATCTGGTAGGGCTGCATCACGTAGGAGCGGATCTGGTAGCCCCAGGAAACTTCGCCCTTCTCGCCGTAGAGCTTGGCGACCTCGGCGTCGCGCTCGGAGTCGCGCAGCTTGGTGAGCTTGGCCTTCAGCATCGCCATCGCCACGGCGCGGTTCTTGTGCTGGCTGCGCTGGCTCTGGCAGCGCACCAGGATCCCGGTCGGCAGGTGCACGATGCGCACGGCCGACTCGGTCTTGTTGACGTGCTGGCCGCCGGCGCCGCCGGCGCGCATGGTGTCGATGCGCAGCTCGGCCTCGTTGAGCTCGATGTCGCCTTCTTCCTCCACGTCAGGCGTCACGTCGACCGAGGCGAAGGCCGTGTGGCGCCGCGCCTGGGAATCGAAAGGGCTGATGCGCACCAGGCGATGCACGCCGGCCTCGGCCTTGAGGTAGCCGAAGGCGTAGTCGCCCTTGATCTGGATCGTGGCCGAGCGGATGCCGGCCTCGGGCTCGTCGATGCGCTCGACCTCCTCGATCTCGTAGTCGTGGGCGTACGCCCAGCGCGTGTACATGCGCAGGAGGATCCCGGCCCAGTCGCAGGCATCCAGACCGCCCGCGCCGGCCGAGAGCTGCAGGAAGCAGCCCGCCCGGTCGTGCGCGCCGCCGAGCAGCACCTGGAACTCGAGCTCGCCGACGTCCTTCTCGACCAGGTCGAGCGTGCGCGCGAGCTCGTCGGTGACCTCGCCTAGCGCGGCCCCGTCCTCCTTGCCCATCTGAACAAGGAGCTCGACTTCCTCCAGGGCCCGGTCCACCGCGCGCACGGTCTCGACGATGCGCCGCAGGCCCTTCAGCTCCCGCACCACCTTCTGGGCCTCCCCCTGGCTCGACCAGAACTCCGGACGCGCCTGCAGCGCGTTCAGCTCGTCGAAGCGGGCGTTCTTGCGGGCGTAGTCAAAGCCCCTCCTTCAGCTGCGCGAGGCGCTGCTGGACGAGTCCGGACCGCTCGTGGAAGTCGCTCAGGCTGGGCATGGCGGCGCAGAATAGCGGCCGCAGCGAGACTGGAACAGCATCTAGCAGGCCGTTGAAAAAGTCCCGTCGCGAGGCAAAGCGCGTTTCGTCGGGGCTAGGAACGCGACGGAAAGACGGCGGAAGCGGCCTTCCTGGCCGCTGAGCACGGCTCGACGAGCGTGACGACGCCCTGACGAAATGCGCGAAGCCGCAGCAGGGACCTTTTTCAACGGACTGCTAGGCCCCTGGCAAGGCCGACTTCGCTCCTGACACCAGAGCGACCGCGCAGACGTCTTCGGGCTTCCGGTCCGGCGCCGGTTTCCCGCGGCGGGCCTCAATCTCGATGCGCGCCGGTGCCGAAAGGGGCGGCACCTCCAGACCCCCTGGAGGGCTGCCCAAGCATGGATCGGTCGGGTGCAGGTGGGCCACGGCGACCTCGTCCCCGCCGACCACGGCACGAGGCCCCTTCCTTCCGTCCATGATCCCTCCCCCGATCGGCTGGCCGGCCCGTGCGGCGCGAAAACAACGGCGTCCGTCGCCGAGATCCAGCGCGAGCTCGTGCCTCTTGATCCTGGCCGTATCGGTCGCCGGACACTCCTGCAAGGATGAGATCCGGACGCCGGGAGCTCTCCTCGACATGCTGGCGCGGAAGCCCGATGACTCCACGGGCAGCGCCAGCGTCCAGGTGAGTCTGGATGGGCGACTCGTGCGCCTGCGGCCGGGCGCGGAAGTGCGCTATCGGATCGAGCCGCGCACCGAAAGCGAGGTGCGGCTGAAGGCTCGCGCGGCCGGCGCGGGCAGGCTGGAGGCGGGCTGGTTCACGATCGACCGCACGACCGGGGCGGCGTCGCCGGGCAAGCAGTGGGAGATCGAGGGCGCCTGGCCCGCCGAGGTCGCGCACGCCTTCCCGTTGAGCTCCGATGAGGATCTGCTGGAGCTGCGCCTGGCCTGGCGCGCACCGCAGGGAGGAGCGGAGATCGAGCTCCTCGCGCTCGGGCTGCAGGAATCGGAGCTGGTCGAGCGGCCCTCGATCGTCCTGATCGCCATCGACACGCTCTCCGCCCGGCACCTCTCGACCTACGGCTATCCACTGGAGACGGATCCAGAGCTCGCGCGCCTCGCGGCCGAGTCCTTCGTCTTCGAGAACTGCTTCTCCAACGCCCCCTGGACCGTGCCGAGCTTCATGACCCTGATGACGGGGCTCTATTCCCGCTCGCACGAGCTCACGTCAGGGGGCAGCGAGCTCTGGGAGCGCTGGTTCCTCGCGCCGAACCGCTGGACGCTGGCGGAGTCGCTGCGCGCCGCTGGTTACCGGACGGCGGGCTTCGTGGACACGACCTGGATCGCGGAGAAGTTCGGTTTCGTGCAGGGGTTCGACGCCTTCGACGCGACCGCGGCGTTCGACAGCTTCGATGCCATCGACAACCCGGATGGCGGCATCCGTAAGACCGCAGGCATGGCGCGAGCGTTCCTGGAACGGCTCGAGCCGGGCGCATCCTCCTTCGTCTTCGTGCATGCCTTCGACGTGCACGGCCCCTACACGGTGAAGCCGCCGGAAGGCGCGCGCGCGCGCGGCACCGAACCCTACGACATGGAGCACAGCGCCCCCGCGGGCGGATCGACCTGGACCTACGGCATCGTCCCGACCTACATCGCGCGCGGCGAGGTTCCCGCGGGCGAGCTGCCGAGTCCGATGCACACTGGGCCGATCGTGAAGGCCTACGACGAAGGAATCCGCTTCGTCGACGGGGAGCTGGGCAAGCTCTTCGCCTTCCTGCGCGAAGCCGGGATCCTGGAGCGGTCCTGGGTGGTGGTGACGGCGGATCACGGCGAGACCATGGCCGACGCGAGCCTCCTCTTCGGACACTCGCTCCTGAACCAGGACGTGGTGCATGTCCCGCTGATCATGCGTCCGCCGGGCGGATGCCCGGGAAAGCGCATCCCGGAGGCCGTGCAGCTCGCCGACCTCTACCCCACGCTCACGGAACTGGCAGGCATCTCCGGGCACGGCAGCACCCTCCACGGTCGCTCGCTGGTCCCCCTGCTGCAGGATGAGTCGCGCGCGAGCAGCATCGTCCTGGCCGAGACCGGGGTCTCGGAGCAGGCCATGCTCGTCGCCGACGGCTGGAAGCTGATCGAGCTCGAGCCGGCCAGGAGTTCTCCGCAAGAAGCCTGGATCTCCCATCCCCTGCTGGCACGGAATCTCCCGTCGCTGGTGGAGCTCGAAGCGTACGCGGCAACCGGGAAGGGGCGCTCACTGGACTGGCTGGACGACGTCGAGCTCCGGCGCGACGTCTTCGAGCGCCTGCCCGCAGACGGCTTGACCGAGGAGCTCCTGTCGCAGATGGAGGCCCGCAAGGGATTCCCGAGGTTCCTCGAGTTCGTCAAGCACAAGCTCAAGGGTCCCTTCTACGAGCTCTACGATCTGCGGGCCGATCCCGAGGCCAAGCACGACGTCGCCGTGAAACACCCCGACAAGCTGGCCAGCATGAAGAAGCTGCTCAGGCAGGAGCAGCAACGCAGGACGGATGCGGCGAAGCTCGCCCTTCCGCCGGCCAAGCCGGTCGAGATGCCGCCGGAGGAAATCCGAGCCCTCGAAGGCCTCGGGTACGGTGGCGGCGGCGCGGAGGAATAGGCCCAGCGCTCGAAGGCCACTCGGCTGCGTGGGCGCGTGGCGCCCGGCTACTCCCCGTTCGCCGCCAGCCAGTCGAGGATGCCCTCGGCCTGCACGGTCTTCTCGACCTCCTCGCGTTCCCTCGGCGCCAGCGCGCTCAAGACCTCGCAGCCCGTCGCGGTGATCACGACCACGTCCTCGATGCGGATGCCGATGCCGGCCTCGCGGTCGTACAAACCCGGCTCGACCGTGAAGGCCACGCCGGGCACGAAGGGTTTCTGGTAGTCGCCCGGGTCGTGCACCTCGAGCCCGATGTAGTGACACGGGCCGTGACGCACGTACTTCGTCAGGCCGCGCTCTTTGATGACGTTGCTACAGGCCGCGCTGACGTCCTGGATGGTCGCACCGGGCTTGCAGGCGGCGATGCCGGCCTGCTGGGCCGCGAGCACGGCGTCGTAGAGCTCGGCGGCACGCTTCGTGAACTTGCCGTCGGTGGGCCACGAACGAGTGATGTCGGTCGTGTAGTGGTCGACCTCGGGACCGTAGTCGAGCAGCACGATCTCGCCCTTCTGCATGCGCCGGTCGTTGGCCGTGTAGTGCAAGATGCAGGCGTTGCCGCCCGAGCCGACGATGGCCTCGTAGGCGCAGCCGAAGGCGCCCTCGCGGATCTGCACGAAGCTCATCAGGCCGGCAAGCTCCCACTCGCCGATGCCAGGGCGGGTCGAGCGCATGGCCTCGATGTGGGCCAGGGCTCCGGCGCGCGCGGCACGGCGCATGGCCGCGACTTCCTCGGGGGTCTTGACGAGGCGCATCTCGACCAGGGTCGGGTGTACGTCGAAGACCGTGACGCCGAGCTTCTCCTCGAGCTTCTGCGCCAGGGCCTGCTCGCGGCTGACGCGTCCGTCGAGCGCGTCGCTCGCCTGGTCGTGCTCGAACGGCCCGGCCGCGTCGTGGCTGCCGGCCAGGACGATCGAGGCTCCGAGGTTCGTGCCGAGCGACTTCCGCCCGTCGAGCATCTTCTCGAGCACTTTCACGAGCTCCTCGCTCGCGCGCACCTCCTCGAAGCCGGTGAGCTTCTTGACCCACTCGTCCTGGGCGTCCCAGACCTCGCCGTCCCAGCTCTCCCTGCCGAGGTCCTGCTCGGGCAGGAACAGGATCGCCGTCTTGTTCTTGCCGTCGAGCACGAGCGCCGCCCCCGGACTCTCGATGCCGGTCAGGTACCAGAAGTTCTTGTCCTGGCGAAAAGCCAGGTTCTCGCGCGAGCCGGCCAGGCCGCGGAAGACGAGCAACTCGTCGCCGGTGCGTTGCATGAGCTCCGCGCGCCGCCCGGCGTGGAACTCCTTGCCGAGCCCGCACACCGGCTGGCCGTCGCCGACGCGCGCGAGCGCGACGGGCTTGCCCGCGCTCGTGCTCCCTTCCTGCGACGCGGGTGCGTGCTCTGGCCTGCTCGTGACCAGGTCCTTCTCCCAGACGAAGATGCAGGACGGAGACACCAGGGCCAGCAAGGCGGCGAAGAGGAACTTCTTCATGGCGTCGAGAGGATACCGGCCGCCGGGTCCGGCCGCCGTCAGGGCTCGGTATGGGCTTGACTTCCCCCGCCGGCAACCAGATAGTGACAGCATCTACTGTCTCTAACGTCCATGCCCCGCCCCGACCGCAGCCCCGAACGCCGCCGTGAGCTGGCCCCCGTGCTGGCGCGCGCCTTCGCCGAGCTCGGCTACCGCCGCGCGACGACGGCCGAGCTGGCTGAACGCTGCGGGGTGCAGGAGAAGGCGCTCTACCGGTTGTGGCCCGACAAGCGAGCCATGTTCCTGGCGGCCCTGGACCAGGTCTTCGCCGAGTCCGAGGCGCTGTGGGAGCACCTGGCCAGCGAGCGCGGCCAGAGCGGGAGCACGGCCGAGCGGCTCCTGGCGTACGAGGCCGAACACCACGGCGAGCACCGTCTGTACCGGATCATCTTCGCGGGCCTGTCCGAAGCCGACGACCCGCTGATCCGCGAGGCGCTCGCCGCGCTGTACGGGCGCTTCCAGCGCCTGATCCAGGCTCAGGTCGAGCGTCACCGGCGCGGGCGCAAGCGGGCCGCGGACCTGGATCCGGCGCTCGCCGCCTGGGCCATCGTCGGCCTGGGCACGGTCGCCAACATCGGGCGCGAGCTGGAGCTCCTGAAGGCGCGCGAGCGCGCGCGGCTCCTGGGCGAGGCGGGCTCGCGCCTGCTCGAGGGCGGCTGAACGATGTCGTCCAGCCGCTTACCTCGCGTCCGTTCTGTCAGTGAAAGCTGTCTCTACCGGCTGGAGAAGAAGCGATGAACGAGTCTGTCACGGTTGCTCCTGCGAGCCGCGTCCTGCGGCTCCTCCTGCGTGGGCTGGTGCTCGCGTGGGCCGGATTCTGGGCGTGGTTCGTGGTGATGGTGTCGCTCGGCGAGAGTCCCCCTCCGCCGTGGTGGATCCCGGTCGCCTGGCTCGCCGGCCTCGCGACTTCGGTCGTGCTGGTCTGGAAGTGGCCGAAGGTCGGCGGGCTCGCGCTGGTGGCTTCCGGTGTGTGGGCGGCCGTCTACTTCGACAACCCGAGCGCGCGTGCGCTGCTGGCCGCGCCGGCGCTCGTCCTGGGCATCGGCTGTCTCGTCCTGGGACGCGCACGAGGAGTGGCGAACGCCGCGCTGCTCTTCCTGTGCGTGACGCTCTGCGCCTGCCTCACGCCACAGGACCCGGCTGACCTACCGTTCCAGACGAGGTCGATCCTGCGCCACGAGGACGGCCGGATACGGCGCGCGTTCCTGCTCGAGGTGACGGAGCTCGCGGGCTTCCCCTGCCAGCGCTGGGTCTGGTGGTACGAGGACGGCCGGATCGACAACCTCGAGCTGGCGCGGGACCGCGCCGTCCAGGGGCACGACTTTTCCGCGGGCACACGCCTCTTCTTCGACCGCGAGGGCCGGCTGGCCCACGCCTGGCTCCCAGAGGACGCGATGATCGACGGCCGCCCGTGCCGCGGCGGCATGAAGATCGACACCGCGTTCCATCCGAACGGCCGCGTGTGCGCCTTCTTCCCGCCGGACGCACTCGAGATCGACGGAGTCCTGTGCACCGCGAGCGTCTTCCACCCGGTCTACCTGCATCCCGACGGCCGCCTGCGGCAGTGCAAGCTCGCGCGGGACGTGACACTCGATGGCCACGCGTTCGAGAAGGGCGAGACCCTGAGGCTCGACGAGTCGGGCCACCCGCTGGAATGAGGGCACGGAGCGCGTCTCGGCGCCCTCGTCGCCAGTAGGATCGCCGCCTATGCGCTTCCCCGCCGCGCCGCTCGAAGGGCGCCTCGTCCGTCGCTACCAGCGCTTCTTCGCCGAGGTCGAGCTCGACGGCGGCGAGCGCCTGGTGGCGCACTGCCCGAACACCGGCAGCCTCCTCGGCTGCCTCGCGCCGGGCAGCCGCGTGTGGCTGCGCGATTCGGGCAACCCCGAGCGCAAGCTGCGCTTCACCTGGCAGGCCGTGCGCATCGGGCGGACCTGGATCAACGTCGACACGTCCCTGCCGAACCGCGTGGTGGCCGAGGCCGTCGCCGCCGGAGGCGTGGCGGAGCTCGGCGGCTACGCGCGCCTCCGCCGCGAAGTGCCCTACGGGCGTGCCTCGCGCATCGACCTCCTGCTCGAAGACGACGCGCGCGGTGCGTGCCACGTCGAGGTCAAGAGCACGACTTTGACCGAGAACGGCGCCGCGCTCTTCCCCGACGCCGTCACCGAACGCGGCACGAAGCACCTCGGCGAGCTCGCGCGCCTCGCCCGCCGCGGCGCGCGCGCCGTGCAGTTCTTCTTCGTCAGCCGCGCCGACGTCGAGGTCTTCCGACCCGCCGACGCGATCGATCCGGTCTACGGCCGCGCGCTCCGCCGCGCCGTCGCGGCCGGGGTCGAAGTGCTCGCCTACACGACCCGCGTCGAAGCGCGGCGGCTCGAGCTCCTGCGCCCGCTCCCGCTGGACCTCACGGCGCCGCGGAGATTGGCCCGCAGTTCGAGGCGGATCGATCGGTAGCGGAGAGCAAGGCGCTGCAGATGCAGCCAGTCGCGCGGTTGCATCCGAGGCTTCAGGAATGAGCCGGGCTCAGGCCGCGTCGGGCTGATTGGACTGTGACTCGGTGACGGCGGATCGCGGCCCGGATGCCGCCTCGGGACGGCTCGGAAGGCGCAAGGATTGGCGCGCGACGTCCAGGAGGCGAGCACGATCGATCGGTTTGGTGGCGAGTTCATCGCATCCGCACTCGAGGCAGCGCTCGCGCTCACTCCCGATGGCATGCGCGGTCAAGGCCAGGATCGCGCCGTCGTAGCCACTGGCGCGCAACGTTGCGGTCGCCTCGTAGCCGTCCATCACGGGCATCTGCATGTCCATGACAATCAGGGAGAACGGTTCTCCTCCGCGCCACGCGGCGAGCGCCTTGCCCACGGCCTCGCCCCCGTTCTCGGCCTCATCGACCAGGAATCCACCGCTGCGCAAGTGTCGCACCACGAGCAAGCGGTTGACTCTGACGTCCTCGACCACGAGCACGCGCCCGGGTGGCAGGGGCGAAGTCTCGATCTGCGCCAGCATCGCTGGAACGGGAGCGGGCGGCTCCGCGAGGCGCGGCGATTCCACGGGGCCGGGATCGATCGTGACCGTGAAGGTGCTGCCCTGACCCACGCGACTCTGGCACGTGATCTCCCCGCCCAGCATCCGCGCGAGCGAGCGGGCGATGAAGAGCCCGAGGCCCGTGCCTCCGTGCTGGCGCGACATCGAATCGTCGGCCTGCACGAAGGGCTGGAACAGGCGCTCCAGCTGGGACGCCTCGATGCCGGGCCCGGTGTCCGCGACCTCGAAGGCGAGACAAGGGGCGCCAGCGCTCGTGCGCAGCTCGACCGCGACGGTGATCTTGCCGCGCTGGGTGAACTTGACCGCGTTCGAGAGGAGGTTGACGAGCACCTGCCGCAGCCGATCCGGATCCGTGTTCACCTCGAACGGAATGGACCCACGGACGTGGCTCTCGAAGTCCAAGGTCTTGACGCGGAGCTGCGGCTCGACCATGCGCACCGCCTCCTCCAACACCTTCGTCGGAGAGCAGAGACGGAGCTCGACCTGCACCTTGCCCGCCTCGATGCGCGAAACGTCGAGGATGTCGCGGATTACGCGCAGGAGATGCTTGCCGCTGGACCGGATCACGTCCAGGTGCTCGCGCAGCTCGCCCTTGGCGGCCGGTTCGGCGAAGCACAGATCCGCATAGCCGAGGATCGAGTTCATCGGCGTGCGGATCTCGTGGCTCATGTTGGCCAGGAAGCGGCTCTTCGCCGCGTTGGCTTCGACCAGCTGACGGGTGCGCTGGCGAACGCCGTCGGCCATCGAGTTGAAGGCCTCGCCGAGTTCCTGGAACTCGTCGCGCGTGCGGATCTCGAGGCGCGAGTCCAGGTCCCCGGAAGCCACGCGGCGGGTGGCCTCCTTCAGGAGCGCGACCGGCACCAAGTTCTTCTGGACGCGCTTCAGTCCGACGAAGAAGACCAGCAAGAAGGCCAGCAACGCCGTGAGGAAGAACAGTGTCCGGAACTGCACGATCGGCGCGATCGCCTGCTCTTCGGGCGTGCCCATCATGAGCGTCAGCACGATCCCGAACTGCGGGCGCAAGAAGATTTCGCGCGCGGCCGTGAGATATGGGCCCAGGCTCGTCTCGACGACCGCGTGCCTGCCTTGGAGAGGCTCCAGGGTCGCCATGAACGCGGGCGTGAACACCTCGGGGTTCGTGGTGTGCAGGACGCGACCCTCGTGGAGCAGAGCCAGGCCCTGCGTACCCTCGACGGGCAGCAACGAGCCGAGTTTGAGTTCCCCGACGAGAGTGCCCGCGCCCACTCCGAAGGCATCGATGTTGCGCAGCACGAGCAGCCTGGGCGCGCCGTTCTCCTCGCGCGACACGAGGGTCAGCGCGCCCTTCGCCAGGTGCTCGGCCTCTGCCGCCGTGAGTTCGGGCAGCGCGGGCACGGAGCCGATGATCTCGAGCTCGCCCTGGGGGAGGTGCAACGCGAGCTGCGTGAAGTTGGATCTCAGGCGCTCGTTCAGGCGTGGATTGGCGCTCGTGTCGAGAAGCGTCCCGGTGCTGGCGAAGTCCCCGAGGAGCATCTCGACGTCGAGCTCGCAGGCCTGCAAGCGGCCGAGGAGGCTCATCGAAGCGTCCTTGGCCGAGAGCGCGAGATGAGTCAGCGTCTGACGCTCGAGCTGGCGCGTAGCCTGGCTCAGGCCGAGGTAGGTCAGAGCCACCAGCGGCACGAACAAGACGAGCACGAACTCGAGGAAGAGGCGGCGGGCGACGCGGCTCTGGAACTGGCTCGAGAGGAACCCCATCCCCGCCTCAGTACTGGGAAGCGAGCCCGATGTAGTCGCCGTCGTTCGCGACGATGATGTCATCCTGGCTCTGCGCCGCCGTCAAGGGAGCGACCGACTGTCCGTCGGGCCCCAGGCTGTAGAGATCGAAGTAGGTGTTGATCGGGACGAGGAAGTGGTCCTTGCGCTTGTGGCCGTTGCCTCCGGCCCCACCCCCGCCTGGCGCGCCGCCGCCCCCGGACCCCTGACCTCCGCCCTTGCCATTGCCGTTACCGTTGCCACCCGGATCACCGCTCGTGTCCGTGCTCTCTTCGTCACCGAAGTTCAGGTACTGATATGGGTTCCCCCATGGATCCAGCAAGGGCCCGAGCCCGAGGTCGTCGAGCGTCGCTGGGAAGTGCCCGTTGGCCTGCTCGTACATGGCGATTGCGGCCAGGATGTCCCTGAGCTCCTCGACGGCGACGACTTCCTCCGCATCGTTGACCACGCCGCGATAGCGCACGAAACCGATGGTGGAGAGCGTGGCGATGATCGCCATGACGACCATCAGCTCGACGAGGGAGAAGCCGCTGCGCCGCGTAGGGAGTCGCGCCACCGTTCAGGCCGCCTCTCTCGGAGGGGACTGGAGGCTGGCGATCTTCTCTGCTGAAACGGAGCGTTCGAGCACGAACTCGTCCAGACTGGCGTTCAACCCGGCCGCCGCCGCGCGTGCCTCCTGCAAAGCCGACGCCGACGCTTCGGGCAAGCACGAATCGAGCTTCTCCAGGGCCTGATCGAGGACACGCCCTCGCGCCCGCAATCCCGCGATCCGCTGGCGGAGCCCCTCCAAGGCCTCGTCAAAGATGCGTGCCTCCTCCTTGAGGTAATCTCGCGCGCGGATCTTCACCCGCATAGACAGATCGCCCGCCGCGATGGAGCGCCAGACGGCAAGGAAGCGATGCAGTGGGCCCGCGATCCGGTGGGAGACGAACACCGAGTGCGCGAACAGCACCAGGATCAGTGGCCCGGCGAACGGCAGGACATGACGGTCCAAGAAAATCAGGGCCTCAGCGCTGCCCACGCGCTCGCCAGAGGACAGGCTCTTGTCCTGGACTGCGTCGAGCAAGGGGGCGACGCCGCAGAAGTAGGCGACGCCGCCAAGGAGCGCGAAGTAGCACGCCTGGTAGAGGATCAGCCTGTACTGGAAGGGACGGACGAGGTACTTCCGCCTGGCGAAGTTCATCGCGCGGCCTCGCTCTTCTTCCAGGCGACATCTTGCCTGTTGCGGAGCCTCATGACGCCCGCGTCCTCCAGCATCAGAGACAGGCTCGATTCCCCGTCACGCGCGCCCTCGTACCTGACGCGGAAGCATCGAGTGTTCGCCACCTTCGCGACTTCGACGGCAACCTCTTGGACCCTGCACACGTCCATCTGGCCGTCTCCCTGCTCGAACACGAGCCAGC
The DNA here is from genome assembly GCA_031413955.1 of Planctomycetota bacterium. GTDB lineage: Bacteria > Planctomycetota > UBA1135 > UBA1135 > JABFRZ01. The sequence continues at coordinate 6,686 of JANOGB010000356.1, read as the reverse complement.
CTTCGGGACTGAATCCGATCGCGCACTGCTCGAAGCGCGGATCTGACGCCGTCCAGCGCCCGATCAGGGGCTCGAGTCCCTGGATTTCGGCGCGGCAGCCGCAGAGCAGAAAGGCGCAGAGAGCTGTGCAAAAACGCATTGGGCCGGGTCTCCCCTCTCGAAAAGGAAGACCAGTTCACTTGGGGCAGATGCATTGGTCGGAAGAAACACGTGCATCGGTCAATGGAAAATGTTTTCCGACTCGCACTGGCCGGCGAAGCGTGAACACTCGCGGGAGCGCAATGGGCGGGCGAGGGAGCACCCGGGCCCGAGCCCTTCGCGGGGGCCCTCGACTTGGCGCGGACCGAGAATCCGTCGAGATCGCAACCCGGGTTGCCGCCGCGGCTACTCCTCGGCCATCAGCGCCGCGATCTTCTTGGCGAAGCCCGCGGGGTCGGGCGGCAGCACGCCTTCGGCCAAGAGCGCCTGGTCGTGCAACAGGCCGACCCAGAGCTGGAACTTGTCGTCGTCACCGTCGGCCAGCGCGCGCAGCTTCTGGATCACGGGGTGCTCGGGGTTCAGCTCGAGGATGCGCTTCTGCTCGGGCACGGCGTGGCCGGCCTCGCGCAGCTTGCGTTCCATGTGCGCGCTCATGCCGCCGGCGTCGCTGATCAGGCAGGCGGGCGAGTCGGTCAGACGATCGGTCACGCGCACTTCCTTGACGCGCCCCTCGAGGACCGTGTGCATGCGCGCGAGCACCGCGGCGAGGTCCTTGGTCCGCTCCTCTTTGTGCTGCTTCTCCTCGGCGCTCTCGGGCAGGTCGAGCGCGCCCCGGGCGGCCGAGACGAGCGGGGTTCCGTCGAACTCGCGCAGCGCGTCGATCACCCACTCGTCGATCGGATCGACCAGGAACAGGACCTCGTAGCCCTTCTTCCTCAGGGCCTCGATGTGCGGGCTGGCCTGGGCGGAGGCGAGGCTGTCGGCGCTCACGTAGTAGATCGACTTCTGCTCGGCCGGCATGCGCTGCTTGTAGGCGGCGAGGCCGGTGAGGCCCTGGCCGCGCGAGCTCTCGTAGCGCAGGAGGCCGGCGAGCTGCGGGCGCAGCTCGGCCTCGTGGTAGACGCCCTCCTTCAGCACGCGCCCGAACTCGCGCCAGAACTCGAGGTAGCGCTCGCGTTTCTCCTTCTTCCCGTCGCGCTCGACTGCGTTCCCGACCGTCGTCTCGCCTTCCCGCGCCAGCTCCTCGAGCAGCGCCAGGGTCTTCGTCACGACCTGCTTGCGGATGAATCTTGTCGTCGCGTCACGCTGCAGGATCTCGCGCGAGACGTTGAGCGGCAGGTCCTCGCTGTCGATGACGCCGCGCACGAAGCGCAGCCACTCGGGCAGGATCTCCTGGGCGTCGTCGAGGACGAAGATGCGCTTCACGAACAGGCGCACGCCGCCCTTCTTGCGGTCGACGAGGTCGAGCGGCGCCTTGCGCGGCAGGAAGAGCAGCCCGGCCAGCTCGTGCGTGCCCTCGACCTTGAAGTGCGTCCAGGCCAGCGGCTCATTCCAGTCGTGGCTGGTGTGCTTGTAGAACTCGACGTACTGCTCGTGCGTGAGCTCGCTCTTCGGGCGCGTCCAGATGGCGCGCGCGGCGTTCAGCGTCTGCCATTCCTTCTTCTGCGTCTTACCGTCATCGCGCTCGGTCTCGAGCCGGATCGGCCAGCGCACGTAGTCGCTGTACTTGCGCACCACCTCGCGGATCGGCCACTCGTCCAGGTACTCACGGGCGTCGTCCTTGAGGTGCAGGATGACGTCCGTGCCACGCCCGGCGCGCTCGGCCGGACGCAGCTCGAAGTCGTTCTTCGCCTGGCTCTCCCAGGCCCAGGCCTCGGAGCTGCCGGCCTTGCGCGACACCACCGTCACCGTGTCGGCCGCCAGGAAGGCCGAGTAGAAGCCGACGCCAAATTGCCCGATCAGGGCCACGTCCTTCTTCTGCTCGGGCGTGAGCGACTGCATCAGCTTCTTCGTGCCCGAGCGCGCGATCGTGCCCAAGTTCTCGAGCAGCTCGTCGCGCGCCATGCCGATCCCGTTGTCGCGGACCGTGAGCGTGCCGGCCTTCTTGTCGACCAGGAGCTCGATGCGCAGTTCGTGGTCCTCTCCCAGCAACCCTGGCTCGGTCAGCGCCTTCAGGTTGAGCTGGTCGATGGCGTCGCTCGCGTTGCTGATCAGCTCGCGCAGGAACACCTCGCGGTGGCTGTAGAGCGAGTGGACGACGAGCGCCAGGACTTCGTTGACTTCTGCCTGGAAGGCGTGTTTTTCGGCGGTCGCGCTCATGGGTGCGGGGCGGGGATCGAATACGGGGCGAACAGGATCGCCCCGCTCACGGGGGCGCGCAAGACGCCTTGTCTCAGCGGTGGTCAGCCGGGCGTCTTGACAGCCGGCTCGAACGCGCTGAGGATCACGCGAGCTGGTCTTGCTTACCCCGTTCGAGTGCCGCTGGCTGGGTCCCGGCGGATGTGTCGGTCGAGGTGTTCGACCTCGGCACTGGTACCGCGACCTCCGGCAGCAACTTTGCCTCCTTCGCGCCCCAGAGGGGCATCTTCGCGGCGGGCTCCGCCCCGGGCACGACCACGGTCGTGCTGCTCGATCCGCTCGACGACGACTTCGTCGACGCGCCAGGCGAGAGCGTCGAGCTGGGACTGCGGGCGGGGATCGGCGGGGAGCCGGACGGAGCGACGCTCATCCTCGCGCTGGCGGACTCGGACACGGCCCGGGTGAGCTTCGCGACGCCATCAGGAAGCTCGCTCGAGGCGGACGCCGGGCAGGTCGCGCTCGAGTTCGTGTGCGAGGCCGGCGTGACGCTCCAGGTCGACGCCGGCGTACGCGTCTCGGACCTAGGCACGGGAACGGCAGTGCTGCTGACCGACTACGCGATCTTCCCGAGCAGACGATCACCTTCCCGGCGGGCAGCGCGTCCGGCGCCGTTCACGGACGCCGTGGAGCTCGCGCTGGCGCGTTGAGCATCCCGCGCAGCACGGTCATTCTTGTCCCATCGAGGTACGCGATCAGCTCGAAAGCGGCGCCCGCCGGAACCATCGCGAGGTTGGATTCGCCCGCGCGCTGCGGAGTCCGCGGGAGCTCCGGGCCCGCTGTGACGCGGACCACAAGGCACGTGTCCGAAGGCGGCCAGGCATCGCCGGGTAACGCGAGCAGGTAGCGCGCACTCCCCGTGCAGAGGCTTTCCTCGCTCGCGGTCGTTCCAGGGAAGGAACCGGCCGGGCTCATGGAGTAGGTTCTCGCTCCGACCCACAGATTCACATCTACCCCTGCGAACGAGCAGGCGTGCGCTGAACCAGCGGAGATGCACCTGGTGACCAGCTCGAGGACCGCCCAGCGAGTGGATGGCGAGAGGAGCGGAGAGCGGAGTGCGCCCGCGAGGCGGTCAGCGCCGGTAGGCGTCGCCGTTGCGGTGAGCGGGACAGTCTCGGCAGCGGGATCCGGCCCTGGCAGGAACGAGTCGGGAAGCGCGGACTCGGAAGGCACTCCGGGGGTCGAAGGAATAGATGCGACCGGCGCCGCCGTGACCGTGATCAAGGCGGTCTTGGTTTCCCAGCTGTTCTCGCAATTGGCGGCCGATGTGCAGGAGATCACGTGCAGCGTCACCGTGTACGTCCCGGGATTCTCGAACGTGTGCGCCTGCGTAGCGGACGAGAACACACCCGCCGTGAGCTCCCCGTCGCCGAAGCTCCAGTCCCAACCTCCGATGTCACCCCTCGATTCATCGGTGAACAGGACGACCAGGGGCGCCGTGCCGCGGACCGGAGTGGATGAGAACGCCGCGGTCACGTTGATCTCGGGCTCGTCGGGGTCGAAGTCGAAATCCAGGGCATCCCGACAGCTCACGAGCACGAGCGGAAGCGCGAGGATCTCGATCCGTCTGATGTTCATGCAGTGGTCCTCTCTGATTCTTCTACAGCGCCGCCGGGGGCATCTGCGCAATCCGTCGCGCGGATCATCGCCAGGCGGACGACCGGTCAGCACGAACTTGTGCTGAGCGGCACGATAAGCGCCACTTGTCGCCGCACTGTGCGCTCTCTCTCCGTGCCACGGCACACGCAGAGACTCTCTCGACGGCCTGCTAGGATCGAGGCCGACGACCATGGTCGGAATTCATCGCCTCGAGGGTTTCTACTGGGTGGCGCGCACGGGCGGCTACGCCAGTGCGGCACGCGCCTTTCCCTACCCGATCAGCCAGCCGGGCGTGCACCAGCAGGTGAAGAAGCTGGAAGAGGAGCTGGGACTCGCGCTGTTCGAGCACGCGAGCCAGAAGCACATGTTGCTGACGCCCGCTGGCAGGCGGCTGTTCGAGTTCATCAAGCCGTTTTACAGCCAGCTCGACGGTGTCCTGCGCAGCCTCGGGGCCGATGACCTCGCGGGTGAGCTGCGCATCGGGGCGCCAAGCATGTACCTGCAAGCGCTCCTGCCGGCCTGGCTGAAGCGCCTGCGTGACGCGCACCACGACATCCGCGTCGTCACCCAGGAAACGCAATGGGGCGAGTTCGATCTGCTCTTCGACGGGACACTGGATCTCTTGATCGAGTACCTGCCCGAGATCCCCGAAGGACTCGCGTCTCAGCAGGTGGCAACGGTCCGTCCCTTCCTGGTCGTTCCGCGCGAGCACCCGCTCGCGACGCGCGCAGAGCTGCGGCCGGCGGACCTCGCGGCCGAGACCTTCGTCGCCTACTCCCGCGGACACCTGCGCGACCTGCAGGACGGGGGTCTGCGCCAGCTCGGGATCGAGCCGCTGCACATGCTCACCGCGAGCTCGGCTCAGGCCATCCTCGGCTTCGTCGCGGCGGGCCTGGGCTACTCCCTCCTCGGCGGCCTCGGCGAGCAGGGGCCGCGTCACGACGGCGTGCGCGCGTACCCGATCCGCCAGCCCGAGGTGGAGTACCCGGTGTGGGCGTTATGGCGCAAGGACGGACCAGTCAATCCGATGCTCGACGCAGCGCTGGAGAGCGCGCCGCGCTGACCAGGGCGCCGTCCAGGCAGGGAGACCACCGGCGCCAACTGACGCGCCGGACTTGCAAGCGCAGCTCGAGGTGTCGCGAATGCAATGTCGCGGCTTCTCTCCCCAGGGCATCCTGGTCGGGACACGACCAACCCTTACGGCCCCGAGCCCTCTCCGAACACACCTGCGTAGAGCCAGCGGTCGATGCCTTGGGCGAGCGCGCCAGCCGACTTGTGCGAGCGCGCCGAGGAAGCGAGTGAAAGCGTGAACCACATCTGGCGACTCCTCCTGGCCCTGTCCTCCTGCGCGCTCCTCTCCTGGGCCTGGGTCCGCGTGCCCTCGACCCTCACGCGCGGGCCCTATCTCCAGAACGCCTCGACGAGCGGGATCACGCTCGTGTGCAGGACGAGCGCGCCGGCCGAGCTGACGCTGCGCTATGGCGAGCAGTCCGGTCCGCCCTGGACGGGCGAGACGAGCTCGCCGGCCGGGACGACGCACGTCCTCGCGCTCACCGGCCTGCGGCCCGAAACACGCTACGCCTACGAGCTCTGGGCGGACGGAAGCCGGCTCGCCGGTGGCGCCGATAGCCACTTCCGCACCGCACCGCCGGAGCAGAGCCGCGCGCCATTCCGTTTCCTGGCCTGGGGCGACTCGGGCACGGGCAGCGCGGCTCAGCTCGAGGTGGCGAGCTGGATGGAGCGCGTCCTGCCGGCGCCGACCTTCGCGCTGGGCCTGGGGGACCTCGTCTACGACGACGGAGACTGGGCCGACTACGACCCGAAGCTGTTCCGGCCCTACGCGCGGCTCTTCCAGAGCACGACCTTCTGGCCGGCGCTCGGAAATCACGACGTCGAGACCGAGAACGGCGCGCCCTACTTCGACGCGTTCTACCTGCCGAGCCAGAGCGGCGCCCCCACTCGGCCCTCGGGCACCGAGCGCTTCTACTCGTTCGACCACGGCATGGCGCACTTCACGTGCCTCGACAGCCAGAGCTCGAGCTCGACGCCGGGCGGCGCCATGCACGCCTGGGCCGAGGCCGATCTCGAGCACGCGCGCGCGCGCGGCAAGCGCTGGCTGTTCGTGTTCCTGCACCATCCGCCGTACTCGCGCGGCACGCACGACTCGACCCGAGAATCCGACCTGATCCGGCTGCACGACGACCTCGTGCCGCTGTTCGAGGCCAAGAGCGTGGACCTGGTGCTGGCCGGCCACTCGCACGTGTACGAGCGCTCGTACCTCGCACGGAACGACACCGTGCTGCAGGCCGATGCCTCCACCTACACGAAGATCAGCTCGCCGGACGGGACGGTATACCTGGTCACGGGCTGCGGCGGAAAAACCGGCAGCGGGCCGCTCGACCACCCGCTCATGGCGCGCTCGTACGGGAACGTGGCCGGGTTCAACGCCTTCGACGTGAGCTGGAGCGAGGTGCGCGGACGCTTCATCGAGAGCGACGGCAGCACCACCGACCTCTTCACGCTGCGCAAGGCGGCCGACACGGCTGCGCCACGCATCGCGGCGATCGAGCCGCGCGGAGCAGCCCAGGTCGCACTCGTGTTCGACGAGCCGGTGCAGGCGGGCACGGGGCCGGCAGGCGCCGAAAACCTGTCGAACTACACCCTCGATGCGTCGGCCGCGGTGGTGAGCGCTGCCCTCGACAGCGACCAGAGCACGGTCGTGCTCGGCACCACGCCGCTCACAGCCAACCGCA
>JANOGB010000355.1:0-5188 GCA_031413955.1 Planctomycetota bacterium | reverse complement strand
AGTAGTTCCACTTCTCGCCCGGCGCGAAGTCCAGCGGCAGGTCCTGCCACAGCGCGACGAGCTCGGCGTCGGAGAGCTCGCGCGCCTGCACCAGCTCCCAACTGGGCCCCAGATTCGTGTAGCTGTACACGCCCGAGGTGTGCGTCAGGAGGTGGCGCAACGTGATCTCCTGCCCGTGCGTCGGATAGTCGGGCAGGAACTTCGTCAGCGGATCGTCGACCGCGAGCTTGCCGCGCTCGACCAGCTTCAGGATGCCGGGCCGCAGGGCATATGCTTGGATGTCATAGTCGCGAGGACGCCGCGACCGTGCTCTCCGTCAACCAGACGGTGACCATCGGCCTGGGCACGTTCACGCACTGCCTGGTGACGGCCGACTTCACGCCGATCTCGCCCGGCATCGTCGAGCACGGATACTACGCGCTCGGCATCGGCATGATCCTCGAGGTCGACGCGGCGACGGGTGAGCGCCTGGAGCTCGTCTCGTTCACGCCCGGCAGCTGATCGACAGCGATACAGCGTCGAGCGGCTCGCCGTCCGGAAGCGGCGGGCCGTGCGACCTGCGAGCACGAGGTGCCCAGCGCCGAGCCGTCGCGTTCACGCCTTCGTCCCGCGGCGCAGGCTGCGTGCATCGAGGCCGAGGACCTTCAGGCGCGAGGCGAGCGTGGTCGGGCGCATGCCGAGCAGCTCGGCGGCTCCGCCCTTGCCGTAGACCTTGCCTTCCGTTGCGAGCAGCGCGGCGCGCAGGTTGGCGAGCTCCTCGGCGCGCAGCTCGGCCGCGCTGCGCACGCTCTTCCCCGCCGGCTCGGCCCGGGTGGCGCTGGCGCGCGCGAGGCCCGCCTCGGGCAGCTCGACCTCCAGCACGGCGCCGGTCGAGGTCAACACGGCGCGCTCGATGACGTGCTGCAGCTCGCGCACGTTGCCCGGCCAGGGGTAGCGCTGCAGGCGCTGCACGACGGCGTTTGCGAGCCGCGGCGCCTTCTTGCCCAGACGCCGCGCCGAAGCGGCGAGGAACGCCTCGGCCAGCAGCGGGACGTCCGCGCTGCGCTCACGCAGCGCCGGCACCTCGATCGGAAAGACACTCAGCCGGTAGTAGAGGTCGGCGCGGAAGGTGCCCGCCTCGGCCGCGCCGCGCAGGTCGCGATGCGTCGCGGCCAGCACGCGCACGTCGACCTTGCGCGTGCGCTCCTCGCCCACGCGTTCGAGCTCGCCCTCCTGCAGCACGCGCAGGAGCTTCGCCTGCAGGTCGAGCGGGATCTCGCCCACCTCGTCCAGCAGCAGCGTCCCGCCGTGGGCGAGCTCGAAGCGTCCGACGCGATCGCGCAGGGCCCCGGTGAAGGCGCCCTTGGCATGGCCGAAGAACTCGCTCTCGAACAGCTCGCGCGGCACGGCCGCGCAGTTGACCTTGATCAGCGGCCGCTCGGCGCGCCGGCTGCGGCGATGGATCTCGCGCGCCACGAGCTCCTTGCCAGTCCCGCTCTCGCCCAGGATCAGGACCGGCGAGTCGGTCGGCGCCACGAGGTGGATCTTGCGCCCGACGGCCTCCAGCGCCGGGCTCGCGCCAAGCAGCTCGCCCAGGGCGTGCGTCGCCTGCACTTCTTCCCTGAGGTAGTCGTTCTCCGATTCGAGGCGCGCGCGCAGGGCCTCGATCTCCTCGAAGGCGCGCGCGTTCACGATCGCCGCCGCAGCGTGGTTGGCGATCATGCGCAGCCAGTCGAGGCACCCCTCGTCGATCGGGCCGCGGCTGAACACGGCCAGGACGCCGAGCACCTCGCCGTGGTGGATCAGGGGTTGGCCCGCGAAGCCGTCCAGGCCCTCGGCGCGCGCCCACTCGGAGTGGACGAGCCAGTCCGAGTCCGCGATGCCACTGCGCACTTCCACGGCCGTGCCCGCGGCCGCGATCTTGCCGACCTTGCGCACTCCGATCGGGAAGCGGCGGAACGCGCCGTCCGTCCTCGTCCAGGTGCGCGTCGGATCGACGGCGGAGCTCCCGGCGCTGGCCACGAGATGGAGGCAGTTGGTGCGGTCGGGGCACTCGGCCTGGAACACGCAGGTGGCGCAGCCCTCCCCCGGGCGAACGAGCCAGATGCGCGCCAAGGCCACGCGTGGCGTGGCGGCCAGGCGCTGCGCGATCAGCTCGAGCAGGCGCGGCAGCGAACGCTCTTCGGAGAGGTCCAGCAGGATCTGCTTGGGATCGCGGAAGAGCGGGGCTTGGGCCTGAGCCTGCATGTCGTGATTCTGCACGAGTTCTCGTTGTTGGATCACGGACTTGCGTTGAAACACGAAAGTTCGTGGCGATCAAGCAGCCCGCAGATCAGACGTAACCGACTATCTGCACTCGCCTTAGCGATTCGGTCCAGGCTGGGCACAGGGGATGCCTTTGGCGAGCGCCCGCGCCAGTCCGGCGCAGTACACCACTCCACTCCACAGGAACTTCGGCCATGACCACCTTTGTCCTCGTCGCCCCCGACACCACGGACGCCCGCTCCAAGGAACTGCTCTCGATCGTCAAGAGCAAGCTCGGGCTCGTGCCCAATATGACCCGCGCGATGGTGCGCGCCCCGGCGGTGCTCGACGCCTACCTGCAGATGAGCGGCGCGCTGGGCAAGGGCGCCCTGCCGGCAACGACGCGCGAGCAGATCGCGCTCACCGTCGGCCAGGCCAACTCCTGCGACTACTGCCTCGCCGCGCACTCCGCGATCGGGAAGAAGGTGGGGCTCGCGCCCGAGCAGATCCTGGCGGCGCGCAAGGGCCAGGCCGCGGACTCCAGCACGAATGCGCTGCTCGGCTTCGCGCGCGTGATCGTCGAGAAGCGCGGCCTGGTGAGCGCCTCCGACCTGGTCGCGGTGCGCGCGGCGGGCTTCGGCGACGACGCCATCGCCGAGGTGGTCGCCAACGTCGCGCTCAACCTCTTCACCAACTACTTCAACCACGTCGCCGGCACGGCCGTGGACTTCCCCGCGGCGCCGGCGCTGTAGCCCGCGGATGCCCTCGTCACCCCGAAGCAAGACTCCTATGAAGCTCCTCTCTCTCGCACTCCTCGGCCCGGCGCTGCTCGGCGGCGTCGGGGTCCCTCCCGCCCCGGTCCTCGATGGCTCCACGCCCGCGGTGCATCACCGCACGGTGAAGATCGACGGCCTCGACCTCTTCTACCGCGAGGCGGGTCCGAAGGACGCGCCAGTGATCCTGCTCCTGCACGGCTTCCCGACGTCCTCGCAGATGTTCCGCAACCTGATCCCGGCCCTGGCGGACAGGTACCGCGTCCTCGCGCCGGACTATCCGGGCTTCGGCCAGAGCTCGATGCCCACGCTGGACGAGTTCGAGTACTCGTTCGACAACCTCGCGCGCGTGGTGGACAAGTTCACGCACGCGGTGGGGGCCGAAAGCTTCGTGCTGTACCTCCAGGACTACGGCGCGCCGATCGGCTACCGCATCGCCGCGGCCCAGCCCGAGCGCGTGCGCGGCTTGATCGTGCAGAACGGCAACGCCTACGACGAAGGCCTGGCCGACTTCTGGGTGCCGTTGAAGGCCTACTGGAAGGCGCAGACCGACGAGACGCGCGCCGGCGTGGCCAAGTTCCTCGAAGCGGGAGCCACGCGCTGGCAGTGGACACACGGCGTGCGCGACGAATCGCGGATCAGCCCGGACACCTGGACGCTCGACCAGCGCGGCCTCGATCGTCCGGGCAACAAGGAGATCCAGCTGCAGCTCTTTCTGAGCTACGGCACGAACCCGCCGCTCTACCCGGCGTGGCACGCGTACTTCCAGAAGCACCAGCCGCCGACGCTGATCGTCTGGGGCAAGAACGACTTCATCTTCCCCGCCAGCGGCGCGGAGCCCTACAAGCGCGACCTGAAGAACCTCGACTTCAATCTGCTCGACACCGGCCACTTCGCGCTCGAGGAGCAGGGGCCGGAGATCGCGCAGAAGATCCGCACGTTCATGGCCGAGCGCGTCGTGCGCTGATTGGAACGAGCCAGAGACCGACCCGACAAACCCGCGCGGCGCCAGCGAGGTGTCGCGCGGACCACGCAGCTACCCATCCCACAGCCATTCGCTGAGCCCGTCGGCGTGGCCGTCGCCCGTGCGCCGGTCACGCCGCCCTCTCGCCCTCGCCCGGTGCCCTCGACGAACCCCAGGAAAGAGCCCACGCCGATGTCCGTTCCCCTCTCGAGCGACGTGGCCTTCACCCCGGCGGTGAAGGCGATCCAGTCCGCGCTAGGCTCGCGCCGGCAGTACCAGCGCATGGAGCGCGCGGGCGGCTGGAACACCGAGGTCACGACCGAGCTCGAGGCCTTCCTGGCCGAGCTCGACATGTTCTACCTCGGCACCGCCGCCGGGCAGCCCTACATCCAGTACCGCGGCGGGCCGATGGGCCTGCTGAAGGCGATCGACGCGCACACGCTGGCCTTCGCCGACTTCGACGGCAACCGCCAGTACATCAGCACCGGCAACCTGAGCGAGAACAGCCGCGTGTTCCTGTTCCTGATGGACTACGCGAACCGGCGGCGCATCAAGGTGTGGGGCACGGCTCGCGTCGTCGCCGATGACCCGACGCTGCTCGCGCGCCTGCACGACCCGAGCTACCCCGCGCAGCCGCAGCGCGCGCTGGTGATCACGGTGGAAGCCTGGGACGTGAACTGCCCCCAGCACATCCACCCCCGCATCCTGGTGAGCGAGGTCGCGGCGATCGTGGAGCCCCTGCAAGCGCGGATCGCCGAGCTGGAGTTGCAGCTCAGCGGCCCTGATCGTGGGCGCAAGGCTGCAAGATGACTCTCCATGTCGGTGCGCCCGCTGTGTGGCAACCCCTCTCCAGGCCAAGGCCCCGCCTCCCGTCGGGTTGTTGGGAGAAGCTCGAGGAATCGACGGCTCCCGGGAGCACGTCACTCACCGGGCGTAGGGCCGCACGACTCACTTCGTCGCCAGCAACGCCTTGGCGAGCTCCAGCCCGAGCGCGTCTGCGCGCAGGCCCTCGCTGTTCGAGATCACGCCTACGGAAAGCTTCGCGCCTGGGAAGTAGAGCAGCACCGAGTTGAAGCCGGGGATCCCGCCGCCGTGCCAGACGCACTCCTCGCCGGCCTGCGTGTCGAGCTGCAGGCCCATGCCGTAGCCCGTCTCGCGTCCGCTGTCGAGCATGAAGGGCGTGGTCATCTCCAGGTACGACTCCGGCTGCACCACCTGGCCGGTGACG
>JANOGB010000354.1:0-6168 GCA_031413955.1 Planctomycetota bacterium | reverse complement strand
CGCGCACTGCGATCGGTCGAGGACCCGGTGCAGCGCGCCCAGCTTCGTGCGCGCGATCTCGAGGGTGGAACGCGTGTCCCGCGCGCTCGCCAGGAACAGGGACCAGCTGCGCGTCAACCCGTGCGTCGTGCCGCAGTCGTTGGTGACGTCGATGAACGTCGGGCTCTCGAGGATGGGCGGCTCGTCCGGGGTAGGAACCCAGAAGAGCCGTGGCTGTGCGCTGGGATCGAGGGCGTCGCAATCGGGCTCGTAGCCGAGGACCAGGCCCTCGTCGATGACGTGCGCCGCGAGACCCAGGACGTCGACGCTCGTGTCGGCCACGAGCAGCAAGAAGGTCGGAGGTCCGAGCAACGGGTCGCCCTTGCGGAAAGCGCGCACGTAGGCCGGGATCTCGGCCTCCGGCGGCAGGGTGGCGAGGATCTCACTCAGGAGGAGCGGGCGGTGCAGCGGCTGGTCCGAGGGAATGCTCATCTCGCGCTCGCGCGGGTCCTCGAACAGGACCACCGAGACGGCCGTCGCCCCGGCGAACACGACGTTCTCGATCGTGGTCTGCATCAGGTTGGTGGGCTGGATCGTGACACCCATTCCCGCCGGCGTCGGAACCACGTTGGCGGTCGTGGTCGTGATGCCCACCGGGAACTGGGGGTCGCCCACCAGCCCATCGAGCGTGCCCCTGCCGTCGGATTCGAGGCGGAAGCGCAGGACCTGCCCCCCGTTGCGATCGCTGACGAAGGCGCGGTAGACGGCGTCCTGCAACCCGACGGCGAGCTTGAACTTGCCCTGCCCGAGGCCCGTGGCGAAGTCGACGAAGCCCCCGGAGTCCGAGAGGCGCGTCCCGTCCGGCCGGTAATTGAGGATCGTGCCGCTGCCCGAGGTCACGAGCAGATTCCCCTGCGGGGTGAAGTCCATGCCGTTGGGCATGGCGCCCGCCGGAAAACGTCGTTCGGGCGGCACGTCGGCGTAGCTCGGGAAGAGGAAGATCTCCGGCTCGATCTCGGCCGGCGTCTGCCCCAGCGCCAGGGCATCCAGAAACACCTGGATCGCGGCGGCCGGATAGCGCAGCAGGGCCGCGGGCTCGTTCGCGAGCACGAGCAAGTCGCCGGCCGTCAGCGCGCCCGCGTTGAACGGAACCACGCGCGACTCCTCCAGCAGCTCGACCGTGAGCAGGGTGGGGTTACCGCCGATCGAGACCGTGATCTCGACCGTGCCGTCGAGTGTACCGAGGTTCGGACCATAGCCGCCGGGAAAACAGCCGCCCGCGCAGGCGGCATCGCGGCGGAGTACCCAGACCCGCGCGTCCTTCTCCGCTCCCGTGCCCTTGGCCGAGGTCGTTCCGAAGAGATTGTCGTGCGCGTCCAGCGAAAGACCGTCGGGGAACGGCGGGTGTGTCGGATTCGTGGCATCGAGCACGATCGCGCCCTCGCCCGCCGCGCCGGAATAGAAGAGCACCTGACCTCGCTTGCGATCCGCGGCGAGCAGGTGCACGCCGTCCGCACCGTCGTCGCGGAACAGGAGGGACACGAGCCCGACCCGGCTGCCGGCGTCGGTGTTGACCACCGTGCTGCCCGGCGGGTCGAAGGTGAGCTCGAGGATGCGCCCGTTGGAGGAGTTGGCGCTGACCACGTGCGCGTCCTGTGCGCGCGACGCCGCCGGCAACCACAGCAACCCTGCGAGCACGAATAGACCCTTCCAGCGGTGACCCTTCATGGCGCTCATTCTTCAGCGGCCGCCCTCGCCCGGATAGCGAATTATAGCAAATCGCAAACAGCCCCGAGACGCGGGCCCGCCGTGCCGGGGAACGCTCGCGCTCCCCACTCCGTGTGGGCGAGACGCAGCGGCCATTCCTCGGCGGCAGGCCTACGGCAGCTTCTGTAGGAGGAAGACGGCCGAGTCCGCACGCGCGCGCAGCTCGCCGCCCTCGTTCACGGCGCAGCTCACGAGGGCACCCGGGGAGCCCTGGATCAGGGCCGAGAAACCACGCAGCTCGTCGATCGTGAGCGCGATCTTGCCGCGCTCGAACTGCCGCAGAGCCGAGTCCATCTTGCGCCGCAGAGCCTTGTACAGGCGGCGGTCCACGCACTGCGCCCGATCGAGGACCGTGCTCAGGGCCGACAGCTTGGCGACGGCGATCTCGCGCGTCGGACGCGTGTCCCGCGCGCTGGCCAGGAACAGGGACCACCTCCGGGTCAACCCGTGCGTGGTGCCACAGTCGCTGGTGACGTCGAGGAAGCTCGGACTCTCGAGGGCGGCGGGCTCGGACGGAGAAGGGACCCAGAAGAGGCGCGGCTGTGCGCTCGCGTCCGGGTCGTCGCAATCGGGCTCGTAGCCGAGTATCCGATCCTCGTCGATGACGTGCGCGAGGAGGCCCAGCACGTCGGCGCTGGTGTCGGCCACGAATAGCAGGAAAGTCGGCGTTCCGAGCGCGGGATCGTCCTTGCGGAAGGCGCGCACGTAGGCCGGGATCTCGGCCTCCGGCGGCAGGTCGGCGCGGATCTCGCTCAGGAGGAGCGAGCGGTGCAGCGGCTGGTTCGCGGGGATGCTCGCCTCGCGCTCGCGCGGATCCTCGAACAGGATCACGGAGACGCCCGTCGCTCCGGCGAGGATCACGTTCTCGATCGTGGTCCGCATCAGGTTCGTGGGCTGGATCGTGACGCCGATTCCCGCCGGCGTCGGGACCACGCTGGCGGTCGTCGTCGTGATGCCCACCGGGAACTCGGGGTCGTCGACGACTCCGTCGAGCGTGCCCCGGCCGTCGGGTTCGATGCGGAAGCGCAGGACCTCCCCGCCGTTTCGATCGGCCACGAAGGCGCGGTAGGCCGCATCCTGCAGGCCGATCGCGAGCTTGAACTTGCCCTGTCCGAGGCCCGTGGCGAAGTCGACGAAGCCGCCGGAATCCGCCAGACGCGTCCCGTCCGGACGGTAGTTCAGGATCATGCCGTTGCCCGAGGCGATGAGCAGGTTCCCCTGCGCGGTGAGGTCCATGCCGTGGGGCTCGGCGCCGAGCGGGAAGCGCCGTGCGGGAGCGACGTCGGCGTTGCTGGGGAAGAGGAAGATCTCTGGCTCGATCTCGGCCGGCGTCTGGCCTTGCGCGAGCGCAGCCAGGAAGGCCGCGACCGCCGCGGCCGGATAGCGCAGCAGGACCGCGGGATCGCTGGCGAGCACGAGCAGGTCGCCGGCGCTCAGCGCACCCGCGTCGAAGGGCACGACACGCGTCTCCGCCAGGAGCTCCACCGTCAGCGAGGTCGGGACGCCACCGATCGAGACCGAGATCTGGACCGTTCCGTCGAGCGTGCCCACGGCCGGAGCGTAGCCACCCGGCAGACAGCCAGCCGTGCAGGAGACCTCGCGCCGGATCACCCAGACGCGGGCGTCCTTGTCCGCTCCCGCGCCCCCTGCTGAGGTCGTGCCGAAGAGATTGTCGCGCGCATCCAGCGACAGACCGTCGGGGAACTTCGGGTGCGTCGGCGTCGCGGCGTCGAGCACGATCGCGCCCGCGCCCGCGCCGCCGGAGTAGAAGACCACCTGTCCGCGCTGCTGATCCGCGGCGAAGAGGTGCACGCCGGCCGCGCCGTCGTCCCGGAAGACGAGGGACTGCAGCCCGACGCGGCTGGGAGCATCCGTGTTGAGCACCGTGCTGCCCGGCGGATCGAAGGTGAGCTCCAAGATCCTCCCGTTGGAAGAGTTGGCCGTGACCACGCGCGCATCCTGGGCGCGTGCCGCGGCCGGAAACCCGACCATCCCCGCCACCAAGAAAAGAAGACCGCCCCAGTGATTCCTCATGACCCGACCCCTCTCCGGGCGAGCCAGGAGCGGCCCGCTACTTAGGAAACTGTATATCCGCGCCGGGGCCCCCGGGCGCCGGGATTGCGAGAAGCCCGCGCACGCGGGCCGCTTCCGCGGGCCGGTCCGTGCGTTCGTACAGGGCCGCCAGCCGCTCGCCGGCCGCGCGTGCCTCGGCGGCGCCGGGGCCGAGGGACTCGAGCAGCTTGTCGAACCCCGCGTTCAGCAGCTCCTCGGCCTCGTCCAGCTCCCCCATGTCCGCCAGCGCGGCGCCGAACAGGCTCTCGGCCCGGGCCGCGAGCGCGCCCTCCGCATCCGCGCCCTCGGAAAGCTGCTGCCAGGCCTCCTCGGCCAGCGGCCGCGCCGCGCCGGGTTTGCCCGCGATCTGGTAGAGCTCCACCAGGTCGAGGCGCGCGCGCACCGTCTCCGGATCCTCGGCGCCCAGCTCGCGCTCGCGCTTCTTGATGGCCTCGGTCACCAGGCCCTTCGCGTTCGTGATGGCCCGGATCACACTCTCGTGCTCGTCGCCCAGGGCGCGCCGGTAGACGGCCACGGCCTCGAAGAAGCACGCGCGCGCGCCCTCGTAGTCGCGGCGGTCGTTGAGCACGAAGGCGAGGTTGTTGAGCGCCTGCCCGAGGTCGGGGTGGACGTCGCCGAGCAGCTTGCGTTGCTGCTCGACCGCGCCACGGAAGAGCTCCTCGGCTCCGTCGAGGTCGCCCGTGTCGTGCAGCGCGTAGGCGAGGTTGTTCATGCCCAGGGCGATCTCCGGGTGCACGGCGCCGTAGACCTCGCGCTTCATGTCGAGCGATTTCTGAAAGAGCGGGATCGCCTCGCTCTGCCGCTCGTGCTCGTAGAGGAAGGTGCCCAGGTTGCTCATGGACTCCGCCGTGGCGGGATGCTTGCCGAGGAGCTCGGTGCGCAGCTCCAGAGCCTCGCGCAGGAGCGCCTCGACGCCCTCGGTCTCGTGCTGCCCGGAGAGTGTGAAGGCCAGAGCTTCCAGGCTCTCCGCCACGGCGGCGCTCCGGCCCAGGAGCTTGCGGCGCATCTCCAGCGCCTCGCGCGCCAGTGTCTCGGCCTCGCTCCATTGACCGCGCTCGCTCAGGAGCGTGGCAAGGTCGTTCAGGCTCTGGGCCGTCGCGGGGTGCGCGCCGAGCAGACGCCGGCGCACCGCCAGGGCCGCGCGCAGCTCGTGTTCCGCGCCCTCGTAGTCGGCCGTCTTGAGCAGGGTCGCACCCAGGTTGTTCTGACTCTCGGCCACGCGCTCGTCCTCGTCGCCCAGGACCCGGCGGCGTTCCTCCAGCGCTTCACGCAAGAGCGGCAACGCGGCCGGGTAGAGCCCGAGGCGCGTGTAGACGACGCCCATGGTGCCCATCAGGCTCGCGCGCACCTCGGGTGCCTCCTGCAGCTCGGCCTCGATGCGTTTCGCGCCGCGGTCGAGGATCTCGCGCGCCGTGACCGTGTTGCCGCGCGCCTCGCCGGGGTCCACGACCTCGAACAGTCCGGTCAGGAAGTCCGCCGTGCGGCGCGCGGTGTGCGCCTCCTGGTTGGCGCGCTCGGCCTCACGGCTCGCCAGCTCTTCCGCGGTGCGGGCGGTTCGAGCTTCCTGATTGGCGCGCTCGGCTTCGCGGCTCGCCAGCTCCTCGGCGCGCACGGCGCGCAGCATGGAAAGGGTCGTGCCCACGATGCCGAGGCTCAGGGCGACGAGCAGCCCCAGCGCGCTGGCCACGCCCACCTTGTGCCGGCGCACGAACTTCTTGATGCGATAGGCCCGGCTGGGCGGGCTCGCCAGCACCGGCTCGTCGTCGAGATAGCGCTGCAGGTCGGCCGCGAACTCCGAGACCGAGGCATAGCGCCGGTCGGGCAGCTTCTCGAGCGCGTGGCCGACGATCCAGTCCAGGTCGCCGCGCAGCCAGCGCCCGAGCTGCAGCGCGTTCGTGCGCCGCAGCTCGGCCGTGGTCTCGGTCGCGCGCGAGCTCGGCCGGGGCGCGTCGACCTCGAGGATCTGCCGCCGGAACTCGAAGAAGCCCTCCTCGATCATCACGCGCGCATCGAAGGGCCGCGAGCCCACCATGAGCTCGAACAAGAGCACGCCCAGGGCATACACGTCGGTGCGCGTGTCGACGCTCGTGCCCTCGGCCTCCAGTTGCTCGGGGCTCATGTACTCCGGAGTCCCGATCGGCGAGCCGGCCTGCGTCAGGCCGACCTCTTCGGTCTTCCGCGAGAGTGCCTTCGCCAGCCCGAAGTCGATGATCTTCGGCTTCGCGAGCCCGTCCTCCACCTGCACCAGCACGTTGGAGGCCTTGATGTCGCGGTGGATGATGCCCTTCTGGTGAGCGTGCTGGACCGCGTTGCAGGTTTCGATGAACAGCCCAAGTCGATCGTGAGTCG
>JANOGB010000353.1:0-5168 GCA_031413955.1 Planctomycetota bacterium | reverse complement strand
ACCCGGTCGCCAGCACGAGCATGTCGATGGGATGCTCGCCCGATCGCGTCACCACGCTGTTCCGCGTGAAGCGCTCGATCGGATCCTCGCGCAGGTCGACCAACGTGACGTTGTCGCGGTTGAAGGCCTCGAAGTAGCCGTCGTCGAGGATCGGCCGCTTCGTCATCACGAAGTACTCGGGCATCAGCTTCTTCGCGATCTGTGGGTCGTGCACGATCCCGCGAATCTTGTCCCGGATGAACTCGGACAGCGTGGCGTTGGCTTCTTCGCTGACCGCGACGTCGCCGTAGCCGTCGAGGAAGAAGCGGAAGCTGCCGCGCGGCCATAACTCCTCGTAGTGCGCGCGACGCTGCTCGCGCGTGTGCTCGACGACGGCGCGAGGATCCGCGTCGAAGGGGAAGCCGCCGGGGTGCGCGAGCATCCTCGCGCGGATCTTTCCGAAGTCCGCGCGCGCCTCCGCCATCTCTTCGCGTGTGATGCGCCGGTTCTTCGCCGGAACCGAGTACTGTGGCGTGCGCTGGAGCACCGTCACGCGCGCCGCCGACTTGGCGATCTCGGGGATCGACTGAATCCCCGAGGAGCCCGTTCCGATCACGGCAACGCGCTTGCCCTCGAAGGAGACCGGCTCGTGGGGCCAGCGGCCGGTGTGGTAGCGCTCGCCCGCGAAGTCGTGGATCCCGGGGATGTTAGGGACGTTCGCGGTCGAGAGAGCGCCGACCGCACACAGGAGGAACGAAGCGGAGGCGCGAGCGCCGGTGTCGGTCTCCACCGTCCAACGCTGCGTCGCTTCGTCGTAACGAGCGTCCCGCACCCAGGTCTCGAACTGAATGTCGCGGCGGAGATCGAGCTTGTCGGCGACATGGCGGAGGTACGCGAGCACGGCGGACCACTCGGACTGGGTCTCCTGCCAGTCCCACTCCCGCATGAGGTCCTCAGAGAACGTGTAACAGTAGAAGGGGCTGCCGGGGCCATCGACGCGCGCGCCCGGGTAGCGGTTGTACCACCAGGTGCCCCCGACATCCTTGGCGCCGTCGTACACGCGCACCGAGAGGCCCATCTCACGGAAGTGGTGCAGCGCGTACATCCCGCTGACGCCGGCCCCGATGACGATCACGTCGTAGCGTTCGATCGGGTCCCGGCTCGTCATCTCTCGCTCCTGTGCACATCACATTCGAGGCGGACGCGCGATCGGCCCACGTGGCTCGCGGGTGGCGCGTCCTGATTTTCACGCGCGTTCGTAGCACGAAGAATCGCGCTGACATCATCGCTACGCGTGGACCAAAGCATCCCGATGGCGAACGCCGAGACCCCGCGGAATCGCGCGATATTCGGCGCACGCTCGGATCATGGATGGTACAGGCGGGAGCATCGCTACCGCGGATCGGGCGGGCGCTCAACCATCGCAGTCCGTCCGCGACGACCGCCTATGCCAGGCTGGCGCTCGAAGGCGTGCGGCAAGCGTTCGGAGGTCATGCAGACGAGCTCGAGCGCGCTGGTCTCTCGGCCGACGTCGTCCTGGGGCCGGCTCGCCAGGAGTGGTTGCCCTCCTCCCTCTCGCGCTGAGCGAATCGCGCGCTCAACCCGCTGTTACATAACGTCGATTCTCGGATCCTCGAAACGGCGCTTGTTCTTCCTATCCCCCCTATCCCCGCAACGCCCGGCCAGTTGTTCCAGGTTGTGAGCGTTGCGGCTGCTCGCGGCGGCGACCGTCACCCCGGCTCGAGTGAAGGCCGCCGCCAATGTCTGCGCCAGCTTCCCGGCGCCAACGAAGCCGACGCTCGGGAGCGCAGCCGTTGCGCTCGTATTCTCGGTCGCCCTCAGGGGCCGCTCACTCACGGCAGCCCGGGTCGAGGCGGTCCAGGCGCCGCACCTCCTGCCGCACGACAGTCAGGGTGCCGCTCATGGCCGGCCCCTCAGTGCAGCACGACCGCCGCGCGCGCGACGATCGCGGAGATGTCCGCCGATGCCGGCAGCGTGCCGTACACGTGCATCCACTCGTCGCCCAGCCGCGTGCGGACAAACAGGTCGGCCACCGCGCCCGGGCTGTGCTCGACCATCTGTGCCGCCTGAAGCACGTAGGCCATGCGCGTGACCAGACCGCGGGCGTGGCCGTCGTCGGCGTGGTCTTGATCGAGACGGTGTGCGAGATCGTCGATCGCACGTTCCAGCCCGGCGTGCTGGCCGCGTTGCCGCTTCAGTTCGGCCATGAAGGCGTCGCGGCAGCCCGCTTCGCGCTGCAGGGCACGCAGCACGTCCATGCACATCATGTTCGACGTGCCCTCCCAGATCGAGTTCAGCGGCGCTTCGCGATACAGCCGTGCGATCGGGTTCTCCATGATGAAGCCATTGCCGCCATGCACCTGCACGCACTCGTACACAAAGGCCGAAGCACGCTGGCAGTTCCAGAACTTGACCACCGGCGTCGCGACCCGGGCGAACAGGCGCTCCTGCTCGTCGTCGTGGAGGTGGTCGGTGGCTGCAGCGACGCGCAGCGCGCCGAGCATCGCGGCTTCACTGTCGAGCGCCAGGTCGGCCAGCACGTTGGCCTGCATCGGCAACTCGGCCATCGGCTTGCCGAATGCCGAGCGGCTTTGCGCATGGCTGAGCGCCAGCGTCAACCCCTGCCGCATCAGCCCGGCCGAGCCGGCCGCGAAGTCCAGCCGCGTCAGATGCGCGTGGGTCAGGATCTCGCGAATGCCCCGCCCTTCCTCGCCGACGAGCAGGGACCAGGTGTCGCGGTACTCGATCTCGCTGGACGCGTTGGAACGGTTGCCGCACTTGTCCTTCAGGCGCTGGATGAAGAAGCGGTTGTCTGCACCATCGGGCAGTACGCGCGGGACGAACAGGCAGCTCACGCCGGAACGCGTCTGCGCCAGCGTGAAGAACCCATCGGCGACCGGCACGGAGCAGAACCACTTGTGGCCGGTGATGCTGTAGGCCTGCCCGCCGGCGGCAGGCCCCAGCGGTTGTGCCGTCGTCTGCGTCTGACGCAGGTCGGAGCCACCCTGTTTCTCGGTCATCGCATACCCGATGACGGCCGCACGCTTGGTGTGCAAGGGGGCCCTGCGCGGGTCGTAGTCGGCCTGTAGCGTCTTCTCGCGCCACAGCGCAAACTCCGGCCGCACTCCAAAGCCCGCCACGGCCGCGTAGGCCATGCCGGTCGGGCAGCCGACGCCGTTTTCGACCTGATTCCACAGGTAGCTCAAGGCAGCGCGGGCGAAGTGTGAGCCCGGCTGCCGGGCGGTCCAGGCCAGGCTGTGCACCTCGTGCGAGAAGGCCGCGCGCATCAGTTGATGCCACGCGGGGTGAAACTCCACCCAGTCGATGCGGTTGCCGAAACGGTCGTGCGAGCGCAGCACGGGGTCGTGCGCGTTCGCAAGCCGGGCGGCGTCTTGAACGCCTTCGTCGCCCGCCAGCGCACCCAGCTTCGCGCACTTCTGTTCGGCCCAAGGTGCGCCCCGCTCCACTCGAGCGCGCAACGCCTGGTCCTGTGTGAAGGCATTGAAGCCTGTGGCCGGCGCGGCCTGGTTGCGCACCTCGTGCGTCGCCATCGCTTGCGCGGCTTGCGGCGCAAAGGGTTCGACAGGCTTGTTCATCGCGGTCCTTTGGATATCAGTCGCCTGGAAACCAGCTGTTTGGAAACGACCGAGAGCTTCGGCGCCGATTGGCGGAACACCATGCGTGCAGCCAGCCCCGCGATGGCTTGCGCGACGGCGCGCGCGGCGGCGGTGTCGGGTTCGGTTTCCGGGGCCAGCGGACCGACAAGCGCTTCCATGAACGCCCCGGTGACGCACGATGCGGCGAGCGCGGGGTTCACGTCGACGAACTCGCCGGCGCGGGTGCCCTCTCGAATCAGCCGCGCGATCTGTTCTGCCAGCTTCGCGCGGTAGCGCAGCCGAGCCAGATCGATCTCGGGCTCGCAGGGTTCCGCAATCAGGGCGTAGGCAAGGCGACGCCCCCGCATGGCGCGCAGCGAGAACATGAAGATGGCGTCGACCAGCCTCTGGCCGGCGGGCCCTTCCGAGTCGACGATCGACGACACCACGGCCACTTCCCGCTCGGACACCATCGCCAGCACCTGCGCATACAGGTCGGCCTTGGACTCGAAATGCCGGTAGACACTGCCCGTGGCAACACCGGCCTTGTGGGCGATCAGCGCGATCTGGGCGTTCTTCCAGCCCGACTCGGCCACCACGTCTCGAGCCGCCGAAAGGATCCTGGCCTTGGGCTCCGCTGTCGTCGCCGCATTTCGGATCGCCGCTTCCATGTGTGTACCATGTGAATAATGAATCAGTATTCATTCTTGTGCAAGGCATGGCGAATGTCAACCGCTCAGGCCTCATCGGTGCCTGCATCGAGACGCGCACCGGCGCGCCACCCACGGGTTGATCGGCAGTGATGGCGGCGCCTGGAGATCGGACAATTCGTCATGCCGGAAGACATTGGAGCGAACATTCACGCGAGCCGCCGCGCCTCGATCGTCGCGCTGCTCGGCTTCGTGGCCGCCGGCTGCGGCGGCGGCGCCGGCACGCCGACACCACTGGCGGGAACGCTGCAGACAAAAAGCATTGCGTCCCAACGCAACGGCACGACCTATCCACTGTCCATCTATCTGCCACCCGACAGCGACATGGTTCGCGCCACCCTGCCGGTGGTCTACCTGCTCGACGGCGAATCGCGCTTTCAGACGCTCGTCGACATCGTCGAGGCCGCGCACACGCGGGTCATCATCGTGGGCATCGGCAACGAAGCCCTGCGCGCCCGCGACTACGTCCCGCCGAACCAATGCACCGCCGGCGGCGGCGGGCGCTATTGGGCGCTTCCCTCTGCCCGAACCCGTGCAGGATCGATCGAGAGGGCCTGAGTTTGACGTAACGCCCGTTCTCGGATCCTCGAAACGGCGCTTGTTCTTCCTATCCCCGTGATAGTTGGACGGGTACTCGCGCCGGTATGCGATGCGCGCCGCGGCTTTGCCAGGGGCGAAGGGAACGTTCGCGATCAAGCCGAGGCGGACGTTCTCGTAGCTGGCGAGCTCGAAGTCGCCTAAGAACTCCCACTCTTCGAGGTTCGGGCGCCGCGTCAGCAGGTTCATCGAGCCGCCAGTCGAGTTGCGGCCGAAGCCGGTGCCCTGCGGGCCAGGCAGAACGATCACGTTCTCTACATCGTTG
>JANOGB010000352.1:0-5283 GCA_031413955.1 Planctomycetota bacterium | reverse complement strand
CACCGGTGCCCTTGCCCTTCACGAAGCCCTCGTAGTTACGCATCACCAGCTGGGCGTTGAGCCGATCGACCAGATCCATGGCCACGCCCACCACGATCAGCACCGACGTGCCACCCAGGAAGTAGGCCAGCTGACCCGACAGGCCCGGGATGTTGCCGGTGATGAAGTTCGGCAGCACCGCCAGGAAGGCGAGGAACGCGGCTCCGGCCAGGGTGATGCGCGTGAGGATGTCCTTCAGGTACGCGGCGGTCTTCGCGCCCGGCCGGATGCCAGGGATGAACGAGCCGTGCTCGCGCAGGTTGTCGGCGATCTCCTCGGGCCGGAACATCAGGTTGTTCCAGAAGAAGCAGAAGAAGAAGACCAGGATCACATAGAGCGTCACGTACACGAAACCGTCCGTGTCGCTGAAAACGGCGGCCGCCCGCTCGCCCCCGGGGATCAGGCCCAGGACCACGCCCGGAATGATGAAGATGGCCGAGGCGAAGATGATGGGCATCACGCCGGCCATGTTGATCTTGAGCGGGAGGTAGTGGCGCTGGCCGCCGTAGACGCGGCGACCACGCGTCAGCCGCGCGTACTGGATCGGCACGCGGCGCTCGCCCTTCTGCACGAACACGACCACCAGCACGATGGCGATCCAGATGCCCACCAGGGTCAGGATCGCGTTGTAGGGCTCGTCCTGCTGCTCGAGGATGCCCTGCATGCTGCCAGGCATCTGCGCGATGATGCCGGCCATGATGATCAGCGAGGACCCGTTGCCGAGGCCGTACTCGGTGATGAGCTCGCCCAGCCACATGACGAACAGCGAGCTGGCCGTCAGCGCCAGGACCACCAGCAGCGCGTAGCCGGCCGAGGGCTCGACGGCCAGCAGGCCGGGGATGTTCAGGTACACCCCGAACCAGATGAAGGTCGACTGCAGGAGCGCGATCGGGACGGTGGCGAGGCGCGTCCACTGGGTGATCTTCTTCTGTCCGCTGGCGCCCTCCTTCTGGATGGCCTCGATCTGTGGCGAGACCTTGGCCAGCACCGAGAAAATGATCGAGGCCGAGATGTAGGGCATGATGCCCAGCGCGAAGAGCACCGTGTTGCCGAGTGAGCCGCCCGAAAAGGCCGACATCAAGCCGAAGACCGTGCTGCCCTGGGCCTCCTCCGCAATGTGGGTCTGCGCGATCCCCGGCATGTGCACGTGGAACCCGATGCGGTAGGCGAACAGGAGTCCGAGCGTCACCAGGATGCGCTGGCGCGTCTCGGGAATCCGGAGGAGCTGGAGGATCTGCTTCACCGCGCTACTTCTTGTCCTTGTCCTCTTCCCCTGCCGACTCGACGAGCTCGCGTCCCTTGTCGTCCAGGACGACCGCCTGACCGCCCGCCGCGCGGATCTTCTCGACCGCGCTCTTCGAGAACTTCTGGGCGCGCACGGTGAGCGCCTTCGAGAGCGCGCCATCCCCCAGAACCTTGAGCTGCGGCACGTTCAGGCTCGCCAGACCCTTGGCGAGCACGGCGGCCAGATCGACCACCGCGCCGCTCTCGAAGACCTCCAGGGCGGAGACGTTGATGATCGTGTACTCGCTGCGGAAGCGCGCGTTGGTGAAGCCGCGCTTGGGCACACGCCGGTAGATGGGCATCTGCCCGCCCTCGTAGCCCGGGCGGCGGTAGGCGCCGGAGCGCTGGCCCCAGCCCTTGTGCCCTCGGCCGCACGTCTTGCCGAGGCCACTGCCGATGCCGCGGCCGACGCGGAATACGTGCGTGTGCTTGGTGCCCTTCTTCGTGACGGTCTTCAGGTCCATGGTCGGCTCGGTGGGTTCGGGTGGCGCTCTCGAGACTCAGGCGATCTCGACGCCGCGCAGGGCGGCGACCTGGTCTCTCGTGCGCAGGAGGGTCAGCGCGTGGAACGTGGCTTTGACCAGGTTGACGGGGTTGGTCGAGCCGTAGGCCTTGCTGAGGATGTTCTTGACGCCGGCCATCTCGCACACGGCGCGCACCGAGGAGCCCGCGATCACGCCCGTGCCCGGGGCCGCGGGGATCAGGCGCACCATCGAGCCGCAGTAGCGCCCGTTGACCTCGTGCGGAATCGTGCCGTCGCCGGTCAGCGGCACGCGGATCATGTGCTTGCGCGCGTCCTTGGTGGCCTTCTCGATCGCGTTGGGGACCTGGCGCGCCTTGCCGAAGCCCTGCCCCACGATGCCGGCGCGGTTGCCGGCCACGGTCAGCGCGGCGAAGGAGAAGCGCCGCCCGCCCTTGACCACCGCGGCCGAGCGGTTGACCTGGATCAGCACCTCGCTCAGGCCCTCGAGCTGGGAGGCTTCGGTCGTGTCGAGATAGTCGAATCTGGTCTTCATGTTCGGTTGGCTGCGCTCGTGTGTCTGCTGCGTGGTGCTAGCCCGGGTGGGCTAGAACTTGAGGCCCTCGGCCCGCGCCGCTTCGGCCAATGCCTTGACCCGGCCGTGGAACTTGTGGCAACCGCGGTCGAACACGACCACCTCCACGCCCTTCTCCTTCGCCAGGCGCGCGATCTCCTTGCCGACCAGCGCCGCGCGCTCGGTCTTCTTCTTGCCGGCGAACTCAGACGCGAGCGCCTTCTTGGTCGTGCCCGTACCGCACAGCGTGCGGCCGCCAGCGTCGACGACCTGCGCATAGATGTGCTTGCTGGACCGCGTCACCGTCAGGCGCGCCGGAGAGCCGTCGCGCATCAGGCGATTGCGGACGTGGTATTTGCGGCGCTGGCGCTTCTCTAGCTTGGTCTTCATGGCGGATGGCTCTGGCTCCTAGCTCCCGAAGCTCTTGCCCTGCTTCTTGCGCACGTACTCGTTCTCGTAGCGGATGCCCTTGCCCTTGTAGGGCTCGGGCGGACGCTGCGAGCGCACCGCGGCCGCGAACTGGCCGACGAGCTGCTTGTCGGCGCCCTTGATGCTGATGTTGGTCGGCTTGGGCGCTTCCACCACCAGGCCGGCGGGAATCTCCATCTCGACCGGATTGCAGTATCCGACCGAGAGCACCAGCTTCTTGCCGGCCAGGGCAGCGTTCCAGCCGACGCCGATGATCTCGAGGTTGCGATGGTAGCCCTGCGTGACGCCGACCATCATGTTGCCGAGGATCGCCCGCGTCATGCCGTGGTAGGCACGCACCTGGCGCGTGGTGTCGGTGTTGGGCTGCACGAGCACCTGGGACTTCTCGACCTTGATGTCGATCTCGGGCCGCAGCCCGAGCTCCAGGGTGCCCTTCGGGCCCTTGACCGTGACCCTGCGCGCCTTCTCCTCGATGGTGACGCCGCTAGGGATCGTGATCGGCTGCCTTCCGATGCGAGACATGGGGATACCTGGAGCCGTTCTAGTAGATCTTGCACAGGACCTCGCCGCCCACGTTCTGCTGGCGTGCGGCGCGGTCGGAAAGGACGCCCTTGGGCGTCGAGAGAACGTAGATGCCCTGACCGCGCAGGACGCGCGGGAGTGACTTCGTGCTCGAGTACACGCGGCAGCCGGGCTTGCTGACGCGCTTGATCTCGCGGATCACGAACTCGCCGTCCGGACCGTACTTCAGGTCGAGCACGAGATCGCTCTGCGGCTCCTTCGGCTCGACGCGGTAGTCGCGGATGTAGCCCTCGTCTTTCAGGACCTGGGCGATGTGCACCTTCAGCTTGGAGGCCGGCATGCGCACGCTCTTCGCGTGGCGCACGTTGGCGTTGCGAATGCGCGTCAGCAGGTCGGCTACGGGGTCGGTCATCGTCATGGGACTGTTCCTAATCTCCTACCAGGAGGCCTTGCGCATGCCGGGGATCTCACCCAGCAGGGCCTTCTTGCGCAGACAAATCCGGCAGATGCCGAACTTGCGATAGACCGCACGCGGGCGGCCACACAGGTTGCAGCGCCGCACCACGCGCGAACGGAACTTCGGCGTCTGCTTCGCCTTGATGATCAGACACTTCTTGGCCATCGGTCTAGTCCTGCCCGTCCAGCTTGAAGGGGATGCCTAGCTCCTTCAGCAGGAAGAAGCCTTGCTCGTCCGTGAGCGCGCTGGTGACGAAGGTCACGTCCATGCCCTGCACGTACTCCTGCTTGTCGAAATCGACCTCCGGGAAGACCGACTGCTCCGCCAGGCCGAGCGTGTAGTTGCCGCGGCCGTCGAGCTTGGGCTTGACGCCCCGGAAGTCCCGGATGCGGGGCAGCACGACCGAGATCAGGCGGTCGGCGAATTCCCACATGCGATTGCCGCGCAGCGTCACGGCCACGCCGATGGGCATGCCCTGGCGCAGCTTGAAGTTCGCGATCGACTGGCGCGCCTTGCGGACCGTCGGCTTCTGGCCAGCGATCTGGGCCAGGTCGCGGGCGGCCGCGTCGATGCGCGCCTTGGTCTCGACCGCGCCCTTGCAGCCCATGTTGATCACGACCTTCTTCAGGCCGGGAACGGCCATGGGGTTCTGGATCCCGAACTGCTTCATGAGCGCAGGACGCACATGGCTCTTGTAGCGCTCCTTGAGGCGCGCCGGGACTGCCGGAGCTTCCGCCGCGCCGCCCTTTAGCTCGGCCGCCGACTCACCTTTTTCGGTCTTCTTCTTGGAGCCCTTGCCCTTGCCCTTGACGGGCGCTTCGCCCGGGGCCGCGGAGACCTCGGCCTTCTGCTCCTTCTCCTCTTCCTTCTCGCTGCTCATCGCTTGGCCTCCGCCTTGCGCTTGCGCGTGCCCTTTTTCGACTCGGGGTCGTAGAGCATGACGTTGCTGTGATGCATCGAGCACTCCTCCTGGACGCGCTCGCCCTTGGGCGTCTGCTGCGTCGGCCGCTTGTGCTTCCAGCGCAAGTTGGCGCCGGCGACGATCACCCGCCCGCGCTCGCGCTGGACGGTCGTGATCTCGCCCACCTTGCCCTTGTCGTTACCGGCGATGACGATCACCTTGTCGCCCTTCTTGACGTGCATCAGACGACCTCCTGGGCGAGCGAGATGATCTTCATGAAGTTGCGCTCGCGCAGCTCGCGCGCGACGGCCCCGAAGATGCGCGTGCCCTTCGGGTTGCCCTCGTCGTCGATGATCACCATGGCGTTGTGATCGAAGCGCACGTAGGAGCCGTCCTTGCGACGCGTGTTCTTGCTGGTGCGCACGATCACGCCCTTGACCACGGTGCCCTGCTTCATGTCCGAGGAGGGCATGGCCTTCTTGACCGAGGCCACGATGATGTCGCCCAGGCCCGCGCAACGGCGCTTGGTGCCGCCCAGCACCTTGATGCACATCACACGCTTGGCCCCGGTGTTGTCGGCCACGTCGAGCATCGTCTGCATCTGGATCACGGCTGGT
>JANOGB010000351.1:0-2475 GCA_031413955.1 Planctomycetota bacterium | reverse complement strand
GTTCTTCTTCCCTTCCCCTGCGGAGAGAGGAACAAGCCAAGAAGAAGAGCCGGGCTGGAGCCCGGCGCTCCCGGGTGAAGCTAGACTCTGCCGCCGGACTACGCCGCCGTGATGCACGCCCTCCTCACCGCCGCCACCGTTGGGCTGGCTCTCGGGTGTGTCCATCGTTTTCCCTCGACTGTCGCGCTGGACGATCCGGCCCTGGAGCGCGAGTGGCGCACGAGCCTGTTCGTGCCGCCGGCGGCGATCCGCAGTCAGCAGCGCGTGGTCCTGTCTCGGCGCGGGAGCGAGATCGATTTCTCTGTCCTGGTGGTCGCGCGCGTTCCCGATCTGCTGCGGGTGGTCGGCCTGACCGACCTCGGCGGGACGCTCTTCCAGGTGCAGCGCGATGCCACGGGCACGCAAGTGATCCAGGGCTCGCCCTTCTTCGACGACGAGTTCCTCGTCGACACGCTCGTCGCGGGCCTGGCGCCGATCTTCCTCGGAGTGCCGAGCGAAGAGCTGCGACTCGTGCGCCTCGAATCGGGCGCGGCGGCCTTGCACGGGCAGCACGGGAAGAGCGAGGTGCTCTTCGCGCGCGAGCACGGCCAGGTTCCGGATCGATTCGAGACCGGCCGGCACGGGCGCGCGCGTGCGTCCATCCAGATCCAGGAATGGAACCGCGCTCCGGACGGGCAGATCCGCTTCCCCGGCCGCTTCACCCTGAGCGATGCCGCGGGCGACTGCCGCCTCGACTTCCGGGTCATCGATTGGCGCGCGGAGAGCCCTTCGTGAGAGAGGACATCCAGAACGCGTTGACCGACCTGGAGCTCACCGCCGTGGGCGCGTCGGCTCGCTTTCGCTTCGCGCAAGATCTGTCCGTCTTCCAGGGGCACTTCCCGGGCTATCCGCTCGTGCCCGGGATCTACCTGATCGAAGGCGCGCGCCTCCTCGGCCAGCATTTCTTCGGCGAATCCCTGCTCATCGCCAGCGTCGTGACGGCCAAGTTCAGCGCCACCGTCCTGCCGGAGGACTGGGTCGAGGCCTCCGCCGTGCTGGACACCGAGAGCGACCTGCTCACCTGCGACGCCCGGTTTCGCTGCCGGGGCGTCGATGCCGCACGGATCAAGCTGCGCTTGCGAAGAACGAATTCGAGGAGGACAGGCTGATGCAACGCGTCGTCATCACCGGAATGGGCGCCGTCTCCTGCCTGGGCGATTCGCTGGACGAGATCTCGAACTCCCTGCAGGAGGGGCGCTCCGGCGTCATCTATTCCGAGGAACGGAAGAAGATCGGCTTTCGCTCGGGTTTGATGACCAAGCTCTCGAACGTCGACCTCAAGAGCGACTTCGACCGCCGCGCGCGCAAATTCATGCCCGAGGCAGCCATCTACGCCGCGCTCTCGACCGTGCGCGCCATGGAGACGGCGGGCCTGAAGCGCGACGACGTGTCCCGCGCGGACGTGGGCGTGATCATCGGCAACGATTCCTCGTGCTCGGCACTGCCCGAGCTCATGAAGACGCTCGAGGAGTACGGCCAGTCGCGTTTTCTCGGGTCGCAGATGGTCATCAAGATCATGAACTCGACGGCCTCGATGAACCTCGGGCCGCTGCTCGGCGCGCAGGGCATCAACATGACGATCAGCGCGGCCTGCAGCAGCGGCGCGCACGCGATCGGGCTCGCCTGGCAGCTCATCCGTTCGGGTGCGCAGCGCGTGGTCTTCGCGGGCGGCACGCAGGAGACCCACTGGCTCTCGATGATCAGCTTCGATGCGCTCAACAGCTTCAGCATGTGCGAGGCCGAGCCGGCCAAGGCTTCACGGCCGTTCGACGGCACGCGCGATGGTCTCGTGCCCGGCGGCGGCGGCGCGATGCTGATCCTGGAGAGCCTGGAGAGTGCGCAAGCCCGCGACGCGCGCATCTTCGGCGAAGTCATCGCCTACGCCTTCAGCTCCGACGGCGATCATCTCACGCTGCCCTCGGGCCGTGGCGCGAAGGGTTGCATGGAGAAAGCCCTCGAGACGGCCGGGCTGAAGGTGAGCGACATCGACTACATCAACGCCCATGCGACCTCGACTCCGCTCGGTGATCGCTCCGAGGCGCTGGCGATCCATGAGGTCTTCGGCAGCAAGGGCCCACCGGTCTCGTCGACGAAGTCCATGACCGGGCACGAGTGCTGGATGGCGGGCGCCTCCGAGCTCGTGTACTCGGCGCTGATGATGCGCGACGGGTTTCTGGCCCCGAACATCAACTTCACGGCCCAGGAAGAGGACGCGCCCGAGATCAACGTGCTCTCCGAGATGGTGCGCGGCCAGCCGAACGTGATCCTGTCGAACTCGTTCGGCTTCGGCGGGACCAACGCGAGCCTGGTCTTGCGCCGTTTCCGGCAGTGAGCTCGCTCACCTGGGAGCGCCGGGCGCCAGCCCGGCTCTTCGTTATTGTTTGTTACTGTAACCGCGGGGGAGGGGAGAAGAGAGAGAACAAAACCGAGATAGGA
>JANOGB010000350.1:0-1757 GCA_031413955.1 Planctomycetota bacterium | reverse complement strand
TCCATGCCGCCCAGGAAGAGCTCGAAGCGTTCGGCGAAGCGCGGGTCGGCCGGGTCGGCCTTGGCCAGCGGGCACAGCGGGGTCGGAAAATGCGTGACGAACACGGGGCCGGAGAGCGCGTCCTCGACCGTGGCCTCGAAGACCGCGCCGACCTTTTTCCAGTGCTCGGCCCGGGGCGGGAGCTTGAGCTCGAGCTCCTGCGCGCGCGCCGCCACCCTGGCCTCGTCGTGCAGCGAGCAACCGTTCTTCTCCTGGAAGAGCTCGTCGTAGCGCGCGCGGCGGAAGGGCGCGGCGAGGTCGTAGCGCGCGCCGCGGAACTCCAGCATGGTCCCGCCCGTGAGCTCGCGCGCGAGGTGCTCGAGCAGCTCCTCGGTGTGCGCCATCATGTGCCGGAAATCCGCCTGCGCCTGGTACAGCTCGAGCATCGTGAACTCGGGGTTGTGGCGCGTGGAGATGCCCTCGTTCCTGAAGTTGCGCGACACTTCGAACACGCGCTCCAGACCGCCCACGATCAGGCGCTTCAGGTACAGCTCGGGCGCGATGCGCAGGTAGAACTCCGCGTCGAGCGCGTTGTGGTGCGTGACGAAGGGCCGCGCCGTGGCGCCGCCGGCAATCGGGTGCAGCGTGGGCGTCTCGACTTCGAGGAAACCGCGCGCTTCGAGAAAACGGCGCACCAACGAGACCATCCGGCTGCGTGCCACGAACACCTCGCGCACGCCTTCCGAGGCCCACAGATCGACGTAACGGCGGCGGTAGCGCTGCTCGACGTCCACCAGGCCGTGCCACTTCCCGGGCGGCGGCGCGAGGGACTTCGCGAGCAGCAGCACCTCGTCGGCCCACACCGTCAGCTCGCCCTTCTGCGTGCGCCCGAGCTCGCCGCGGATCGCCACCTGATCCCCGCCGTCGAGCCATTTGCGGCGCTCCCACCACGTCTCCAGGCGCGCCTTCTGGAAACCGACCTGGAGCTTGCCCGTGCCGTCGAGCACGGCCGCGAACATCAGCTTGCCGAAGTCGCGCAGGGCGAGCAGGCGCCCGGCGATGCAGACCTTCGTCCCCAGGCGCGGCCCCGGCGCCTCGGCCGTGCCGCCGCCCGCGATCAGGGCCGCGATCGGCTCGTTCTCGACCCCGCGCGCGGGGAAGGGATCGACGCCGGACTCGCGCAGCGCGGCGAGCTTTTGCAGGCGGTCGGGATGGACGAGCTCGGTCATGCCTTGCTGCTCAGGCGCGCGCGCGCGAACACCGCCCGGAGGTCCCGCGCGGGGACTTGGTGGAGGATAGGGGAGTCGAACCCCTGACCTCTACAATGCCATTGTAGCGCTCTACCAGCTGAGCTAATCCCCCGGGGCGGAGGCTCGCGCGGATCGGGTTCGGCCCGAGCGAGGGGCGAGAAGGATGCCGGGCGCGTGCGGCGAGGTCAAGCGCAGCGCGCGACGCCCGTGCCTCGGGCGGACGGCGTTCCTATGCTAAGCAGTCCATTGAAGAAGGTCCCTGCTGCGGCTTCGCGCGCTTCGCCATAGCGTCGTCACGCTCGTCGGGCCGTGCTCGGCGGCCAGGAAGGCCGCCTCCGCCGTCCCTCTGTCGCGTTCCTAGCTCTGACGAAGCGCGCTTTGCCTCGCGACGGGACTTCTTCAACGGCCTGCTCCCACTCGTTTCTCCGAGGATCCCGTTGAAGAACGTCTACGCGCCCGCCGAGCTCGAGCCCCGCTGGCAGAAGCACTGGGAAGAGCAGGGCCTCTTCCGCGCCAAGAACCCGGGCG
>JANOGB010000349.1:0-2440 GCA_031413955.1 Planctomycetota bacterium | reverse complement strand
GAAAACGCACCGCGGAGAAGCGGAGAACGCGGAGGAGCGTGGAGGAAGAGGTCCGAAGAGATGGGGCCTCCGGGTCTTCGGCTCTCCGAGAGTCGAAGATCCGGAGGCCCATTCTTCTTGCTCCGCGAGGCTCCGCGCCCTCCGCGTCTCCGCGGTGCGCTTTGGGTTACGCGTGGCCCGGGCTGAGTCACCACACTACAGTGGCGCGCGATCCATGGGCGTCCGGGACGTTGGGGTGCGGGAGGGCGGCGGACTCCCGGCACGCGCAGGGCTGGGCATCTTTTTCCTGGCCCTGGTCGTGCGCCTGCTGTCCCTGGCCGAGCTGTCGGGCAGCCCCTGGAACGACGTGCTGCTGGGTGACGCGCGGCACTTCGACGAATGGGGTCAGCGCATCGCGGCCGGAGACTGGCGTGGCAGCGAGGTCTTCTACCAGGCGCCGCTCTATCCGTACTTCCTGGGCTGCGTGTATGCGCTCTTCGGGCACGCCCTGCTCCTCGTGCGCGTGCTGCAGTGCTGCGTGGGTGCGCTGGCGGCGTGGTGGGTCGCGCGCGGCACCAGCCGCTTCGCCTCACGCCGCGCGAGCATCGCGGCCGGGTGCGTGGCCGCGCTCTATGCACCTTCGATCTGGTACGACCTGCAGATCGAGAAGACGTCGCTGGCCTCGGGCCTGACCGCGCTGCTCTTCTTCCTCGCGCTGACGCGCAGCGAGGAACGCGCGCTGCGCTGGCCGCTGCTCGCCGGGGTCGCGCTCGGCGCCCTGGCCCTCCTGCGCGAGAACGCGGCCGTCCTGGTCTTGCCGCTCGCCTGGGCCTTCGGGCGCGGGGAGCTCGGTCGGGTTGGGCGGCTTGCCGCCCTGGCTGCGGGCCTGGTGCTCGTGCTCCTGCCGGTGGCGCTGCGCAACCAGGCGCGGGGTGGCGTGCTCCTGCCCACGGCCTCGAACGCGGGCGTCAACTTCTACATCGGCAACGGAGCCGAGGCCGACGGACTGTACCGGCCGCTGATCGCCGGGCGTGGGCACCCCGATCACGAGCGCGAGGACGCGCAGCGCATCGCTGAGGATCTCAGCGGCCGGGCCCTCTCCCCGGCCGAGGTCTCGGGCTTCTGGTTCGCGCGCGCGCTGGCGGAGATCCACGCGGAGCCGGGACACTTCGCGACGCTCCTGGCGCGCAAGCTGCTGCTGTTCACCCACGAGGGCGAGATCATGGACGCGGTCGCGTTCGAGGTCTTCCAGGACGAATCGTGGGTGCTGCGCGTGCTCGGCCTCTTCTCGTTCGGCGCGCTGCTGCCGCTGGCGCTGGCGGGCGCTGCCTGTGCGTGGGGAAGACGACACGTGGGCGTGACGCTGGCGGCGGGCGCGCTCGTGGCGCTGTCCATCCTGGCCTTCTTCGTGGTCGGACGCTTTCGCCTGGGCGTCGTGCCCTTCTTGCTGCCCTTCACGGCCGTCGCGCCGTTCGAGGGCCGCACCTCCTCACGGCGGGCCCTCGCCCTCGGACTCTTCGTGCTGGCAGCGGTGCTCGCGCGCTGGCCGCTGGCAACCAGCGGCGATGCACGCGCGACCAGCGCCGCGAATCTCTGCAGCGAGCTGCTGCGCCGGGGCGACGCGGCCGGCGCCGAACACTGGGCGCGCGAAGCGCGGGCGCGCGATCCGCTCTCGGCCGAGGCCGCCTACAACCTGGGCGCCGCCTTGCGCCGGCTGGACAGGCCCGCCGAGGCGGTCGAGCCGTTCGAGACGGCCATGCGGCTCGAGCCCGACTACGCGGCCGACTGTCTGGCCGAGCTCGGCGCGATCCGTGCACTAGCCGGGGACGCTGCCGCAGCGCGGAGACTGCTCGAGCGCGCACTCGCGCTCGACGAGCGGCACCCCGAGGCCCTGCGTTACCTCGAGTCGCTGGAGCGCACGCCTCGTTCGGAGTGAGTCAGGCGGTTCGGAGTGAGTTACGCGAACGCGCTGCGGAGTCGCGCACGGGCCTCCGCGCGCACGCTTACCAAGGGCTTGCCGCCCGGCCATCAGGATGCCCGCGGCGCTCGGACGATCAGGGCCGCACTTCAGGAGGAACTCGAGATCATGAACATCACGCAAGCTCCGCAAGGCATCAACCTGGTCGTGGAAACCGACAGCGCGGTCTACATCGGCCGACTCGGAAAACTCGAAGGCGAAAGCGTGCAGATGCACCACGCCGCGGTCTTCCCGGTGGCCGCCGGCCAGGACTACGAGGCGCTGATCCGCCACACGGCCAGGTTCGGCGTACCGGTCGAGCACGTCGACGTGCTGTTCGAGACCCGCGGCATCCAGCGCGTCCGGAAGCTGGGAGAAGTCCCCAAGGCCTGAGATCGCTCAACCGGGAGCGCCGGGCTCCAGCCCGGCTCTTTCTCTTGGCTTGTTTCCGTTCTCCAGGCTACAGGGAAGAAGAAAATGAAGCGGAGCCGGGCTGGAGCCCGG